>NZ_JCAIUL010000004.1:0-382556 GCF_059445505.1 Paenibacillus sp. Y301 | reverse complement strand
TGGGCCGTGTCTCAGTCCCAGTGTGGCCGTTCACCCTCTCAGGTCGGCTACGCATCGTCGCCTTGGTGAGCCGTTACCTCACCAACTAGCTAATGCGCCGCAGGCCCATCTGTAAGTGGCAGATTGCTCCGCCTTTCAGTATCTCCTCATGAGAGGAAACAAATTATCCGGTATTAGCTACCGTTTCCGGTAGTTATCCCAGTCTTACAGGCAGGTTACCTACGTGTTACTCACCCGTCCGCCGCTAAGTTGTTTTGGAAGCAAGCTTCCAAAACAACTCCGCTCGACTTGCATGTATTAGGCACGCCGCCAGCGTTCGTCCTGAGCCAGGATCAAACTCTCCAAATTATATTGATTTCAAATCAGCTTTGCAGTGATTTGGAATCAATTTAGAAAGAGCGATATGCTCATTTAAAACAAACTGACGAGAAATTACTTTCTCTATCAAATGATTTCTCATTTGTTTTGACTTCACTTTCGTGAAATCTACTCACTCGTTGTTCAGTTTTCAAAGACCAATTTGTTCATTTTGTTGTTACCAGTTGTTCTCGGCGACAACTTCTATAATATATCATGCTCGCCGCCATTTCGTCAAGAAGTTTTTTTCAATTTCTTTTTCAACGACTGATTACTGACTTGTAATCTGTGTCTCCTGTTTAATGGGGCGAGATATAATTTAACACAGAAACTATAGCAGAGTCAAATTTAATTTAAACAAAAAATATATGTTAAAAAAATCCTAATTCGTCTATTCATTAATAGTTTCTGCTAATAACAGATTGATGTGCTTTTATACAAAAAAAATAAGGAAAAGTATATTAACTCTTCCTCGAAGTCAGCTTCATATTATACTATATAGGATATCTTGGTTACTATGTGATTTCACTTCGTTCCCAATCTTCACTTCTTTAATAATCGATCGATATACTAACTTACGGAGTACAAGTGGTAGTTCTGCACCCATGATGTCTAATTCCGGATGTTGAATCAAGTCTTCTATACTCCATGGTTTTGTGCGACTGCCCATTACTTTTATGAGTAAAACGGAACACTCAGCCATTTTGGATATTACGGAAAACTCACAACCCAAGAGTACCAACTCGACTCGTTGCTTCAATGTTTCTTGGCTGACCGTTAATTCTTCATATAGTTTATGCACAGCTGTTTTTAATCCGCGTACTTGTTCCCATACATTAGCCTGAGGGCGAATCCCTCTTTCAATTAATTCAATTCGTGCCCAATGATGAAGGGATTGTATTACGCTATGGTAAGCATCCATAATATGACCTTCGTTCATATAACGTTTAGCTTCTAAGTATAAGCACAGAAATCGTGAGAACTCCAAGAACATTTCTTGATCACGAAGGGGTTGCTTAAATTCCTCAAATTCTAAACAAAGATTCGCTAGACATCCATCCGTATCCAATACGATATCACCCTCTAACAAGCATTTGACTATATCACTTTTCTCACCTGCTATGAGCCAACGTCTAAGTAATCTCAAGCTTACATATAACACCTGGCAACGTTTCCCCCCGAACATAACATGTTTGACTATGCTCTGCTCTGAGCTTTGTACTACTAACAATAATAGTTCAAAATCATGAAAAAGAGGGCCTTGGAATTTATGATCATGTTGTTGGTACACGATTGCTCCTAGGGTTTCTTCATCAAATGCCTCTTTATACTGTAAATACAGGTTTGATAATTCCACGATTCCCTCCATACATTCCTTGGCGAAAAAATGCCATTTCAGTTATACTATATTTCTACATGAGAATACGAGTTCCTTCTTAGAAAATGAATTATATTATTCTATAGGTTAGGGTGAACATAACCATGATGTTTAAGTCCGCAAAAATTAATGCATTCCGTACATGGGGGCTATTATTAACGATGATTGGCATGGGACTTATGATCCTAGGAACAGCAGGTATCGTGTTCTGGGGGCACTCCGGTAAAGCCTTTGCTGCAATAGGTCTTGTCATCGGTCTGATTGCCATGGTAGGAAGTCTTGGTATTTACTTCTGGGCTGGTATGCTATCTACAAGTGCCATCCAGATCCAGTGTCCACAATGTAGTAAGTTAACAAAAGTGTTAGGTCAAACCGACCGCTGCATGTTCTGCAGAACTATACTGACATTGGATCCAAAAATCGCCAATATCACTGCTGAAGAGTTGGAGAAGGAAATTACCCAACAATCTTTCAAAGGATAGCGTGATACGAATTTTTTCTATTATTACAATAAAACCGGCTCTCCTTAAAAGGATGCCGGTTTTATTGTGAAATTATACTTAGGTATGATGATAATGATGTCAATAAACGTAATACATACATTCCTCTTTAAGGATTAATCGACTTAAGAACTTCCCACGCTTTTTTATTAGCGAAGCTTCGATTCCATGAACCGATCCCTCCGAGCTCCAAAGTCTTAGCTAACTCTACTCTCGATTTCAAAGATACTTCGTCTTCAATCCATATCTTCTTAAGTACATTCTCTTCCTTATACTCAACGTAATTCTGCTTAGGACTCTCTAAATAAGTGGGTTTCAGCTTCTTCGTCTTTATAATGTCAGCTACAGAATCCATACTTAAGGCTTTAGAACTAACCTTCGTTTCTCCATCTTTAATCTCTTCACTCCATACGCGCGTATACAAAGGAATGCCAAGAATTAGCTTCTCTGGAGGCACCTTATCTTCCAATAGGATACGTTGCATTGACGACTTCACCCAAGGGAGTGATGCAACTGAACCTGCTACTGGGCTTGATGCCCAATGCTCATCATAAGCCATTACAATAAGAAAATCTGTAACTTCTGCTAGTGCTTGTCTATCTAAAAAAAGAGACCACATTTCACTTTTTGATTTAGGTGTTACGTCTATCGATACAATGAGTCCTTTAGCTTCCGCAAGTGGTTTCAATTCACGTACAAACTGAGTGATGTTATTGCCATCTTTCGTATACACATTCTCGAAATCAAGATTGATACCATCCAATTCATATAAATCTGCATACTGTAACATCTGTTTGATAATGTTTATTCTACTTACAAAGCTACTCATTGCTTTAGATGTCAGATCGGGTTCAAAACTATTGCTAAGAAGTCCCCATACCTCCATGTTCTGTTTATGTGCCCATTTGACATACTCCAGATCTGCTTGGCTTCGTACATTTCCTTCTCCATCAATCATACTGAACCAAGTAGGACTTAGTACGTTAACGCCTGGAAGTTTTCCAATGGATTCAGGAGTAGGCTTCTTCTGGTATACAGCTTCCCATACCAGATTAACCTTTTTCCCTTTCCAACTTCTCTCCGCACGTGTAGGTGATGGAGTAGGCGATGCTACTATTTTGCTCTCTCCCATAACTACATTAGCCTTCTTGATATATCCTGTATAACCGTTATCCAATTGTACATAGTACCAATCTTCTTTCGTCTCCCATACCCTTAATTCAGTCCCATGAGGTACATCTGAAATAATAGGAGCATGGATCGAATCTTCTTTACGCATCGCGATTGTGTTATCTTCCTTACTCGCCTTGACCGTTCCCATTGGGATACTTTCTCCCGCTTTCATAAGTATAACGGCACCTGTGTTGGTATCCTCATGCACAGCCAATCCGTATAGTTCTTTTAGTAGGCCTATAGGTAGGTACATTATGCCATCTGACTCTTCAGGAGCAACTCGGAGCTGAGTAGGTTCATTGTTTATTTCGGCTTTCGTCTGATCTGTAGTCAAATAAACTAACTTCTCCAAAGTTGTAATAATGATGGATTCTGTCTCCGATTCATATTGGATATGAGGATCTATTTCCTCCTGTAACATCGGTAATGGAAGTTTTAAATCTTCACCCGTCCCCAAAGCGGAGTATTCAAGTAATTCACCTTTCACAAAAATGGGACTACCCTTCCCTTTCCAATCAGGTTCTACATGCTGGGTGTTAGGAGCAATTTGCGTATATGCATAATACCCAGCTATCAAAATTAGACAACCAATCAAAAATGGACCGACTCGCCTTTTTCTCATCGTACTGTGACTTTGTTTTCTTCTCATCAACCTATAAACCCTCCGTAAACCCATGATTGTGAAATCTTAGAATAAAAAATAAAACATGAAGAATCCTTCTAGGAATCCACATGTTTTATAACGCTTCTTACTACCTTAATGTTTCTTGCACTTTTCACAGACTCCGTAAAGTTCCATTCTTAATCCTTTTACTTGAAAACCTGTTGCCTCTTCTGCTACGTGTTCTACATCAACCAATGAAGGATACATGAAATCCTCAATTTTACCACACTCTTCACAAATCACATGGTAGTGCTCCGACACATTCGCGTCAAAACGACTTGATGAATCGCCGTATGTCAGTTCACGAACCATTCCAGACTCCATAAACATCTTTAAATTATTATAGACTGTTGCTACACTCATACTAGGGAACCTAGGTTCTAAAGCACGGTATATCTCATCAGCTGTAGGATGAGTCATGGATTCCATTAAGAAGTCTAAAATCGCATGGCGTTGGGGTGTGATCCGGACACCGGTCGTTTTCAATTGTTCCAATGCATGTTGAACTCTTGTTCCCATCTATCCTGCCACCTTTATAACATCTAGATTAGTATCATTATTATTATATTACGGTTATTATCTGATAATTGTCAACGATAGGCCTTCCTCTAAATCCTAGTTATAGAAATATTATAAGGCATTCATTCAAAAGCTATTCACATTTAAATCGCTATTTCCCTCTACACGAATGTCATATTCGCCTTCTCCAACGGTTCCGTAAATGGTTTTATTTTCAATTGTAAATGCCGGTATAGAAGAAATAATATTGCCAAATGCAATGGAGCCTTTTAATTTATAATTTGCTTCTAATGGTAAATGTAGATTCATGACACCCACAGCACTATAGATATCCCAATCTCCGCCGATCTGATGAGAATACACGGTGATCCCACCATTAAGAGATTCAATCTTCAATTTCTTTTCAGGTTGACTTGCGTATATATTCCCATTCTTCGTCCTGATATCGACATCGTTGTGCGCACGTATAGCCGATATATTACCCACCTGTGTCGATAACTTGAGTGTACCAGATATATCTGTAGCTTCCATATTACCTTGGCTTGAGGTGATTTCAACATTCCCTTCAACCTTAACCGTTCGAACGATACCGTTTGAAGTCTCACCTTTAACGTTTCCTAACACATTATATAGTTCTAACTTCCCGTTAGCACTTTTCAATGAGATATTCTCAATGGCATTTACATTCACAAGTTTGATATTGCCATTCATCGTTTGAACTTCTAAATTGAAACGTCTATTCTCTGGAAGTGCAATGTCGAGATTCATCCTAGGTTGCCGTTTACCCGACTGCCCATAGGCTTTCCCTGATGCTATAATATTAATAGTCTTACCTTCAGTAACCTCAAGTAATGACTGTTCAAATACATCCTCTCTTTCAGGACCTGTAATCTGATCAATCCATACTTTAGTGGAAACTTGTATATTATCAATGGGTTCACGATGTAACAAAATATCACCGTTTATATTATTAATTTTGATATTCTCACTGTCTAGGGCCACGGGTATGACTTGATCCTCTTTATTAAATTCTGCTCCGTCTTGTTCGCTGTAGTCTACTGCCGAAGCAGTCAGGTTCAGACTCACTTTATTCCACAAATATAAATAGTGCTCTTGTTGAGTCACAATGAATACACTAGCGGTTAAAAGAATGGATAAGGAAAGACCTTTAACATCAAGGCGGATCCTAGATCCATTGCCTTTTTCAGATCTCCTCAATAAATAGATAAGAATGGATTCAACTCCCCACATGATCGCTATGAGAGGCCACCATTTAAGCAAAAGAAGCATGTATTCACTCCCTTGCACTTCATCTATGATCAACAACGTTCCTGTTATCATTAATAAAAGTGCTGCCGTATAGCGTCCCACACGAATTCTGTGCTGTTTACCATTCACTCTCATCCCTCCCTTTTCCTAAGTAGAGCTTTTCTTTCTTTGAATTACAACTTCTCTAACGATTAGTACGAAACCAATAGCGACTATTCCACATGCGATGCTTATTTGTCCATAACGTTCAATATATAACCCTAGCCAACTAGGCTTCTGATGAAATAAGGTTAAGATAATCCCACCCATCACAAGTAAAATACCGAAGGAGATACTTCCTTCACCCGCAAAAGGGTTATGACGTCTTTGACCTGTTCCATCAGTCACATCTAAATCTTCTTTTAGACGTCGAGTAATCGTATAATCTGCTGCTTGAAGCACATCGTAAAGATTATAGAAATAAGAAATAGGAATCATTAGTCCCAAAATAATCAAGAAAGGTACATTGATATGCATCCCTGTAGATGAAAAATATAGCAAAGCTGAGCAATCTAATATAAGAGCAAAGATAAAAGATATCCCTTTTTTAAATAACCCTAAATATATATGTCCCAAACCAGGTAAAAGTGCTGCTAACAACCCTGCTACAAACTTACGTTTACGCGTGACAAATCTCCTTGAACGCTTTGTAGGTTGATGCTGTTTCAAGGGTTCATTCATTGTGGATGATTTCTGTTGCAAGAGGTCCATCTTTAGTATCCCTCCTTTGCCTAATACTGTTCTAAAGATAATTTAGATAATACCTCATTACGTACTTATAGTAACTGGTAAACAATTGGGTACTGTATATTTACCCACCAAGTAAAACAAGCATCCACGACAAATGACCTCGCCATCCTATAGCGGCGAAGAAACGTTTAGCATTGAAATATAAGCCTATTTAGAAGCAAAAATAATTATCATTTGTGCTATTTATATAAAAACGGGTACGTTCCCAAAGGAATGTACCCGCTTATTCATTAGGAATCCATTTATTCTAAGGATATCATCGTTACCCCAACTAAACTCTGGATTTTGTACGATATATAGATGGGATCAAAAGTACGTTTAATTAAGACATGCATCGTAAGTTCAATCGTCGTCCCTGGAGGCTGTAACTCTCCATAAGGTGCCGTGTTACGTTCGTTCACAATACATTTCTTGATCGTAAAGCCCTCTTCTTTAAAAAGCGTAGAGACATCGTCAAGAAAACCGGGAGAGCTTGTGGCGTGAATGGTCACGATGTGCAACTTATTTCCTTTAATATATCGTTGCTCGATTTTGTTGAACAATATCAATGTCAATAAAATTAAGACCGTAGCTGTTATAGCAGCAAAGTTAAATCCAGCACCCACAGAAAGTCCTAGTGCAGCTACAACCCAGACTGATGCAGCTGTTGTTAGTCCCGTAATGGATTTCCCAGTAAATAGAATAGTTCCTGCCCCTAGAAATCCAATACCAGTAATAACAGCTGATGCTAGCCGCGCTGGATCCATACGAATATTCGTTTCATTTGCGAATTCTGCGAATCCATAAATGGAGAGCATCATAATAAGAGTCGAACCCAAACACACCAGAATATGTGTGCGTAGTCCTGCCGCTCGGTTAGAACTTTCTCTCTCTAATCCGATAAGTCCACCTAACAGCATGGATAATAGTAACCGAAGGAAAATATGAAGATTATCGATTAACCAAGGATTATTCACACGTAGCCCTCCCTTAAGAAAATAAAGATCAACTATTTATGAGGAATAGGAAGAAGTTACTGATGTCTATGAAAGGTAGTCAATTCAACACCTGGCGCAACTTCATAGGTATCGAAAGGAATAAAGCCATACTTTAGATATAACGTAAACGCTGGAGCATTCCGTTTGCCTGTAGAAACGATAAATAATGGAACGTCAGTATGGGAATCAAGAACGTATTGAATCAATCTGCTTGCAATCCCTTTACGGAAATGAGAGGGGTGTACCATCATTCGAGTGATCATCATTGTTCCTGGAGTCTCGCTACTTATGGCTATAGCTCCTTCTAGTACACCGTCTTCATCTACTTCACCATAGAAAGTCTCGCCGCATTGACTAAGTGTCTCTGTGGTGTCCAATAGCGGAGGAATATCGTTAAATCCGATAATCTCGGCTTCTAATCGATAAGCAACTTGCTGTAACCGCCATATTTGGTGAACAACATCTTCATCAGTTAATACAAGTTCTATGATCATACTTCATTCTCCATTCCAAAAACATGGTAGCTACCTCCGTATTTATAGACAAAAGAGCCTGTCATGATCGACAAGCCCCTAATTGACTTCACGTTTAACGGCTTAGAACATCAATAAGCAGCTTATTGACCAATCCTGGATTTGCCTTACCCTTGCTCTCTTTCATTACTTGCCCCACAAGGAATCCAATTGCCTTCTGTTTACCCGCATTGTAATCTTCTATCGATTGCGGGTTAGCCGCTACGACCTGTTCTACAATACTAAGGATCGCTCCTTCGTCACTGATCTGAACTAGACCTTGTTCCTCAACAATCTGTTGTGGTAATCTCCCCGACTCCAACATCTCTTTAAATACGATTTTGGCGATTTTATTGCTGATCGTTCCTTTCTCAATCAGACCGATCATCTCACCAAGTCCCTGTCCAGAAACCTGTACCCCAGACAGCTCAAGGTTACTGCTATTTAGATATCCTAGCAGATCACCCATAATCCAGTTAGATACAGATTTCGCATCCCCTGTATACTTCAAACTCTCCTCGAAGAAGTCTGCTAAGGGTTTAGATGCTGTAATGACTGCTGCATCATAACTAGGTAAACCATATTGAGACGTATATCGTTCTTTACGAGCATCCGGTAATTCAGGGATCGATGAACGTATACGCTCTTTCCATGCATCATCAATATCCAAGGTCACAAGATCTGGATCTGGGAAATAACGATAGTCATGAGCTTGCTCTTTGCCACGCATGGTAATCGTCTTTCCTTGTCCTTCATCCCATCGTCTTGTTTCCTGGACAACGACTCCACCATCATCCAGAATTTCAGCTTGGCGGAATTCTTCATATTCCATGCCCTTCTGTACACCACGGAATGAGTTCATGTTCTTCAACTCTGCTCTTGTACCGAACTCCTTCTGTCCGTATGGACGAAGACTGATATTGGCATCGCACCGAAGAGAACCCTCTTCCATCTTCACATCAGACACTTCGCAATATTGCATAATGGCTCTGATTTTCTCGAGATATGCACGAGCTTCTTCAGGGGAAGACATCTCTGGCTCAGATACAATTTCAACTAGTGGTGTACCTACGCGGTTAAAGTCCACTAATGATGCATAGCCACCGTCGATATGCGTCAGTTTGCCTGCATCTTCTTCTAGGTGAAGACGAGTGATACCAATTCTCTTGGTCTCTCCGTTCACTTCTATATCAACCCAACCATGTTCACCAATCGGTTGGTCGAATTGGGATATCTGATACGCTTTAGGTGAATCGGGATAGAAATAGTTCTTCCGATCAAACTTACTTCTGTCACCAATCGTACAATTAAGAGCCATGGCTGCTTTCATTGCATAATCCACCGCTTGGCGATTCAATACTGGCAATACGCCGGGATGTCCAAGACAGATAGGACACGTATGGGTGTTCGGTGGTGCTCCGAATTCAGTCGAGCAACCACAGAAAATTTTGGAATTTGTATGTAACTCAACATGGACTTCTAGTCCAATAACTGTTTCATATTTGGATGTAGACACGCCTTATTCCCTCCTTTTCTACGATAGATCGCTACACGTTAGGTCGTTTCGTATGATGATCCGTATTCTGTTCGAAGGCATGCGCTACACGTAGCATTGTAGACTCATCAAATGCCTTACCAATGATTTGCATACCGACTGGCATGCCATCTGCGAAACCACATGGAACACTTACAGCAGGAACACCTGCAAGACTGACCGGAATGGTTAGAATATCATTTAAATACATCGTAAGCGGATTATCTACCTGCGAGCCTAATTTAAAAGCTGTCGTAGGAGCCGTTGGTCCGATGATAATATCATACTTCTCAAATACTTGATCGAAGTCACGTTTGATTAATGTACGTACTTTCTGTGCTTTTAAATAATAGGCATCATAATACCCAGAACTTAAGGCATACGTACCCAACATGATCCGTCGTTTCACTTCTGGACCAAACCCTTGACTACGAGACTCGTGATAAAGATCAAGTAGGTTCGCTGGGTTCTCTGCACGAACGCCATATCGAACACCATCGAATCGCGCCAAATTCGAAGAAGCTTCAGAGGATGCAAGCAAGTAGTAAGTAGCTACTGCATATTCCGTATGTGGTAAGGAAACTTCTTCCCATACTGCACCCAAGCCCTCAAGTACTTTCAAGGCATCCATAATCTTCTCTTTAACTTGAGGATCGACACCTTCACCCATGTATTCCTTCGGTACAGCAATACGAAGCCCTTTGACATCTCCAGTTAAAGCACTTAGATAATCAGGAATAGTCACATTGGCTGATGTTGAATCCATAGAATCATACCCAGCAATAGCCTGTAATACGTAAGCAGAATCTTCAACGTTCTTCGTTATTGGTCCGATCTGATCTAGTGAGGAAGCAAAGGCTACTAATCCAAATCGTGATACCAAACCATACGTTGGCTTCAAGCCTACGACACCACAATATGAAGCAGGCTGGCGAATGGAGCCTCCTGTGTCGGAACCGAGTGTGAAATAAGCTTCACCTGCTGCTACAGAAGCAGCAGAACCACCACTAGAACCACCTGGTACATAGTCTAGATTCCACGGATTACGAACAGGATGGAAACTTGAATTCTCGTTAGATCCGCCCATAGCGAACTCATCCATGTTCAATTTACCAAGGATCACGGAATCGGCATGACGTAGTTTCTTCGTCACAGTAGCATCATAAACAGGGTTAAAGTTGCGAAGGAATTGACTTGCACAAGTCGTACGCAGACCTTCAGTCACGATATTGTCCTTAAGACCCACAGGTAGCCCGAACAGTAATCCCCGCTCCCCGCCTGCATTCAGTTGGTCATCTAGTCTACGTGCTGTAGCTCTTGCCTTCTCTTCATCTAACGTAAGATAAGCCCCAACACGGTTATCACGTTCATGGATCGTCTTGAATGCCTGATCCACCAAATCCGTAGGAGACAATTCTCCGTCATTCATCTTGTTATGTATTTCAGATAATGTATAATCGAACAGGCTCAACTGTAAATCCTCCCTTCCATAATAAGACCCTTATTCCAAAACGGCCGGAACTTTAAATTGTCCATCTTCATCTTCAGGTGCATTAAGGAGTACCTTCTCAATCGGTAAGCTCTCGCGTTGCTCATCCTCACGCATGACGTTGCTAAGATGAAGAACGTGTGTGGTCGGTTCAATACCTTCCGTATCCAATCCATCTAACTTCTCTGCATATTGCAAAATCGCATTCAACTGCTCTGTAAACATTAGCTCTTCCTCCGAGCTTAAGTTAAGTCTCGCAAGCTTGGCCACATGTTGAACATCTTGGCTCGATATATTCATGTAATTTCTATTCCTCCCTATTCTTTCTCAAGTAGTACAGGATTAAAGCCACTGGCCTCAGGATAATGTTTATAATTATAGGATAGAACTTATCACAATTCAATCACATGGAATCAACAACCTTATTCTTATTAGCAAAAAGAGTCGGCATATGCCGACTCTTCTATATCCATGCACGAAGATTTACCTGTTTAATAAATTCTGCCTGGGACAATGCTTCTGTCGAAAGCATCTCGTCTTCTTCAACAGATTCTGGATCGCCGTTCATCACATGATGAAATAGCTCCTCATTATATGTCGCCAATGCGTAATCGATTAGCGCTTCTTGTGTTGTACGCTCAACTTCCTCTTGCATGAGCCTTTCTTCCAGCTCAACATCATCATTAGGTACGAAAAAGTTACGATTCACTTTCGGTACACGAATGACATAATCAAATGCATTATCGGGATTGCGGTCATAAGCAATAATATAACCATATTCACCGATCGGAAGATTCTGCTCAAAGGCGTCCTCGACGATTACAATTTTTTCCCCAATACGTAGCATCGTCTACCTCCTAGATGTCAATAAGATAATCTATAGTCTACTAAAAAAAGATAGTGGTGTCTATGGTAGCTATAAAGATTAACTCGTAACTAGTTGGGAAGTCCCCTTCGTTGGAGGAGACGGGATGCGCCAAGAAGTGAAAGAACAATGATACCCATGGTCATTATTGAGCACATAACGATGGAAGATATGGATACAACATTACCAATCAACGCTTCTGTAGCAAGGCTTGTTAGGCGTGCTGGGCTCCATACCAACCATTTAGGAAGAATGCTGTGCAAAAGTGAAAGTAAGGCTAGAATAGCTATAGTGACGAATGCCGCTGGCGCTCCTCTCAGAATGGTACTAAATAAGAGAGTAATCGTCACCCCTAATATAAGCCAAAGAGCATATAATCCAAATGATAGTAGACCACTCTTCCACGATAAAGCCCCTATCATTTGATAGGTATAGTAGAATGCCGCCACATATCCAACACCAAAGGCAATGAGTAACTGTGTACATAGGGCAAACCACTTAGCTATGATGATAGAAAGAGATGAAATAGGTCGTACCATAATTAATTCTGCAGTTCCCCCATAGCGTTCCCCTGATACACTATTCATACCTGCAAGTACGAGGATTAGAATACCTAGTGTGCTATATTGGCTTAACACTTGAACCATTACCTCCGATGGGGCTGGTGTCGTATACAATGAGAACATCTCTGGTGGGACTCCCCCAGACATTTGCAATATATCCGGCATAAATAGGCTTACAACGGGCTGCATAATTCCTAAGAGGGCAAATACGATGGGAATCCATAGGAGTTTGAAGCTACGGGACATGTCTAGCAGTTCTTTTCGATAAAATATCCATGAGCCTTTCATTGCCCACTCACCACCTTAACAAACATATCCTCTAACGTAGAGCTTCCAGCTTCGAACTTCACAAGAGGAATATGTTTCTCCATAGTTTCTCTTATAAGTTCATCTCTTGCGGATCTCAGATCATGGACTGTTAGTTCCGCAATATCTCCCTTCATCTCGGCCTGTATGACATACGGTTTATCCTTCAACGAATGAAGCCATAATAATGCTTCCTGTTCTCTCTCCACTTGAACGATCACTTGGGGCTGGCGGTACTTCTCTCTTAACGAAGTGAGAGATCCTTGTTCCGCTAATTGTCCTTTGGCCATAACAAGGATATCATCACAAATCTCTTCAGCGTCATGTAGAACATGCGTGGAGAATAAAACGGTTGTCTCTTCCCTGATTTGACGAAGAAGGTTAATCACTTCCCTCCGTCCAATAGGATCAAGGGCAGAGACCGGTTCATCAAGCAATAATAATCTAGGTTCATGAACGAGTGCTTGCGCTAGTCCGAGGCGTTGTTTCATCCCTCCAGAATATCCAGATATCCGACGTTTAGCTGCATCTAGTAATCCAACCTTCGCAAGGACAATATTTGCTCGATCGGCAGCTTCCTTTGGGTTCATACCACTAAGTCCAGCTGCAAACCGAATATATTCTTGGCCGGACATCCAGCCATAAAATGTAGGATGCTGAGGCAAATATCCAAGCCACCTCCGATAATCTGTGACCCCAGGCTGTTCGCCAAAGATGATCTCACCTGACGAAGGTTGAATAAGCCCTGCAAGCATTCGCAAAGTCGTTGTTTTCCCCGCACCATTAGCGCCTAATAAAGCCACACATCTTCCTTGTTCTAGCTGAAAGGTTAATCCTTTAACAGCACTTTCTTTACCGTAACTCTTGGTCAGTCCTGTCACGCTTAGTAAGCCCATTACGCTTCTTTCCTTCCAATAATGAAATAGAGAATGCTGCCAACTATATTTCCACATACAATAATAATGACCCATATCCACTTAGGACCTAGAACCTTTTCAGCTTTAAAAAGAGATATCAACCCAATCACAGCAAGGACAAGCTGTAGAATTAAGATCGGTAGAATTAATGGTAAATAAGCAACTATTTCTTCCATATTAATCGTCCTTTCTTGCATGTGATTTCTTACGTTCATCAGGTAACCGAACGAAAAAGAGGTAAATCAGGATGGGTGTAGGTACATTCATTAACCCCCATATTCCCCAGAACCATCGCCACTTCCCACGTTTACTAGCATCTATAAACATCCATGTTCCTTGTAACAACACAATCGGAACGATGATTACATAAAACCATAAGGGTAGTTCCTTAAGTTCACTCATTCCATTCCCTCTTTTCTCCGCTGAACGAAAAACCGTATAACAATACCAACGGCCACACTAAAACCTATCCCCTGAATAAGCCAAAGACTCCAAGGAGCTGAGTATGCTAATAGCGTGCCACTGCCAAGGACGAATAATGAGACTAACCAGAACAGCAACAACTCCAACACCATCGATTTCCGACGTCTTTTTTGGAAAGTTTCCTTAATATGATCCTTCACCTGTTCTTTGGAGAGCAGCGAAGGATGATCCAGTACATGATCCATTCTATCTAAACTTTGTCTTAGTTCGTTGAGGATCATCTCTTCCTCCGTTCCTTTCTCATCTGTCCAATCCATGGTTATCTCATCTCCTCTCTTAATTGGCGAATACCCACCGCAACTCTTGATTTAACAGTTCCAGAGGGTATGCAGAGCATCTCTCCAATTTCCTCATAGGTATATCCATAGTAATGTTTAAGTAATACAGCTACGCGATGTTCCGTGGTTAGTCGTGCTAACGACTCTAATATATCGTCCCATTCCTCATTCTTGCTCTCAAACTGCCACTTCATCTTACGAATACCTCGCTCCTTAAAGAGCCAACTTTTCTCTCTCTTTTTACGACGCATCTGATCAATATATAGCCTGGTCCCTATCGTCATGAGCCAAGAAGAGAATGAGGAGGAGCCATCATATAAGCGTATTTTCTCGATACAACGGATCATGGTATCTTGTGTAAGATCCTCTGCCATAACTGGATCCATCGTCACTTTGACTAAGTATTTATATATAAAAGCGTAATGTTCATGTATTAGATCCGCTAGAACATCAACATCTCCCTGCTTCGCAAGTTGGATTCTATCTTGTTCCTCTGTCCTCATCTTCCACCCCTCTTCCATCCACGACACATATAATACGAATAGGTTCACCATTTCGTTCATTTCTCTTTCAATACATACAAAAAAGTTCAAATCTATAACGGTGTTTATAAAATGTATTGATTGTCGCAACCGTAGCGGAGATGACGGAATTGTCCTGGAGAAGCGTTAGTGGTCGCCTACAAGCTTTCTGTAGGAAAGCTACTCCGAAAGCATATGCTTTGTACTCTGATTTCTACCGCCAAGCGGTATATAATCAAGAAATCAGAGTACAACAGCGCTCGGAAGGACAATCCGGCATCGTAGCGTCAAGCTACTCAACACTTTTTTAAGCACTTGTTTTAGTTTTGAACAAAAAAATAAAACACGCAAACCGGGATCAATTCCTCAGCTTGCGTGCTTTTTTGGTTTGTAATTCAAATAACTAACAAGATTGTAACCACTTTGTCATCTTTTGTACAGGTAAATATTCCTATTTCAAATCATATGTTACACGTACGGGTTATTAGAACGTTCATAGCCAATCGTTGTCCGTGGGCCATGACCTGGATATACTTTCACTTCATCTTTTAGTGTAAACAACGTATTGTGTATCGAATCAGACAAATCCCGCTCTCTACCCCCATGAAGATCCGTACGTCCTACCCCAAGTCGAAATAATACGTCACCGGAGAAAAGATCGTCTCCAACAAGGAAGCTAACACTTCCGGGAGAATGCCCTGGTGTATGATACACCGCGAATTGATGCCCTATAAGCTCCAATTGTTGTCCTCCAGCTAAATCATACTCCGCAGGATCGGTAGACAATGGTGGTGAAACCTCTGACCACATTAAAGAGCCATTCAATTTAGGCGTTGTAAGCCAATCACTTTCTAAATCATGTAAATAGACCGGACAGCCTTTGAGTTTACGAATCTCGTCGACTCCACCCATATGATCGAAATGGGCATGGGTTAAGAGAATAGCTTCGATCTCCAAGTTCTCAATTTTTCTAATAAGTGCAGCAGGATTCATACCCGGATCTATAATAATGGCCTTGCCCTGTTCTTCATTCGTTAGCAAATAGCAATTCGTCTGTAGGGGACCTAAGGAGTAACTATCCATTTTTAACATCGTTATTATATTCCCGATATCAATTCGCGCAGTTCTTTAAGAATAGCTGCACGGATATCTACTCCTTCTCCATAAGCATCGACCATTTGTGAACGTACAATAGCCATATTCTCGGCATAATCTGCTGCTTCACGATCTGGATTCTCTTGCTTAAAGGCAATCATGTATTGTTGCACATGTTTCGGACGAGGTCCCCAAGACCCTAGAACATGTCCTCCGGTATCTACAAAGATGACTACAGGAACTGATCTTCCGCCCATGGTAAGGAATTCGTCCATCACATCGAAGTTCTCTTCAAGGATCAAGACTTCAGTAGGAATCCCTGCAGTGTCTAGTGCATGGAATACCACCGGTACATTACGCACCACATCTCCACACCAATCCGCAGCCAGAATGAGTACACGTAAATCATCGCGATGATTCAAACTTCCAAAAAATTCGCGTTCTAGAGTACTGTCCCATACGAATTCATCATAGTTGGCTTGGAACGTCTCTTTATTCTTTTGCATGCCGTCTATAAATTGTTGGGGAGAAATCCCGGTTCTAAGCTTATCAGCCAAATTAGTTCTCATAGACTCATCCCTTTCTTCTTGTTTCTAACCCACTTCATAAGGAAATATACAATTAATAAAGCAAGCGCTATTAAGAGAATCGGTGTAATGTAAGGGCCTGCTGTTTCATCAATATTCTCCCACTGTGCTCCTAAGTAATTCCCTAGATATACAAACAAAAATGACCAAGGGATAATTGCCAGAGTCGTTAATGCCGTGAATTTACCTAGATGCATACGAGACATTCCTGCTGGAATTGAAATCGCATGTCGTACAATCGGAATAAATCGTGCTGTGAAGATCACGCCTGCACCATATTTTTGAAACCATGCTTCTGACGCATCGATCTGTTTCTTATGAATGAAAATATATTTCCCATATTTCTCGAGTATAGGTCGACCACCATAACGGCCAATCCAATACACAAATATTTGGGCTATAACTCCGCCAATGACACCAAATAAGACAGCTCCAAAGAAATTAATTTGGCCCGTAAATACAAGGTAACCGCCATAAGCAAGTACAATTTCACTAGGAATAACCTCTACCATCAATCCAATCATGATACCGAAATAACCTAAACTCTGAATCCAATGAAATAACTGATTAACCATTTCTGAAATAAGCTCCACTCTGTCCCCTCTTTCATTATGTATTTTTATAAGCTAATGAATCTCCTATCCTAATTCCTATTCTAGCATAGAGAGGACATCCCTTCTACTTGAGCCCAATTAATGTAATATGGGTGTCTTCCGTCTATCTTCACGCATACGTTGTGGATGAGAGGAGTGAGGATAATGCCCACTAGTCATACGTCAAAAAATGATAGACCCCTTCCAACACCACGTGGGATTCGTAGAGCTTGTAATAAAGAGCTGTACCGTACACTCAAACGAATGAAGACACATATTCCAGAGCCACTGTTAAAACAAGGTGAAGAATATTACTACCGTAAGGTCATCGGAAATCTAATCTGGATTCATGAGAATCATAGCAACCGTAAAATGCAATACCAGTGGTGGGAGCGTGAGGTCAGCGAAGAATTAGCAACAATGTGGCAAGTCGACCACGAGAAGTTGTGTCACGCCTTTCGCGATGCTTTCGGAGGTTAAGGATTAGATGGTTATAAATCGGGCAGCGATTGTGCCAGCATATCCAGCTGACTGCCCCATTTCTTAGCTTCCTTTGTTAATAGAAATTGTCTATCATTATGTAATTGTTCTTGGTGTCGCACTAATTCTTCAACCTTATCCTTGTAATCGTTATACTGGCTAACCCCTATTCGGACCAATCGATCGGATTCATCTCGATCCCCTCTAGATAATTGATCGAGGGATAAGGTAAGTAATCTCTCCAGACTATGACTTTGTTTATCCGTATTGTAAGGATCTAAAAGAATGCTCTTGGACAACCATTTTATATATGGCTCACTTTCACCTAGCTCTCCATAAGCGTATGCTAACTTCCATACTAGACCAGGATGTTGTGGGGAATAGGATAAGCTTTGTATCAGTATCGGGATCGCTTCCTTCGGTGTAGATATCTGCACGAACTGAAGTGTTGCATCCGTGTTCATCGGATTCCAGCGTAAGGAAGAACGAAGTAGTCTCTGAGAAGATTCAGCATCCTGCGTCTGCATAGCTTGTTTCTGCAAAATACTACTCATCTCTCCACGAAGGGATAATCCAGTCAAACCTAACGTTATACATAACCATATAATACAAATGACTGTTGGCATGATTAAGTTCAAACGATATCGAGTAGATAAAGACTCTACATTTGGAACCGAAATATCAGTGTCACTTGCGGTAAGTGTAACTCCTTGATGAGCATGATTGCGATACGAGAATCCCCATGCTGCTAACCAAAAGATTAGAAGCCATACGAGCCCAAAACTCCAATCAAAATCTACTGCTGCGTGAAGAACGAATACCAAATAAGTAGGTACTAATGTGCGTTGTTGCTTATATAACATCCAACCGATCCCAATCAACATGAACACCACAATCATAAATCCAATCATTCCGGTATTTAATAAAAGGTCTAGGTATCCACTATGAACTTCACTTCCTACATAGGGTTGGGACTGTATCGAAGCATAAGACATCCGCCAAGTATATCCTCCTTGGCCTAACCAGGGTGCTTGTTGAACTAGTCTCCATGCATCTCGGTAAATGACCCAGCGTGCTGATACCGTTCCATAGTTTGTGGTGAGTCTCTCGTTCACCGTCAACCAGACTGTAACACAACTCGCGATCCATAGAACCACAGCAACGAACATCATCATGATCCTTCGAGTACGAGGATGGCTGAGATGGCTATTGAGCAAGAACTCGCGACTATGTGAAGTAGAGAATGTACGAGCGCGGCCGTGTACCAGCCGCGACAGTCCTAGGCCGGCGAGCGTGCTGCCGGCCCACAGCCCAGCCAGCCACAATAGGCTGGGCCAAAGAACTGGAGCCAGCTGCACCTGTGCCAGCTGGCGGTACAACAGAGCCGCGCCTAAGCATGGCGCGGCAGCAAGAACGAGCGGCGGCACCAGCCTCCGCCGCTCAAGCACGAAGCCGGCGGCCGCGGCCACGCCGGCAGCCACCCAAGCGCCGCGCGACTCGCTGAGGAGCAGCGCGGCGGCATAGGGTGCTATCGGCAGAATGCCTAGTAGCACCCTAGGGTTGGTGGGCCGCTGCTTCATAAGCGGCACCAATGCGAATAGCCGCTCCAACAGGAAGGCGGCCATGATCGCACCGAATGTGTTGGGATACTGGATCATCCCAGCTAATCTTGCACCTGTAGCGCTTATTTCAGGATTCGATGTGAACACAATATTGAAAGGAATATGTATAAGTCCGTAGATATCAAAGATGGCACTAAGTGAAAGTAATAATCCCATACTATGCCAGCCTACTTGAAGGAGAGTTCTCCCCTCTTTCTTGGATCCCACAGCATAAGCTATAACAGCAACCGTCCCTAGCCATCCCCATTTCAACAGTTCAACGGTCGTCCCTTGAGCAGATAGCGGTTCAGATAATCGATGTATGACAAATAGGATCGTTATAAGAAAAGGACATAGGAGTATCCAAATATCAGGAAGTTTCGTTGTATTCTCCCCGATCTTATTGCTCCGAGTTAGCACAGACATGCCAAGGACCAAGGAGATCATACTTATCCCAAGTACAACCCTATATAAGTCCGTTGCAAAAAAGGCCCCTGTCTGCAAGCAACATACAACACCCATCACAAGCAAACCAACACCTGATAATCTTCGCTCCCAACGATTCATATGAACAACCATCCCATCCCATTCGATATTGAACCTATTAAACTTTCACATCGTTTCACAAGCATAAACGGCTTCGCCGTCCTTTAGCGGCGATGAAACGTTTAGCGTTGAAATATAATCCTATTTATAAGCAGAAATACTTATAAATTCTTATATTTAAAAAAAACCGCCCAGCACGGGCGGCTCTTTCTTTATTATAGGAAGTTATGGATATTGTTATACTTCATTCTACTGACGATTAGATCCGGATGGAAGAAGATCTGCACAGGCCTTTTCTAAATAAGGAGATATATGCAGGAAATCACGGAACTCCGTGTATTCTTTCCATAACTGAGTCCGATCACCACTATCCCCTTTTACTGCTCGAATAAGGATATTCTTGGGGGTATGTTCCATGTCAATAAACTCTAGCAGTTGCGTACGGTAACCCATAAGATCTAACAATTTAGCACGCACACCATCTGTCGCAAGCGCAGAGAATCGTTCCTTCAATATGCCATGGGATAGCAACGGGTCTAACAAGGAATTCTTCACTTGATTGAATACTTCATGTTGGCAACACGGTACAGATAGAATAACCGATGCATCCCACCGAATGGCTTTCTCAAGTGCGGCATCTGTTGCTGTATCACAAGCATGAAGAGTGACTACCATATCGACCTTCTCTAGTTCGTTGTAATCTGCGATGTCTCCCACAAGGAACTTTAGATTACTATACTCCAATTTGCTAGCTAACTGATTACAATGTTCAATGACATCTACCTTCAGGTCTAGTCCAACCACATTCAACGTTCTTCGTTCTTGAATAGCTAAATAATGATAAAGCGCAAATGTTAAATAAGATTTACCACAACCGAAATCCACAATGGTCAATGGACTATCCTCAGGCAAGTTTGGAAGAACATCCTCGACCATCTCGAGAAAGCGATTGATCTGTCTGAATTTATCATATCTGCGAGCCAATACTTTACCATCTTCATTCATGATTCCGAGTTCTACTAAGAAGGGAATCGGTTGTCCCTCTTCTAGTACATACTGCTTCTTTCGATTATGAGATAAGTCTGCTTCTGTCTTAGAAGGAGATTTGGTCAGAATCGAGACCTTGAACTTCTTGCTAATTAGAATTTGATAATCCGCTTCAGAAGTACAGATAATTCCTTGACGGAACGTCTGCTCAAAAAGTTCTTCTAAAAGAAGTGTAGCTTCCGAAGCCGTGACATTCTTATGAACCACCTTGTTACTGTAATAATAAGCAAATTGATAATGCAGTACTTTTTTCAGCTCTACCAGTTTAATCTGTACTTTGGTATATGAAATGCCTTCTTTCTTGCGAAGTTGGCTTATCGTTGCCGTAATCATAGAAGAGTCGTCAATCACCTGTTGAATAAGTTTGCGTAATGATTCCAAAAGAGTACATCTCACTTTCTAAAAGTTTGTCTTATCCGTTACAATACCATATTAACTTGGCTCATCCAAATCATTCTTACTCCTATTTTGCTGCATTTCAATTAACCCTTCCATCACTTCCACTCTTGGAAGCCTACCTTGCTCTAGCCTTTCATCTTCTTGACCCGTGAGTCGTTCATAGAATGAGATCCCCTGTGCTGGATCGATTCCGTCTTGTTCTAAAAGACGAAACAACCCATCCTCAGCTTCTGCGTAACTTCCTATTTTCTCATGATATTGAAATAATAGAAGCTCTGTTTTTAACGGAAGGCGATAATCCTGGGTCTGTGTCCGGAGGTTAGCAATCTGTTCTGGGAGGTGTAACAACTCCTTATTTGCACCATGAATATCCGCAATTAAATATAGATGTAATGATTTCATATAACGTGTCAGACCTTCATCGCTTTGTCCTAGTTCCATATATATTTTTCCCTCTTCATTTAGAAGATACGCAGCACCCTGTAGCTTGTCAGATTCAACCGTACCGCCAAAACGAAACATATCCGTTATTTCTTCCGCTGGTAATGAATTTAACAGACGTGAATTAAGAAGAAACTCTTTACTCATTAATTCATCTATTTCCCATAGGGCCTCTGTATGTTTCCGTTCCTTTTTTAAATCAAATACTTTGGCAACCATTTGGGTCATTTCCTCAATCATCCTAATGATGTAGTCTTTACGAAACATATAAATCCCCCTTATAATCCCCAATTTCCGTACGTTTCTTGTTCCACTCATCTTCGATTGTAAGTCATTCATACAAGCAAATCCAGTAAGCTCGCAACGAATGATGTCCCATCCATCGTCACAAAAAATCCGAAGGGCTCAAAAGCCTCCGGATTTGTATGACAATTCGTTATGAAGTTAGTTATTTTTCACCTTGTCCATAAAAGAAATAATACGATTAGCCAACTGATCAGGTGCTTCAATCATACTCATGTGTCCTGCCCCTGCAATCGTTACTTGAGTGACATTAGGTTGGTCCACGGTAAATGTCTTATCTTGTGAAATAATGCCATCCTGTTCTCCTGCAACAAGTAAAACGGGAAGAACGGATGCTGACAACACATCTCGACGATCCGGACGTTCACGCATGGCCATTGCAGCACCAGAAGCCCCCTGCGGTGGTGTTCTATACCCAATTTCTTTTGCAATGTTTATCCATTCTGGATGTGATTCCACATGATCTGGAGCAAATAAACTAGGAATCATGTTATCCACAAAAGATGTGATTCCTTGCGTCTGTATACTACTTACCGCCAGAAGACGTTTCTCCTTTGCCTCTTCACTATCCGGGAAAGCGGTAGAGTGAATAAGTCCAAATCCATTCAATCTAGAGGAATAACGCTGAACAAATGATAGCGTAATATATCCACCTAGCGAATGCCCTAAGAGAGTTACTTTGGAAAGCTCCAGTGAATCTAATAAGTGAAGAACATCATCCGCCATTTGCTCAATCGTATATGCTCCCATGGGCGCATCTGAACTTCCATGACCTCTCAGGTCAGGTACGATACAGCGATAGTGATCGGATAACAATGGAACAACTTGATCCCAATATTCCGAACTTCCACAGAATCCGTGCAGCAGCACTAGAGGTTCTCCTTGGCCTTGTTCTTTATAACAAATTGTATTTCCATCACATAATACTTTTTCCATAGTTAGTCCTTCTTTCTGTTTCGTTCTGTATCGTTTCATATGTACTATTAATCCAAGAAGCGTCATCTTGAAACCGTTTAATTAATAATTCAAGATTCCGAAGCCTTTCATTATAGATCGCGAAATTTGTTGAGCCATGTTCATAACTTGATATAATGAAGTAACTTGCAATGTCCAATAAGGTCTAGGACCGTTCGAATTGACCACTGCAGCTACACTATAGTCTCCTACAGCAGGAAGATTCAATCCGACGGATTGAGCCGGTTGTAATGGTTCGCTAGAGATGTAATAAGATCCTATAGCCGTCGTTTGTCCTAAGCATGCATCGATCGCAATAATAGTATGGTCCGATGGTACTTCTGCTAATCGATCTTCCAGATTACCTGCGTCACATGGCATGGCGAGACTTCCCACGACATGAGGAATTCCATATTCCAATAGTTGGCTTCCCACAAGTGGCCCCAAGGCATCACCTGTAGATCTGTCCGTTCCAATACATAGGAATGTAATGTTATCTAAGGAATGCTCTGCTGCGATATGATGAAAGAACTCAACTAATTGCATCTCATTCTTCTTTTTAGAGTGTCCATTTGCAACATTTACAAGATGTACATCCCTTACCCTCATTGATTCGATCCCCTCCATCATAGGAATTCATTAGAAGTGCTAATTACCTCATTGTATTCCATAATAGAAGCCTTGAGAAGTAACTTAGACGATAGGATTACACCTGAATCATGGAGTGATTAGTGAAGACATGTTACAATACAGGAAGTGTATTTCATATCAAGAGAGGATGGTCCCATTAATGGATTTATCGAATAAAACACCAGAAAATATTGAATATATGATTGAAGAGATTAAAACAAAGTTAAGAATGGCAAGTGGAGCAGCTATGCAGGCTTCCGCATTCTCAATAGATTATTACGAAGATATACAAGATATATACGAATTAGTTATGAAGAAGAATAACCTTAGCATTTCGGAAGTAGAATCCCTTGTATCCGAACTTGGACGGTTACGCCGTCAGTAGAATGAAAGACATAACAATAAGGGTGCCCTAGCCATCATTATGGTATAGGAACACCCTCTTTGTTATGATATAGACTTTTAGATACAACTACTCAAGGAAGATCTACAAGAATGAACTCCGATTTCCCCTCGCTACTACTTCCTTTAATATGCAAATCACATGATTTATGAATTCGTGCTGCGTCTCCTGGTTCTAAATGAAAGGTACCCTCATCGCACTTTATTTCTAAATGACCAGAAATAAGATAGAGATGTGTTCTTCTCTCCTCTTTTTGCGGAAAAACAAGTTCTTGTCCTGTCTCCAAAGTTGGTAAGTAGATGGATACATCTTGTTGGATAGACAATGAATGATCTTCTGGTTTAATGACATTCTGACCAACGACAACCGGTGCCCATTGATTAGTCATTGCCTCTTTAGAGAAATCCCTGTATTCCCATCTTGGTTCTAAATTAGGTTGAGAGGGCAGAAACCACATTTGCAAGAAGCGAACAGGCTCTGTAGTTGATGGATTAGTCTCAGCATGGCTTACTCCTGTTCCTGCACTCATAACCTGAACGGTACCTGCTTCTAATACGTGTTGATTGCCCAGATCATCCTCATGTTGTAACGTTCCTGAGATAACTAGACTCACAATCTCTAGATCATGATGTGGATGTTTCTTAAATCCTTCTTGAGGTTGTAACTGATTATCATTAAGAGCAAGTAGGCAACCGAAGTGGGAATTACTCGGATCATCATAGTCTGCAAATGAGAAGCTAAATTCACTATGAATCCAACCCTTCTCCGACGTATGGCGTTCTGCTGAAGTTACGATCTTAATCATTTCAAAACACCTCCATAGTTTACATAAATTGATTGTGTGAATTTGATATTTATTACTTACCCGTGGCTATATTACTTCAATCATTTTAAAAAAAGCCTATGAATGACTTCCTATAGATGGGCTGATTTCTGCCCCTTAATTCAAGTTATAAGAAGAATTAACCTTGTTTCATCCGTCCTCCTGTAGTTTAATTAACAAGTAAGCAAGACAACAACAACATAACATTTAAACCTAAGGAGGTCTTACTATGTGGGGTATAATTATTAGTATAGTAATGGCAATTATTATCGGATTTATCGGCGACGCGCTGGTAGGTAATAATATGCCGGGAGGTATAATAGGATCTATGATTGCCGGTTTTGTCGGAGCATGGATCGGAGCTTGGTTATTTGGTAGTTGGGGTCCTCAAATTGGTGGATTTGCAGTAGTACCAGCGATTCTGGGAACAGCCATTTTTGTTTTCTTACTAGGTTTATTAAACCGTTTATTTAGACGTGCTGCCTAGATCTACAATATACTTATTACCTATTAAAAATATAACTTAGGAGTGATTTCGTATGAATCAAGAAGAAAAAGACTATCCAGTTCAAAGTGGCGGTACATTCTTTAAAGGTGCATTGATTGGTGGATTAATTGGTGCTGCAGCAGCTCTATTGTTTGCTCCAAAACCAGGTAATGAACTACGCGGAGATTTAAACGACAAGTTATCCCTTATGACTGACAAGACAAAGGAAGTTGCCTGTGTTGTAGGTGATAAAGCAACTGAAATTGCTAAAACAGTCTCTACTAAATCTTCTGATGTCGCTAAAAGCGTTGTTGAAGGTACTAATAACATCGTAGATACCGTAAGAAGTTCTGCTTCTGATGTATCTGAAGAAGTAGCTCATGTGTCTAACGACGTTAAAGAAACTTCCAAAGATGCCGCTAAAGATATCAAAGACACTTCCAAAGATGCTCAGAAAGAACTGAACGCTACAAAATACTAAGCCGTTCGTTCACAGGAAATAGCCGGCTTTCTAAGCTGGCTATTTCTTGCGTCAACATATATGATTTTCCACATTTCACAACGAAAGTGAGGATGTCTTATGACAAAAGTCAGAAATTATGAAGTGGATGAACATCCTTTTGAACTCAGGCATGAGGTAAAGCATCTTAATACTCGACTTGACCAAATTGCCGATATGCTTGATAAAGCTGAATTCAAAGACATCGTTGAGAACTACACTAACCCCAAGAAAAGGATCATTACTAACTTTACAGCAGGTCTCTCACGTGGTCTGGGGTTATCTGTAGGAACTTTTGTTGTTCTAGGTATTCTTGGTTATATCCTAAGTATCTTCGTGGATATGCCTCTCATTGGTAAATACCTTGGCGACCTGCAGAAATATATTGATGCTTACAAGTAGAGACAGCTGCGTGATCCTTCTCCAAGGACGGCATCCGTTTCAGCGGGATATAAGAAATGGCCTGAAGAAATCCTTACACAAGGAATCTTCAGGCCATTTCTTACATCAGTAGTAGTGAAGTTATACATGCTTTTCCTTCGAATTTGCCTTAAGAAGATCACCGGTCCATCCCTTCTTACGCATCCATAAATACATTACTGTCGTTGTTAATCCAATAATCGCTATCATTCCTACAAACCCCCAAGACACTTTCGAGAATGGAATGATGTCGAAGTTCATACCCCAGATGGCACCGATAACAGTAGCTGGGGTAAATACGGCTGTTAATATGGTCAATGTCTTCATGATCTCATTCCCTCTAAAAGCGGAAACGGCATTATCAATTGAAATTAAGGTGTTTATTTCATTATTGTAATGAACAAATAAGGTTTCCATTCTGTCCACTCTATAGAACAATTGATTATAGAACCGGTTATCCTTCATCTCATCATAATATGCTTCCTTAGAAGCAACAACCAACTCTTGAAAAGAGATAAATAAATTATTCCAAAACAGCAAATCATAACGCGAAGCTAAGATCTCATCCATTAGATATCGTTTATTACTTCGTTCCATCTCTTGTTCTAATTCACGCAAATTGCATTCAAATACATCCATCCCTTTATGGAGATAGTGAAGAACCGTTCGAGCGATGACTAATAATCCTTCTACAGCTTGCTCACATTGCTGCAACATCGTCAGTCGATTCTTCCTATTCAATTCCTCCCATGTCTGATCGTCCAGGTTAATCGTAATTAAGGTATCTTTATATACAAAGTAATGGAATTTTCTCACTTCACGTTTATCATTGTGCTTTGTCGCATTCATCGCATATTCTATCGTTCCAAATATACTCGGATTCTTGCCATCCGGAAATCGAACGCTTATGTAATTGGTCTTGAGATGTGGCAGCATATCAAGCCATTCCACTGCGTCAGGATGATCTCTCCGGAGCTTCTCCACTTCTGGTGATAACCAATCATCTGCGACTAAGTCGTGCCACTCCCATTGCTCAGCCACGAATAACAAATTATATTGCCTTCCCCCTATCTTACCCTTCAATGAAGTCCCCTCCTTAGATATATATATCATTCCTTATAATTTCAAAAAGGACACGCTCCTATTCTGCTGAGAGAATATTAGCGTGTCCTGACGAAAGTGAAATTGATCTGTGTCATGTACTGTTGCTTCATAAATTTCCTTTTATAAAGAAGCATTCGTAATAATTTCTCTTAGCTTCTCTGTAGCTCTCTTTTGGATTCTCGATACACTCATTTGAGATATTCCTAACTTCTGAGCAATCGATCTTTGAGATTCACCATCTTGAAAAGCAAGTAACAATACCTTTTGTTCTTGATCCTTAAGCTGATTAAGAGCCTGTTGTAAATCCATACGTTTCTCAACGGAATCATAATCATTGACGTCAGAACTAATTAATTCACCTAAAGTTGCACCCGAATCCTCCTGTGAAAGAGGTGAATCTAACGAAACATAATGATAGCATTCACGACCCGCCAGCACCTCGATCGTCTCTTCTGGTGTTAAATCTAGATATTCAGCAATTTCCTGAACATTAGGAGAGCGTTCGAATTTGACTGTCAATTCATCAATCGCATGCTGAACTTGGGCACCTTTCTCCTTAATTCTTCGTGGAACTTGAATATACCACGATTTATCTCGAAGAAAGTTCTTCATATGTCCGATCATACTCTTCATAGCATATGGCTCAAATGGAATCCCCATACTAATGTCATACTGTTTCAGCAGACGAATCAAAGCCATCTGACCTACTTGATATAAATCCTCATAAAGATCAGGACGATTACGAGAGATTTTACCTGAAGCCATCTTGACCATCGGTTCATATTTTTTTATAAGTACAGTCGCTATTTCATTATCTTGTGTCTGCTGGTATTCCCAGATCAGACCCACTGCTTCGCTCATGGACTCGGGGGGAGTCACATTCTCACTCATACTACTTCCTCACTTTTCATGATACGCTTCTTAAGTACAACTTTCGTACCATGACCCGCTTGACTTTCTACACTAACATCATCCATAAGCGCCTGCATTAAATAGAACCCTAGCCCCCCAATTTGGGCGTCATCTAGTTCTTTATCATGTAACGAACTACGTTCAGATTGAGCAGCTACACTGTCAAAGCTCTCCCCTTCGTCCTTGACAATAATAGATAAATTATCACCATCTATTTCAAAAGTAACTTCGACCATTCCATCTTTCTGCCCATAAGCATACAGCACAGAATTATTACAAGCTTCGGATACAGCTACTTTCATATCTTCAATTTCCTCATATGAAAAACCCATTTTGGAGGCAATACCATACAAATTCAATCTCACAATATCAACATAATCAGCACTAGCGGGTAATGTTATTACCACTTTCTGAACTGCTTCACCATTCATTTATCTTTCGATCCTTTCCTATTAGGAATTCTCTTTAGGTGCAAAGAACTTGGCAATACCCGTCATATCAAATAATTTTTGAATCTGTGGCGGAACTTCTTCAACAAGAAACTTAGAACTCATCCCATGTCTTGCTTTTAGAATAGATAATAAAATCCCAATACCCGTGCTGTCAATGTACTTTAGGTCTTTTAAATTAATGATAAGATCCCGGTTCGCATCTCCAACCAACGGTTCCATCACTAGTCGGAATTCTGGAGCAACAGATAAATCCAATTCTCCAGAAAGAAAAACTGTGCTTACTCCATCGTTCACTTCCGTTGTAGCATTAAACTTTTCGTTATTATTTATATTCATCGTCATTCTCTCCTGAAAATAGGTTTTTACTATCAATATTCATAACCCTATTTAGTGATGGTTGAAACAACTTACACTCAAAATAACTTTTGTTAATTATGCCCTCATCATAAAAGTTGATTCACCTGTAGGGGGAGATTGTTCGCGTAGAGCGATAATATTTGATTAACACTACTCATGTGAATGGGTTTACTAATATAATTATCCATTCCAGCTTCAGAACATCGTTGTTCAATGCCTTCCATCACATTCGCTGTCATAGCAATGATAATAGGCTGTTCCTCTGCTGAAGAGATAGATGCTCGGATCTTTGCCGTGGCTTCCAATCCGCCCATTACAGGCATCTGTAAGTCTATGAATATCACTTTGTAGCCATTGTTATTCTGAATCATCTCTAAGGCATGTGACCCATCAACAGCGATATCAGCTGATAGGCCTAACTTATAGAGCATACTTACCATCAGTTTCTGGTTCACAGGATGATCGTCCACAATTAATACGCTAGCCTCAAGCCGCTCTCTTTTGGCTACTGGCAATCCCAGATTATCTACGAGACACAGTTCACGTTCTTCATCATTCAACTGTCGAACAACGATGTTGAATACAAACGTAGCCCCTTCTTCATCCATTGATTCCGCGTAAATGCTACCACCCATCATTTCAACCATGGATTTGCAGATGGCAAGGCCAAGGCCTGTACCTCCATATTTACGATTCATAGATGAATCCAGTTGAGAAAATGGTAAGAATAATTTATCAAGCTTGTCATTGGAGAGTCCAATTCCTGTATCTTTTATCGTAAACTCGATCGTCAAATGATCCTCATCGCTTTGTTGGAGTGATACCACTAGGTAAACCCCACCCTGAGCGGTGAATTTGATGGCATTGGAGATTAGATTAATAAGAACTTGCCGAAGTCGGTTCATATCACCATATACAACTTCAGGGATATTATCATCCATAAAGTAAACCAACTCCAGATTCTTCTTACTTGCATCCATTGCAAAAAGACTAATTACTTCTTGGACACAAGCCTGTACATCAAATGGATGTTCTTCAAGCTCCATTTTACCTGATTCCATCTTGGTGAAGTCTAGTATGTCATTTATGACAGCGACAAGAGCATCTGCACTCGTTCGAATAATCTCAGAATACTCCTTCTGATCATCTTGTAGTTCAGTCTCCATTAGAAGATCAATCATTCCGATAACGCCATTCATAGGGGTACGAATTTCATGACTCATCATCGCTAGGAATTCAGTCTTTGCTTTCACAGCAATTTCTGCAGCTTCCTTCGCCACAATAAGTTCCCGATTCATTTTCTCTAGTTCTTGCGTTTTTTGTTGAAGTATCATGGACTGCGTTTTGTGTTTCTTATTCGTCAAATACATTTCCACAAATCCCTCAATCTTAGACTTCAAGATTTGAGGGATAAAAGGTTTGACCATATAATCGATTGCTCCAGCGGAGTAACCAGCGAATAAGTGCTCTGCCTCTTTACTGTTTGCCGAGATAAATATGATGGGGATTTCCTTCGTCTTTTCCCGTGCCTTTATTAGTTTTGCGGTTTCGATCCCGTCCAATCCAGGCATTTGCACATCCAATATAATCACGGCAAACTCATTTTTCAACAGGCATCGTAAAGCTTCTTCTCCTGAAGTTGCCTTGATAAGATTATATTGTTCACTCTCGAGGACAGCCTCAAGCGCGAGCAAATTTTCTGGTCGGTCATCTACCAAAAGGATATGAATCGGTTCGAGAAACCCCATGCTATCTTCCTCCATTCTTCTCAATCTATTTTACGATATATTTTTTCTACTCGATCCAGTACCTCATATGAACTTCCAAAGTCTGTATGCTGTATGGATTCCTTAGAGCCCAATACTAGAATTCCAAAATGACTCAGGCTCTCGTGAAATAACCCATGTACACGATCTCGAAGTTTATCATTAAAGTAAATCATAACGTTACGGCATAAGATGACGTTAAATTCATTAAATGAGCGGTCGGTCGCTAAGTTATGTTCTGAGAAGATCATGTTTTTCTGTAAAAAAGGTTTGAAAATAACTGAGTTATATTTGGCTGTATAATATTCTGAGAAAGAACCGGTTCCACCCGCTTCTATATAATTCTTGGTATATAATTTCATTTTCTCAATTCCAAATATACCTGACTGAGCTTGTTTTAAAGAGTGATTATTCATATCTGTGGCATAAATACGTGTCTTATCGTAAAGACCCTCTTCATGTAGAAGGATGGCCATAGAATATACTTCTTCTCCCGTTGAACACCCCGCATGCCATATACGAAGATATGGATACGTACGAAGGATTGGAACTACATTTTCTCGAAATGACTTGAACAGTCCTGGGTCCCTAAACATCTCTGTAACAGGGATAGATAAACTATGAACCAAGCGATCAAATGTACCACGGTCATGAAGCACTCTCTCCTGAAGAGAAGAAATGTTTTTCAGTTGATTCATTTTTATGAAATTCCATATTCTCCGCTTTAGGGATGGAGTCGCGTAATCTCTAAAGTCGTGACCGTATAACCGATGCATCCCATCCAACAACAGTTCCAACTCAATATCCTCTCTTTCAGAGTCCATTGCGTTTCCTATTTGGTGTTCATCCTCAGGACCGTTCCATGAAGTCATAATATTACCTACTTCCATATTAAATACCAATATTATTATGCATATAACCATACGCGCATCAATGATAAGAGTTGTTCTGTTTGAATCGGCTTCTTAACATAATCAGAAGCACCGGCTTCAATGCATTTAGATCGATCCTCTTTCATGGCCTTCGCAGTAAGTGCAATGATGGGTAACTTCTGAAATTCTGGAATTTGCCTAATTTGACGCATGGCCTCATATCCATCCATTTCAGGCATCATCATATCCATTAAGATCAGATCGAAATCAGGTTGTTTATCTAAAATATCTAAGGCATCTTTTCCGTTCTCGGCGAAAACGACTTCCATATGATAACTTTCCAATACACTGGATAAAGCGAAGACGTTACGAATATCATCATCGACGAGTAATATTTTTTTATTCTCAAAAAGTGCCTCTTTATTATGAAGTTTCTGCAAAATTTCACGTTTATCATCGGGTAAGTTTGCCTCAACGCGATGTAAAAATAACGTCGTCTCGTCTAATAATCTTTCCGGAGATCGCACATCTTTAATAATAATGGTCTCGGCATATTTACGTAAGATCATTTCCTCTTTCGTATTCAATTCCTTACCCGTATAGATGATGATTGGGAGATCAGCTAACTGTTCATCTTCCCGAATCTGGTCAAGAAGTTCAAATCCTGTCATATCTGTCAGCATTAGATCCAAAACCATACAATCGTATTTCTGTTTGTGAAGTTCTTTCAAAGCATCTTTACCTGATGAAGCAGCTGTAATAGCCACATCATCATGATCTATAAATTCAATAATAGCATTACGCTGTACATCATCATCTTCAACGATTAACAAATGTTTTAGAGAATTCTCTGTGTAAGATTCAATGTATGAAAAGGCCTTTTCTAGCGAATCCTTAGAAGAAGGTTTCTGTAGGTATGCTATTGCTCCCAATCGTAAACCTTGCTTCACGTCATCTACGACAGAAACGATATGAACGGGTATATGCCGGGTAAGGGCGGAGTTCTTCAACACACCCATGATAGACCATCCATCCATGACAGGGAGTTGAATATCCAGAATAATAGCGCTAGGAAGATAATCCTGTGCCATTTTTAATCCTATATCACCTTGTGTAGCAATTAATGCCTTGAACCCTCGTTCTCGAGCCATATCCAATAATATACTTGCAAAATGCACATCATCCTCAATGATGAGTATGACTTTATCCTCTTCACCTATGTTGTCGCGATCATCCTTTATAGGTTCGTTTATCATGACCTTAGGTTCTAACCTCATATTATTTGAAAAATCTGTATCTATACGATGCATTCTACGCGGTATCAAAGCTTCTGAGGTAGATGCTGCTGCTTCCTTTTCTCCAGAGAATACTTCATTCGTAGAATCGATAGGTAGGAATAGCGTGAAACAACTTCCTTCCCCTTCCTTAGAATCTACTGCAATGCATCCTCCAAGAAGAGCTGCAAGTTCACGACTAATGGACAATCCTAGTCCCGTACCCCCATATTTACGGCTGGTTGTGCCATCTACCTGTTGGAATGCTTCAAATATTAGTTCTAATTTATCACTGGGAATACCAATACCCGTATCTTTTACAGCTAGAGCAATATAGTCGACATCCTTGTTTAGCATACTAGGAAGATCACTAGATACTGCTCGGCTTATACGGAAGTTAATAGATCCTTTGCTCGTAAACTTAATGGCATTCGTAAACAAATTACGAATAATCTGTTTCACACGATGATCATCTGTCATGATTTCATCAGGAAGATCTGTACCATATTCAACATGAAGTTCTATCTGGTTCTTGTCTGCTAATGGTTTGAAATTCTGTTGAACAAATTCATCTAAATTGGTGAGCTTGACCATCTCTTGGTTAATATCCATTTTACCTGCATCAACCTTGGATAAGTCAAGAATTTCATCAATCATTTTAAGTAAATCAGCACCCGACATATAAATCGTCCGGGCATATTCGATCTGCTTACTTGTGAGATTGCCACCTTTATTCTCCGTTAGCAACTGTGACAGAATAAGCAGGCTATTGAGTGGTGTACGTAATTCATGTGACATATTAGCTAAGAATTCCGACTTATATTTACTAGTAACTGCTAGCTGGACGGTCTGTTTTTCCAACTGAGAACTTGTTTTTTCAATTTCAAAGTTCTTTTCTTCTAACTGTTGCATTTGATCTTCCATTGACCGCGACTTCGCAACTAACTCTGTATTGAATTGTTCAAGTTCCTCTTGTTGACTCTGTAACTGCACTTCAGATCTCTTAAGCGCAATTGTCTGCTCTTCTAAATGCTCGTTCGAACGACGTAATTCTTCTTGTTGAGACTGTAGTTCCTCTGATTGACATTGTAATTCTTCTGTTAAAGCCTGTGACTCACGTAACAAGTGTTCCACATGAATTCGACTGCGTATATTATTAAGAATAATTCCTAGACTGCTACTCAGCTGTGCTATTAATTGTCGTTGGAGTGGTGTGAATTCTGACAATGAGGCCAGTTCTATAACACCCAATAGATCATCTTCAAATACCACTGGATAGATCATCAAACTTATAGGTAATGATTCTCCAAGCCCAGATTTGATAGAGACATATTGATCAGGAACATCTGTAATATAGATAGGTTTCTTATCCATGGCGCTCTGGCCCAGTAGTCCTTCTCCAATATCAAAGTACCCTTTCGTCAGTACCTCTTCTGATCCAGCATAAGTTCCGTATTTAAATAGACGATTAGGTTTGTCATTTTCACCTTGAATATACACCACACCATAATGTGCCCCTAACACGGGTGTGAATTCATTAATAAAGGTCTGAGATACCTGCTCTAATGTATTCACTCCACGGAGTAACTCCGTGACTTTGCTCGTATTAGAACTAAGCCAACTTTGATCCTTTTGGGCTTCGAGATAGCTCTTCTCGAGTTCTTGTTTTTCCTCTATATCTTCTGCCATCTGTTTAAATACTCGCCCAACATCACCAATCTCATCCTTAGAAGTAACTTTCAGACGACGAATCATTCTAATATTTCCTTTGCCAAAACTATGAATCATCATGTTAACCGTTTTAAGACCCTTACTGATACTTGGGATAACCCATAGAATGATACCCAGTCCTATCATCAGTCCTGCAACCATAATGCCGGTTGTTATTTGAATAGATCGGTTATACTCAGCATTAGCCGTATTCATCTCTTTATCAATCATGCGATCTTGATAAGTCGCCAATTCATTCAAATTATCTAATGCTTCCATCTGGATCGATAGCCCTGTATTATCTCGGTATGTTGTTGCTTCCTCATACATGCCATTCGTCATTAATTCTAGTTCTTTTTGTTCAAATATAACGAATTGATCCCAAGAGACTCGTACACGATCCAGCATCTCTTTCTCATCTACATTGTTATTGGATTCACTAATTGTCTGCAATCTCTTTTCTGCATTAGTCATCGCTGAAGATAGTTCTTTACGTTCGTCTAAACTAATAGCAGAATTCGCATCTTTACTAAGCAATAGGTTAACGAGAATCCGCGAAGCATTATTCACTTCACCGCGCATGCCACTCGAATTCCGCACCTTCGTATATCTTTGCTCATAGACTGTATCCAATTGCTTATTCATATAATCTAACCGATCATATCCCACAAGCGTCAATATCATCAGAATGACCATCATAGAACCGAATCCAAGCAACAATTTTGTTTTTAATCTCATTTAGGCATCTCCCCCTTCTTTAAGTGAGATCCACACCAGACATTTGTCATCATCACGTTCTTGTTCTAATTCATTATTAAAAAAAACATGTTTCATCTTTTCTTCATTCCAAACATGACTACCCTCGAAATGCCCGATCAAGAAAGTCATCTGTTCATCATGGTCACCTGCAATAATCTCCATCAGACCATCTGTATATAATGCTATATGGCTCTCTCCTTCATAATAAAAAGTTTGTTGCTCCACTTCGATCTTATCAAACAGTCCCACAGGGCAACTTCCTTGAGTTAGCATCTCTACACTTCCATTCTTTTGGAAAAAGAGTGCTGGTGGATGCCCTGCATTCACGTAGTCAATTCTCTTCATACGGGTATCCACTACTAAATATATCGCTGTGAAATAATATTGAATGAGCTCATTCTCAATATATAGTTGATTACATCTTCTATTCAATTCCTGAATGACTTTCTCAGGTTCGACATACGTGGTGACCGTATCCTTTAATACGGATGCTATAAACATACAGACTAGCGAAGACGAAATACCGTGTCCCATCATATCAAGCAGAATAACACCATATCGTCCATCCCCTAGTCGATACCATACATACAAATCTCCTGCTAATTCTGCCGAAGGTTGATAAAGTGCATGAATTTCAAATAAATCATCTTCAATAGGAGGACTGAGAACGGCATTCTGAACCAAAGCAGCTAATCTTAGCTCCTCTTGAATCCTTTGATCTCGCTCCTTATGCCAATCGTTCTCTTTTTTAAGACGTAACGCAAGGCGAATTCTTGCCATGAGCTCCACTTTATTGATCGGTTTGGTTACATAATCTGTAGCCCCACTGTCCAACGCTTCAGCAAGCTTCTTGGAATCTCCTACTGCCGTCACCATAATGATCGGAATATCCTTTAAATGTTCATACTGTTGGATAATACGGCATGCTTCAATTCCATCCATTTCAGGCATCATCATATCAAGTAGAATGAGATCGACATCGCTCTTCTTAGGTATAACCTCATCGGGATGATTAGCAATCCCTAGAAACTCGAACATCCCTTTAGCAGATGGAGCAGTAAGTGTATCTAAATAGCTTTCTTTTTTCAGAATTTCACGTATAATAATGACATTCGTAGGATTGTCATCCACTATTAATATAGACATAGTTCGCTCCTTAAGATCATATTAACGGAATACCGCATTATCGAAACTAACATAACAAGCCGTGACTTAAGGCCTGAGTATTCATCATATTTCTTTTTTTCATACTATATAACTATATACCATAACCAAGCTTTAATCAGAGGAAACTTCTTTCATTACAGTGATTTATATGGTGTACAACCAAGGTTATGTGGTTATATGTTCCATTAAACATAGATAAGGAATGGGGCAATCCCCCCATTCCTTATCTATGTTTAATATACATGTTAGCTACTTATATGAATTTGTTGAAGCCTATTATTTTTTCGCAATAATGAGAACTTTACCCAAATCTAGTTCTTTTTCATAAAAATTAGCTTCGGCATCTGTAAATCCTAAAGAAGTGATTTTTGCTCGAAGTTCATCCCCGCGGGAACGAAATAAGTTAGCCAGTGAATCGAATACGCCTTCTTCTTTAATACCAATCTCATTCGCATTCGCCGTATCTGCAATGCGATCTGTGCGATCTTCATCATGTGCCAAGACGAAGATATTATCGTACACATACCCCGCACTTTGCAATTGCTTAATTTCTTGTACGGCCTTAACGCCGTTATCTACCACTTTAGCATATGAGTTTAATTGAGTTGAATCCATTGTCTTCACTCTCCTTTAAAATTTCTGCTTCGGTAGTATATTACCCCTGAAATCTAAAGTTGAATCTCAAATGGAGACTTTTCAGAAAGATGTATCTGCGAAAAAATCTATACCTTGAATTGTTCCCGTACTAGAACCTTTAAATACTTTAATGGCTTGATCTCCTCTGATGTACACTTCTCCATCTTCTGCATGAAACTGCGGTGAGCCCAACGCTTCAGAGATCTGATTCTCATTTATAGTAATAACCATCTCATTAATTCGATCCAAGAGAGAAATACCATTTAACGTTTCAAAGGAATCCCCACTCGTCAGTGTCTGATTAATTGAAGAATCCACCGGTGCTTTTAAAACAGCATTCTCTATGTTGCCTGTAGTGGAAATGTTGCTAATGCTCGTATCCATTAGGGATGTTCCTCATCCTTTCTGGTAACCATAGTGGAATACTCATTCCATCTTAACGACGAAATTTCTGCCAAATCCCTGCTGCTACATCAACATATTTCACCCAGCTTGTATCTTTAGTACTTTTAGTCTCATTCAATGCTGCATACGATTCAATGGTTCGTTGTTCGGGCGTACTTAATTGTGTATTGGAAGAGGCCTTAACATTGGTTTTTTTGATTTTATCCATAACTGTAGTGGAAAGTTGCTTGGCCGCATATGTAACCTCACTTAACACTTCACCGAGATTGTGCACAGAATCCAATACAGGATCAATTTGTTTCATCTTCGCTTGTAAATCAACGGTAATGTTATTAGCATGTCTTACGGTTTGTTTCACTTCATAACCTAATTCATCAATCGTCTTCTGAACTTCCTGTAATGTTTGCGTTGTTTTCTCTAATGAATGTGTAGCTGCCTTTAAAGTTTTAATAAGAAATAAAACAAGTACCGCAAATGCAATAGCTATAATAAGGACACTAATTTCGATCATCATACAATCTCTCCTTCTACCTTCTGGAATTTATATTGTTCAATGCTCTTAGTTACCCGTTCCGTAAAAAGGCGAAACAGTAGCCAATGAAGTGGAACAAGCTTTGGTTAATCATCAAAAATTGAATTGTTTCATTTCTGTATGCCTAGGTTAAATACCGAATACAAGGACGACGCGGCAAGCACTATAGGCCGCACACAGGATTCTCCTAACCTTATGAAGGAAAGCGAGAAAATATCCTATGCAATACTAATTTTAAAGAAAGAATGGTGAAGGAACATGTTGAAATGGTCTGTTATATTATTAATCGTTGCGGTAGTTGCAGGAATATTTGGATTCTTTAATATCGTTGCAGCTGCAGCATCTATTGCGAAAGTACTCTTCTTTATCTTTATCGTATTATTTATTATTTCACTCTTTACAGGACGTTCAAGAAACTTATAACCATCCACTATGTATGTAGTATTCATTTATTAGAGAGATAAGAAAAAGGTTTGAATATCATATCATAGAACCCCAAGTTGCTTTATTAAGCGATTTGGGGTTCTATGATGTTTGTTTTATTTAAAATCAAGTAGAAATTGTGGGATAATCGACCAATCTATTTTAAACGTTAGCATCATACTATTCGGTTTGAAATGAATTTGATCAATACCAACAATATCGGGTACATGTTCTTTTAAAGAAAAGGTAATCGGATCTAAAGAAAATCTAGAAACAGGAATAGTCACTTGTTTTATTCTCGTAGACTTATGCTTCAAGATCAAATCACTTCCGCTAGCCTCCATATGAAAATCAAGGGTTACACCAAAGGGAATGATCGCCCACTTCCCATTCAGATTAACTTCTAATTCCTGATCATGAATCACAAAGTTTGTCCCTGTTATTTCTACACCTTGATCATGTATGTCCAGATATTCTATTATTTTTTTCTTAGCGAGATTATTCAATTCCTCCTCTGATAATTCAATCTCAGGCACTTTAGTCTTCACCATGTTCCATACTTTAGTCTTCATATCCACTTGCTCGTAGTTCATATCTAGTTCATTAGCCGGTCTAATATAGACTATAATTGCAACAGCCAGTACAATAACTAATACTAGAAATAACATCACAAATCGTTTTAAAATCCTCATTCACTGCCTCCTTCCTTTCCACTTTCCATCCCTACATTTGGTTCAACTATACCAGCTAACACGGATTATCACTACCTCAAGTAGGTATGTATAGTAATATAATGACGTTCTTGGAGTGAATAAGTTGAATAAACCATGCTCAAATTAGCGCAGAGGACGGAATGATTTCGTAAAAGCGGAGCGTTCTCTCAGAACACCTAAATTTCATGGGACACCCCCTTTTATTCTTAGATATACCTCTACTTATTTAGGCTCCACATGGACCTGAACTTGCATGATGTTATGATCTTTCCTCATTTCCTCTTCAATTTGATCTGCAATCTTATGTCCCTCAATAATACTTAGATTGGAATGAACCTCGATTACTACATCTACAAGGACATGATTGCCATGTACTCGCGCTTTTACATCCTTAATTCCTTCCACACCTGGGATACGAGCGATAGTACTCCGTAAATCCATGATCTGATTCTGATCAAATCCATCGGTTAGACTATACGTACAATCCTTGAAGATGCCCCAGGCAGTGCTACAGATAATGATTCCTACTACAAATGCAGCTACGCTATCTAGCCACGGTAGTCCAAACTGTGCTCCGACTATCCCCACGGTTGCTCCTACACTTACCATGGCATCAGACAGATTATCTTTAGCCGCAGCCATCAATGCTTTATTATTTATTTGACGAGCTAAACGACGGTTGTATAAGTACACGCCCAACATGGCAGCGGCACATATAAGCGCTACACCTGCAGACCATGGGTTAGGAGGTAGTACCTTTTCACCTTTCCACAATGTACGTATACTTTCTACAATAACTTGAATACCAACCATAGCCATAATAAAAGAAGCCATTAACGCTGCCACTGTCTCTGCCCGAAAATGCCCATAGGCATGATCAGAGTCTGGGGGTTTCTGAGAGATCCGTAAGCCGATTAATACCGCTACGGATGCAACGATATCGGTTAAGTTATTTACACCATCAGCCACTAATGCACTAGAAGCAAACGAATAGCCGCACGCTAATTTGAATCCAGATAGAATGAGATACGCTCCAATGCTTACCCATGCGCCTCTCTCACCTTTTCGTATCTCTTCATAAATATCCAAATCGATGTACCACTCCTTCAAATGCCGTTATCACACATCTTTTCCTGAACACCATGATCATATTCCTGCAGAGTGTAGAGCAAGTAAGTTGTCTTTTGCAAGGGAGATGTGCATAATCCCTCTTGTGGGGATAATTAAAAACGATTAAAATGAAGACACACGCCCAAAGGGAGGTTTTCACATGAGCGAAAACAATGAAGTAAAGAAAGTCAGTTTGGCTGATGCCATTCGAAAAAAACTAGATCAGAAGAAACAACAGTCTGCTTCAGGTCAATCGAATACTTTTCAAGCCGGTTCTGCTAAGCAATTAAAAAATCAGAACAACACCAAGCCGACTACCCAACGTCGTCGTGCGGGTAATTCGTAACTCTTCTTTAGATAATATGAAAAGAGATGGCTCCTGAATTCAGGAGCCATCTCTTTTCGTTAACAATTTATTTCCCTCGATTTAAATCTTAGGCTATTCTTCTGCTGGATACATTTGTTCACGAAGAGATTTAACCTCTTCGCTATCCAAGTACTCATCATAGCTCATCGTACGATCAATAATTCCGTTCGGAGTAATCTCAATAATACGATTAGCGATCGTCTGAATGAACTGATGGTCATGTGATGTAAACAAGATTGTTCCATCAAAATCAGTAAGTCCGTTATTTAGTGCTGTAATGGATTCCAAATCCAAGTGATTCGTTGGTTCATCGAACACAAGAACATTGGCACCATTAAGCATCATTTTAGCTAACATACAACGCACTTTTTCTCCACCGGAGAGTACGCTTGCCTTCTTCAATGCTTCTTCTCCAGCAAACAACATTCTACCCAAGAAACCACGTAGGAAAGTTTCATCTTGATCTTGGGAATACTGACGAAGCCAATCCACCAAGTTCATATCCACGCCATCGAAATAACGGGAATTATCCTTCGGAAAGTATGCTTGCGTTGTCGTAATACCCCAAGTGTATTCACCAGCATCCGCAGTTTGCTCACCCATCACGACATCAAATAATGTGGATTTAGGCAGACTGTTTGGTCCGACAAAAGCAATCTTGTCGCCTTTATTAACTACGAAGCTCACATTATCAATAACCACTTCATCGTTAACCGTCTTATTTAGACCCTCAACAGTAAGAAGTTGCTTACCAGCCTCACGTTCCGGTTTGAAATGTAGGAACGGATACTTACGGCTAGATGGACGAATATCATCCAATGTAATTTTCTCAAGTTGTTTCTTACGTGATGTTGCTTGTTTGGATTTCGATGCATTCGCCGAGAAACGTTGAATGAACGCTTGTAGTTCTTTCATCTTCTCTTCTTTCTTCTTGTTAGAATCGCGTGACAAACGTAGAGCAAGTTGGCTGGATTCATACCAGAAGTCATAGTTACCTACGTACATTTGGATTTTACCGAAGTCAATATCCGCAATGTGTGTACATACTTTGTTCAAGAAGTGACGGTCATGGGATACGACAATAACGGTACCTTCATAATCCATCAAGAAGTTCTCTAACCAACCGATCGATTCAAGATCCAGATGGTTGGTAGGTTCATCAAGTAGCAAGTTATTCGGACGACCGAACAATGCTTGAGCTAACAATACACGAACCTTCTCATTACCACTTAGCTCTGTCATCTTCTTATCGTGAAGTTCACGAGGAATACCAAGACCAATCAAGAGTGCTGCAGCATCCGGCTCAGCATCCCAACCATTCAACTCAGCAAATTCACCTTCCAATTCGCCGGCACGAAGTCCGTCTTGTTCTGTGAAGTCAGTCTTAGCATACAGAGAATCTTTCTCTTTCATAATCTCATACAGACGAATATGACCCATGATTACAACTTCAAGCACAGGGAATTCATCATATTCATAATGATTCTGTTTGAGAACTGCCATACGTTCTCCTGGTGTCATATGAACATCACCAGAGTTCGCTTCAATTTCTCCTGATAGGATCTTCAAGAATGTTGATTTACCCGCACCATTTGCTCCTATGAGTCCGTAACAATTTCCTGGTGTGAATTTTATAGTTGCATCTTCAAAAAGTGCGCGTTTTCCATAACGGAGGGTCACGCCGCTTGTACTGATCATGAAATAATCCATTCCTTTCAAATTTAACTCCTCACATTATATCACAAAGGTGACACCTTTTCGAAGTCATAAGAAAACATTCAGCGATACTTTTCCTTTATCTTGTAATCACTTCCACCAAAACATGAACAATATTTTTTATTCAGATGGAAATGAGGTAAAATAACGTTGAAAAGGGAGGTTATAAAACGCATATGAAGATTACTTTTATTGAACCAACACCAAGTCCCAATACAATGAAGCTCCATTTGGATGAAACTATAGAGAATGGGTTACGAAGAACATACACACTAGATAATGAGCGCTCTGCCCCCGTATGGATACGGGAAATGCTACATATTCCTGGTGTTAAAAGTGTGTTCCACACGACGGACTTCGCAGCGCTTGAACGTAAAGGTAACGCCGATTGGTCAACGATCTTAGGCGAAGTACAAGAACGACTCGGACAAGATGGGTTAACAACCACTTGGTTAGAAGTGGATAACGAAATGGGTGAGCATTACGGTGAAGCTGAGGTCCTTGTACAATATTTCCGCGGCATCCCCATGCAAATTCGTGTGAAGGCTGCCGGTCGTGAAGAACGTATTGCACTATCAGAACGATTCACTAAGGCAGTAACCGCAGTTGCTATTGCAACCATGATTAAGGAACGTAAGCTTTCCGATTACGGTGTTCGTTATGGTGAATTAGAGGACATTGCACGTGAGGTAGAACAAGAACTTGAGGCAGCATATCCTCCTGAGCGTCTTGAGAAAGTCATTCAGCAGGCGATTGCACATGGAGCTAGTAACGAAGAATTCATGGAGAAACGCACAGAACTAAGCGATCAGGAACTCGAAGAGGCTCTTCAGAATGACGATTGGCGAATTCGTTATGCTGCATTAGATGGTATGAGTCCTACACCAGAACGAATTCATTTCATTATGACGGCATTACAAGACCCTAAAATGCAAATCCGTCGTCTAGCTATCATCTATCTTGGTGATCTGCGCACAACGGATGCTATGGATCTATTGTATATAGCATTAAGAGATAAATCTGCAGCTGTTCGTCGTACAGCAGGTGACACCCTATCGGATATCGGGGATGCTAATGCTACGCAACCTATGACTGAAACCTTAAAGGACACAAGTAAACTCGTTCGTTGGAGAGCTGCTCGTTTTCTTTATGAAGTAGGTACGGAGGATGCCCGATCTGCGCTAGAAGAAGCGGCACAAGATCCTGAATTCGAAGTCAGCTTACAAGCCAAGATGGCACTAGAACGGATTGAGTCAGGTGAAGAAGCTGCCGGGACCATATGGCAACAGATGGCTAAACGTACGCGATCCTAATGCAATATTTAACCATTGATCCTACACAGACAAATGATTATACTTAGATATTGTTCAGTATAAACAAGTAAAGATATCCTCATCCTACTAAGATGAGGTAGAGGTCGCGAACCGCGATGAGTAGACCGTGAAGAGGCGTTAGAAGCCGCCGTATGATTCACGATCGAAAGGCGCCCTTCGCCGAAGTGTATAGGCAGCTTCTTTTGTCACGTACGCTGGGTCTGTTTTCCGAATAGGGGCAGAACTGTCATGGTTTCCTTCACAGGATACCATGTTGGGCTATCTTTCATGGAAGTTGGGTGCGGATCATATAAATAGAAGACATGTTGCCCCTTTACAAGGGCATACATTTGTTACGATATCTATTAATAAGACCGCCGGTGTTCTTTCCAGCGGTCTTTTTGCTGTGTCCCTTTCCTTCCATGACAAAATATTTAATTTTTTTTGTAGAGGGAGTGTAATGATTAATGAAGACCCGCAACGATTCAGAAGTTTCACTGAAGGCAAGTCTCAAAGCACGACATATGACCATGATCGCTCTAGGTGGATCCATTGGAACAGGACTCTTTCTCGCTAGTGGAAGTGCCATCTCCTCTTCAGGTCCTGGTGGAGCCCTACTCGCTTATGCTGCAGTAGGTTTAATGGTATATTTCCTCATGACCAGCTTAGGTGAGCTAGCAACCTATTTACCAGACTCGGGTTCATTCAGCACGTATGCTTCAAGGTTTGTTAGTCCCGCCTTCGGTTTCGCTGTAGGCTGGAACTTCTGGTATAACTGGGCCGTAACCATCGCAGCAGAGTTAGCTGCAGCTACGGTTATTATTAAATATTGGTTCCCAGAAAGCTCCTCCGCATTATGGAGCCTCTTATTCCTACTTATTATGTTCGGATTGAATTTCCTATCTACTAAAAGCTACGGGGAGTCAGAATATTGGTTTGCTATCATCAAAATTATAACGGTCGTTATTTTCCTTACTGTAGGCGTACTGATGATCTTTGGGGTCATGGGCGGAGAAGCTGTAGGAATGAACAATTTCAATCTTGGAGGCACACCATTTCACGGGGGTTTCTTTGCCTTCGTTGGCGTATTTATGGCTGCAGGTTTCTCCTTTCAGGGAACGGAATTAATAGGTGTTGCTGCGGGTGAAAGTGAGAATCCTCGCAAGAATGTGCCACGTGCTATTCGTCAAGTATTCTGGCGCATTCTTATTTTCTATATTTTTGCTATATTCGTTATTGGAATGCTAATCCCTTATACCGATCCTAGTCTATTGAATGCTGAACTGAATAACATTGGAGTCAGTCCATTCACTCTAATCTTTGAGAAGGCTGGACTTGCTTTTGCCGCGGCGCTCATGAATGCCGTAATTCTAAGTTCTGTCCTCTCAGCAGGAAACTCGGGGATGTATGCTTCAACACGTGTCCTTTATTCTATGGCTAAGAATGGACTAGCACCTAAGTTCCTTGGCAAGTTGAATCGACGTAGCATTCCAATTAATGCACTACTCCTAACGACTGCCGTAGGAATGCTAGCCTTCCTTGCTTCCTTCTTCGGTGATGGTATAGTATACAACTGGCTACTTAACGCTTCTGGTATGTGTGGATTTATCAACTGGCTAGCTATAGCGGTCTGCCATTATCGGTTCAGACGTGCTTTTCTAGCTCAAGGACATTCCCTTGCTGAGCTTCCATTTCGTGCGCGTTGGTTCCCTGCTGGTCCGATCTTTGCCTTTATCTTATGTTTAATCGCAATATTTGGACAGAATCTTGGTGCTTTTAGTAGTACATCAATTGATTGGTACGGCATTGTCATATCTTATATCAGTGTTCCCCTCTTCCTCATGATCTGGTTCGGTTATCGATGGGTGAAGAAAACTAAGGTTATTCCATTAGATCAATGTGATCTAACTACCATAGATAAACCATAGATAAAATTGATCTTGACTAATTGTATTCCACTGATGTAAATTTATTGAAATCATTCAAATCATTTAAAAGCGTTAAACAAGGACTTAAGCTTCAATATCGAATCGTACCAGAGAGGAAATCCCTGTGCTGAAAGGTTTCCCCCTTCCGATTGAAGTCTCCCTACCTTGTAGCTGTAGTAGATATTTATTATCTCTACCGGGAACATTCCCGTTATCCAATAAGTAATCGTCCGATCCATAAGGACGACTAAAATTAGGGTGGTACCACGAATGCATTCGTCCCTTTCGAATGCGTTCTTTTTGTTGTCCAATAGAATAGGAGGATTTGTATGCGCCAGAGTCATTTATTTGCACCAACATTACGCGAAGTACCTTCTGAAGCCGAAGTAATCAGTCACCAACTCATGCTAAGGGCAGGTTATATCAGACAATTAGCCTCTGGAGTGTATACGTATTTACCATTAGGCTGGCAAGTACTACGTAAGATCGAACAGATTGTCCGTGAAGAAATGGAACGTGTAGGGGCTCAAGAGCTACTCATGCCTGCTCTCCAGCCCGCCGAACTATGGAAAGAATCAGGAAGGTATTCGGAATATGGGCCAGAACTTATTCGATTACATGACCGGCATAATCGTGAATTTGCTCTTGGTCCCACACATGAGGAAGTTATAACGAACTTAGTAAGTAACGAGATTAGCTCCTATCGGAAATTACCGGTGACATTGTTCCAGATTCAGACCAAGTTCCGTGATGAACGACGTCCACGTTTCGGCTTACTACGTGGAAGAGAATTCATTATGAAGGATGCCTACTCCTTCAACCCAGATTACGCTAGCTTAGATCAATCCTATCGGATGATACATCAAGCTTACACAAATATCTTTCATCGTTGTGGATTAAATTATAGAGCGGTAGAGGCCGACGCGGGTGTCATTGGAGGCGAAGGTGAAACGCATGAATTCATGGCGTTGGCCAACATCGGAGAAGATACGATTGCCACATGTACACACTGTGATTATGCTGCAAATCTAGAAAAGGCAGAATCAGGCCCGATACGTACGTTATCTCCAGATAACATAGGGAATGCTGTGGAGAAATTCCATACGCCTAACGTTCGTACTATTCATGAACTCATGGTATCTCTACAGATCGAGGCACAACACATATTTAAGACCTTGATATATGTTGTGGATGGCAATCCAATAGCTGTTGTAATCAGAGGCGATCATGAAGTGAACGAGGTTAAGTTGAAGCATTATCTTCATGCTCAACAGATAGAATTAGCTGATTCATCCACAACCGCACAGGTAACGGGAGCCCTTACTGGATTCGCTGGCCCAATTGGATTAGTAATCCCTATTCTAGTCGATGAAGTTGTGGCTCATAGTCACCATGGAATTACGGGTGCCAATGAACAAGACTATCATTGTCGCTATGTTCGTCCGGGCTCTGATTTTCCACTTGATCACGTAGGTGACTTTCGTAATGTTGCGGAAAGTGATCCATGCCCACGTTGCAACGAAGGTTCATTGAATTTCTGTCGGGGTATCGAAGTAGGTCATATATTCAAGCTAGGGACTAAATATACAGAAAATCTGGGCGCTGTGTACTTAGATCCTACAGGAAAAGAACAAGTCATGGTGATGGGATGTTACGGTATCGGTGTGTCTCGCATATTATCAGCTCTCGTGGAACAAAGCCATGATGTGCAAGGGATGATATGGCCTATATCCATTGCACCGTTTCAGGTGCACGTCATCCCTGTTTCCATTAAAGACTCAGCGCAGATGGAGATCGCCGAACATATCTACCAATCTTTATTAAATCAAGATGTCGAAGTCCTATTCGATGATCGCGATGAACGTCCTGGCGTTAAATTCAAGGATTCCGACTTAATGGGGCTTCCTATTCGGATTATAGTTGGTAAACAAGCAATCCAAGGGAATATTGAATTTAAAGAACGTATCCACACAGAATCTAGCATCATGACAATTGAAGACTCATTATTACGCGCTTTAGAGCTCGTTAATATGATGTAACAAGTAGAAACTTATTCTCGCAAGATACTGCTACGGCGGATTGTCCTTACGATCGCTGTTGTCATCATATTTCTTGATTATATACCGCTTATAGCGGTAGAAATCCGATGGCAAAGGCGAGCACTCCGTTTCTCCAGGACAATTCCGCCCCCTGCGCTACTTCTTATTCTGATAGCACTGATTATGATTTAGAGCCTTTTTAAAAAAAAGAATCAGTTTTTGGTTTTATTCTTAAATGAACTTATACAAGCTAAAATAGGCGACTTTTCGTTTGATTTATGAACGGAAGGTCGCCTATCTTTACGCTCTGGTTATCCTTTTCAAAATAGGTATCAACAATCCCACAAATAGATTGTGTGAATGATGCCTAAAAACGGAATCACTATTAAGTTCGAAGTAGCGAAGAGAACGGAATTGTCCTGAAGAAGCGTTAGCGTTGCCTACAAGCTTTCCGTAGGAAAGCTACATCGGAAGCATAAGCTTGCCCATCGGATTTCAACCGCTTCAAGCAGTATACAATCAAGAAATCGGAGGGCAACAGCGATCGTAAGGACAATCCGTTATCGTAGCGGCACACTAACAACTTTTTTCTGTTCTTTACTTTGTATCTTTTATGGAATCATTAGTCCCATATCATGTGCTGCTTCTACTAAGTATGGCGCATACTCATGAAGTGTATCAATAGAAAGTCGGTTAACCGGTCCTGATACAGAGAGAGCCGCAGTCACGATGCCCTGTCGATTCGCAATAGGTACTGATATGGCTGCCGCACCTGGCTCTCTCTCCTCGAAGCTCATGGCATATCCACTAGCCAGAATCTCCTGTAATTGTTCCATATAGTTATTACGATCAATCCATGCAGGCCATTCTGGATCTTCTAGCAGTTTCTTTTGCTCCTCAGCTGACGCATATGCAACAAGAACTTTACTTGATGCACCCACATATAACGGAAGTCGTGCACCCACTTGAGCTACACGCCGAATAGCTTGGTTACTCTGTACCGCCTGAATACGTAGTCTTTCTTTCCCTTCCCGTAAATACAGGCTAACCGTTTCACCTAAGCGGTCTCGTACTTTCTCCATGGCTGGTAACAGGATTACCGCAGGATCATCGCTTCGTGACAAATGCGTGGATAATTCCCATATCTTCATTCCAAGACGATACTTCTCCGTTGCAGCATCTCTACTAACAAAACCTCTCTCTTCAAGCGTCGACAACAAGCGATGTACGGTGCTCTTATGAAGCCCAATTTTCCCTGCTATTTCCGTCAACCCCAGATCAACATTGGTAGTGAAACATAATAATATATCAAGTGCCCGTTCTACGGACCGGACTGTCAATTTGCGATCTTCCAATCTGAATCGCCCCTCTTTGTCGTTTCATCACGTGAAACTTGGTTACATAAATTATATGAAATTACCTGAGGAAAGTCTACATATTACAATTAGCTAACAATTGTCCAAACTACATTGACATTATTTTATGAGGGGCATACGATTAATAAGACCTAAGGAGGGGCTCATATGAACATGTTATCTAGGACTAATGCCCCACAATCTGAACCAATTCAACAATTAATGGAGAAAGCACCACCACGATTTATTCGTGTTAAACATATTATAGTTGCTTTAGTTCTATCGATTATTTTTTTTCTAGCGTTTTGTTTCGTTGCACTTCATGCTTACATTGCTTGGGTCTTATCCAATCCTACAGTAGCGCCGATCTACTCCGATCCCTTAACTGCCAAATCAATGGAGTATGAGGATGTTGCCTTTCCTGCTCTTGATGACAGCCGTATGATGCATGGTTGGTATATCCCTGCTGAAGGATCCAAAAGAACCATCATATTCAGCCATGGTTATGGAGCGAATCGCGAGGAATCATGGGTTCCTATGTATGATCTTGCTCATTATGCACATAGTCTCAACTATAATGTACTTATGTTCGACTACGGTTTTGCTGCTGAGTACAATAAAGACGTTGCTACGGGTGGCAAAATTGAAACACAGCAATTACTAGGCGCTATTGAACTTGCTAAAGAACGTGATGCTGGACAAATCATCGTATGGGGCTTTTCTATGGGGGCTGGCACAGCACTTCAAGCGGGTCTGCAAACAGACGATGTAGATGCCATGATTCTTGATAGTTCCTTTCTTTTGGAACCCGATACGTTATATCACAATATAAAAAACCAGATAGCTCTACCACGTCATCCTTCGTTAGAAATATTAGAACTACTCTTCCCGGTATTAAATGGAACTAGCCTCAGTCAAATTCCATATAAGCAAGTGAAAAGTGAAGATTACCCATTCCCTACTTTCTTCATTCATGGTACAGAGGACGAGAAGGCTCCTTATGGCATTGCCGAATCGTTAGCCTCTAATCAGACTAACCCGCTCTCCGATGTGTGGATCGTAGATGGAAGTCATCATGAACTTATCTTTCGCGAGCATTCTCGGGAATACTTACGACGCGTTTCTTCATTCCTTGAAGATGTGAAAACCAACCTTAATACCTCGCTTCTAGAGGAATAGCCATATGCTGTATTACAATCATAAGTTTTGAGAAGCCCGGAATCCTCAGATTCCGGGTTTTTCATTATCATATCAACATATAAAAACCTCTGCTGAATACAATGTCGTAATGACATGTTTTTAGGGAGGATAATTATGCTATACGGGTATGGATCTATGTTGCCAATACGCATTTTAGAAGAGATACAGTTTTGGAAAAACCAAGAATCTGAACACACGGTATTCGTCCAAGCGGTCATTCCTAATCTAGAGATCCCTTATGCAAATCTACTTACCGAATGGGCGTCGGTATTTCATGAAAGTGAACTCAGCGCGAGGACGCTATTAGATCAATCTCTTTCATCTGATACAACTTCATCCCCATTTCTTCTAATAGAGACAGAACAGTTGTTATCTCTCTCATGTCTTCAATCCCATGAATTTATTCGACACCTATTCAGCATTAAAGAGCACAGCGTTGCCATACGTGAAAATTCATTGGCCAATACTGTGCTTCTACATATTATTCGTGAATCAGAATACTTCTTACATACGCTAGATACATTAAATCAACCTGGTATATTTCAGAATCAACTTCTCCAACCCACATCTTCCCACTCAAAAGAAGAAAAGGTCGTTCATCTTCATACATCATCAGAGGCTGAACCCCCTATTAAGAAACGATGATCGGTATTCGACTAGGCTGCTTCTACGATAACGGATTGTTCTTCCGTTCGCTGTCAATCTCAAAAGCACATTGCCTCTTGTGAAGGCAATAGAGATAGAGCAGAACAAAAGCATAAATGGCCTCGCCGTCCTTTAGCGGCGAAGAAACGTTTAGCGTTGAAATATAAGACTATTTATAAGGAAATACTTATAAATTCTTATATTTTAAATAAAGGCGATTTCCCATTCGATTCCGAATGAAAAGTCGCCTTTATTTATTTGAATGAATTGAAGTGGTCTCCTCAAATCGCCAGAGCCACTTGATCATTTGGAGTGAATTCCTGTTCATGCCGTTTTCCTATCCTTTAACGAGGGATAGGAACTCCGCACGACTTGCAGAATCTTCACGGAAAATCCCTCGTACAGCGGAAGTAACCGTCTTGCTTCCCGGTTTCTTAACACCACGAGAGCACATGCATAGATGCTCGCCTTCTACGACAACCATCACGCCATTTGGTTGTAATACTTCGTTAATAATATCTGCAATTTGAGATGTTACACGCTCCTGTACTTGCAAACGGCGAGTTACAGCCTCAACTAATCGTGCAAATTTACTAAGCCCAGCAATTTTGCCACTTGGGATATATCCGATGTGAATTTTACCAAAGAATGGCGCCATGTGATGCTCACATTGGCTGTAATACACAATATCTTTCACGATGACAAGTTCCTCATGGTTCTCATCAAAAGTCACGCCTAACACATCACGAGGATCTACATCATACCCTGCAAAGATTTCTTCGTACATGCGAGTAACCCGCGCTGGTGTCTCAAGGAGTCCCTCACGCTTAGCATCCTCACCAATTAGATTCAAAATTTGTTCAATATGATATTCAATCTTCTCACGATTATTAACGACTTCATTATTTACATAATCTTTAACTCCAGACACAAGTATACCCTCCCCTCACGGCCATTTCCCGGATTGAAAGATTACTTACCTTTACGGCTTTGGCCTTTCTTTGGAACAGCCGGCTGATTCTTCATCATCTGCTGTGCTTTCTGCATCTGTTTACCATTCAGATTATATCCCATCTGTTTGGCCATTCTTTGCAACATTTGTGGATCACTCTGCATCTTTTCCATCTGTTTGCGTAAATAAAACACGCCTATAAAAAATCCCCCAACTAATCCAACAATTAACGTAATAATAGGAAGTGCAATATTCATTTCGGCCACCTCAATATTTACAATAGTTTGTCTAACTTGTGTAGACACGAACATATCATAGCATGTCTACAAGAGGCTAGCAAATATAATTCTAGATAAGGACTTCCTCAATAAAGACGGTCGTTTCTATGGCTAAATCGATCTCTTTTACATCTAGATGGTCACCGATACCACTTCTTATAATACGTATTACAGGTCGTCCAGGTAGACCTCGATGTTGACGTACAACAACACCCGTCTCATTCGTTGATAACCGAACTCCCGTACCATTCGGATAGATTGAAACCATTCTTGTAAATTGAATCAGCACTTCCCGATCTAGTTCAATTTCCGACATAGCCATCATCTTCTCACAAGCCTCATGTGGAAGAAGTGCCGTTTCCCCATGCATATAACTGATCAAATGATCGAAGGTATTAGCAACCGCAACAATCTTAGCATAAATATGAATCTCATCCCCTACAAGTCCTCGGGGTTGACCTAACCCGTCTACCCTTTCATGATGTTGCAAAGCAACGTGAGCAATTAAGAGGTTAAGTTCTCTCTTATTCTTCAGTTTCTCAAATCCACGCCAAGTATGATGATTTCTCATACCAGGAGTTATCTCTGCATCCCTTGAAATCTTATTCTTTCCAATGTCATGTAGCAGTGCACCTGTAGCTAACTCTTTAGTCTGAATGTAATTCAGCCCTATATTAATGCCCATAACGGTAGATAATAGACAGACGTTCATGGCATGAACATATTCTGCATTATCGGCAGTTCGAATGTCCGTTAAATGAACAAGTAATTCTCTGTTACTCAATACATCTGTCATGAGCTCATCGATATTCTTACCTATTCTTCGCGTGTTCCACTCCTTACCAGAGCGTACAGCTTTAAACGTATCACTTATTCCCTGAATGAGACTCTGCTTCGTGGCTTCTTCTAACATTTCACCAGTCTCTACATCATCATATAGAGGATCCTGGATATACAACATCGTTACACCAATTCGATTGAGCGTATTGATCATAAATACGGTTAATTGAACCCCTGCGCCGAGTAGTACCGTCCCATTTGACGTGTACACAGACTTTCCAAGGTACTGCCCTGTCTCTACATCTCCAATACTTACATATCTCATAAATCTTCCCCTTACATTTCCTAATTAACTTATTATCTGTCGGGTAAAGCCCCCTCTAAAGACAACAATTGACTCTTGATCTCGTGGCCGTAAGCATAGCCTGCAAGAGAACCATCTGTACCCATTACACGATGGCACGGTACGATAATCGATACCGGATTTTTATTACTAGCTCCACCAACAGCTCTCACCGCTTTAGGACGCTCAATGGCCTCCGCTAATTGTTCATAAGAGCGAGTCTCCCCATAAGGAATATCGGCAAGTTGGCTCCATACTTGTAGTTGAAATAATGTACCTCTTAAATCTAGTGGAAGATCAAATTGTTTACGCTCACCATCAAAGTATTGATGTAATTGAGTTTTGGCCTCAGATAGACGGTCGCCATCCTGTATAAATTCAGCGTTTGGTGCCCAGTTTCGTGCCCATTGCTGTATGATTGCCTCTTTTGTAGTAAAAGAATCCATTTCAATTAAACATATTCCCTTGGATGATTGAAACACCGTTAATATCCCAATGGGTGAAAGCATCTCATCATAATAAATAATCTCGTTAGAACGCTCTTCTACCATCGTAATTACCGGTTCTAGATTTTCTTTCGCTTTCATTAACATTTCTTGTACGTTCACATCTTCTTCTACGTGTATTCCTTTGTTTATGCTATTCAAAGCTTCCTCTCCTCCAATACGTCCTAGTGCCCATGCAGCGGTTCCTCTCATTTCATAACGAGGGTCCTTTAACAGCACTTCTTCAAGTCTTGGTACGGCGGATCGATCTTTAAAATTACCCAATGCAATAATTGCATTGCGCTGCATAGGTTTCTTTCCTCTCCAAGCCGCCGCACTCTCTCCGAATTTCTCTTTGAATTCTCGGTTACTAAGATCAAGAATGGGTAGTAATAGTGGTTTCGCTATTTCAGGATCAGGAAGTAACTCCCTGTTATGATCCCAGCTCTTCCCCTTATTCTTAGGGCACACAATCTGACATGTATCACAACCATAAAGGCGATTTCCGATCTTAATCATTTGTTCTTCTTCTAATAGGCCCTTTGTTTGTGTCAAGAATGATATGCAACGTTGAGCATTAAGTTGTCCTGGACCCACAAGAGCTCCCGTAGGACAAGAATCAATACATTTCGTACATTCCCCACAATCTTCAGTTACAGGGGTGTCTGGTGGGAATGGAATGTTGGTAACCATCTCCCCTAAGTAGATCCAAGAACCCCACTTCGGAGAGATCGTTAGGCAGTTCTTACCACTAAACCCTATTCCCGCTCGCTGTGCTACAGCTCTATCAACTAGTGCACCCGTATCTACCATACTTTCAATCACGGCATTAGGGACACGTTCTTTAATGAAATTCTCAAGCTTGCTCATCGCTTCTCTTAATACGTGATGATAATCTCTTCCCCATGCAGAGCGAGCTAATATCCCTCTATTAGCTCCGGGTACCGATTTCGGTGGATTTACCATTTTGGATGGATAAGCCACTGCAATGGCAATCAATGATGTCGGTTGTGATGAAGGTAAAGCAGGTGTTATCCTTTTATCTAAATCAGGTTCTTCAAAACCTGAATCATATCCATTATCTCGATGCTGCTGTAAGATGGACTTCAATGAAATAAAAGGATCTGCCGTAGCAAATCCTATATCATCTATTCCAAGACTAGATGCAGCTAATTGAATATCCCTTTTTAGTTGCTCCCATTCGGATAGCGAGGGAGCATACAGCGACTGTACATGTTCTAATGTCATCTCCACATCGTCTCCCTTTTTATATAATCAGCCTATAGTCCTTTAAGTTTGTTTAATGGCCAGAATACAAATTCTGCTCTTCCCACAATCAAATCTGATGTAACTGTCCCGAAATAACGACTGTCTTTGCTCGCTCCTTGGTGACGATTATCACCCATAACGAAATATTGATCTTCTTCTAATGCGATCTCAGAGAAGTCTTCATCTTGAATGCTCACATCAATGTATTCTTCTTGTTGCAACTCACCATTTAAATATAACTTGTGTTCTATAACTGCTACCACATCACCCGGAACACCGATCACACGCTTAACAAGGAACTCTTTTTTAGTATCGTCATCACTTGGATCGTGTAGAACAACCACTTCACCCTGTTTAGGTGACGTGAAGTCATATATTATTTTGTTTACAAACAAACGCTCTTGCTCTACTAAAGTAGGTTCCATCGATTGCCCTTTGACCATGGATAAATTAAATACAAATACATTAAGCAACATCATAATTGCAAAGACAACTACTACTGTTTTTACCCAATCCCATAATTCAGACTTCCACCCTGGTTTAGATTGTTCTGGCTTATTGGGGGATGTAGAACTACCCGATGTTATGCCATTTTCTTGGTTCATGATACACCTCTTTTTATACTAATTTGTTGAAATCAGCCTATAAATAGAAAAGCATATCTGCTCCGCTTTTGCAACGGTTGCGAGATATGCTCTATATTTAAAAAAGTAAAATGCCCTGTTTATTTATATCTCTATTGTAACTAACTCTATACATGTGCAACAATACTAAGTTTCTGGAAAGCTTCAAAAATTTTGTTAGCACCATAACCCATTGCCTCAAATAAAGGCATTGCGGTAAGATTATGCTCATCTCCAGCAATCATAATACGACTTACTTTACGTTGTTGGAAACGTTGTTCCATAGTAGTAACAAGGGCTTTACCTATCCCTTTGCGGCGATAATCTGGGTGAATAGCAATTCTAAAATAGCACCCGTGGTTGTTCTCAATCGTTCCGATTAAGGCCCCCACTATCTCGCCATCTCCTTCTGCTACCATGATCAGGTCAGAATCCCATGAAAGTTGTCTAGAAAAAGGTTTAATCGTATTTTCAAAACAATCTTCCGACAAAGCAACCTTAAGAAGTTCAGTTACTGGATTACAGTCACTTAACTGAAAGGAACGAACATGCATAAATTAAATCTCCCTTTTCGTCAGCTTTATTCGGTTTACAATAAAAGTTACTTAACGAACCAACTTTACATATCCCGAATATATTAATTACGACAAATAACCTGAAAATCCTTCTTGCTAGTCCATTAAACCACATTTCTCTCCATAAAACACTTGTTTTCTTATGAAAGCGCTTTATATCTCTCTTTTTTTCTATATAATAGAAGACCAACTATTGATTTCTAGTTTCTGTTATCATAATTTTTTATCAAATAGGATATCATAACTAAGGTTTTGTAATTAAAATTGAACAAACCGACTTTACAAACATAAATGTTGATTTAATCTGTTAAATACGGTTTAATAATATAGTAAGTCTACATATGTTGATGAAGGATGCTTACGCATTTCCTTTATTCATAGATAATCAATCAATAACAATACGCAGGAGGTAATTTACCATGGCATTTCAACTACCATCACTACCTTATTCAAACGATGCACTAGAACCACACATCGATGCACAAACAATGGAAATTCACCACGATCGTCACCATAACACTTATGTAACAAACTTGAATGCAGCACTGGAAAAAGCTCCTGAGTTGCAAAACAAAACAATTGAAGAATTGCTTACAGGTCTAGGAAGTGTACCTGAAGAAATTCGTACTGCAGTTCGTAACAATGGTGGTGGGCACGCAAACCACAGCCTTTTCTGGGAAATCATTGGTCCAAACGGTGGAGGCAACCCTACTGGAGAATTAGCACAAGCGATTGATAGCGAACTTGGTGGTCTTGATAAATTCAAAGAAGACTTTGCTAAAGCTGCTACAACTCGATTCGGAAGTGGCTGGGCATGGCTTGTTGTTGGTAAAGACGGTAAGTTAGCTGTAACAAGCACACCGAACCAAGACAACCCACTTAGTGAAGGCCTAACCCCAATTCTTGGTCTTGACGTATGGGAGCATGCTTACTACTTGAAATATCAAAACAAACGTCCTGATTATATTTCTGCTTTCTGGAACGTAGTAAATTGGGATGCCGTTGCTAAACGTTACGCAGCTGCTAAATAATTTCAATATAATAAGTTAAAAATGATCCACCCTATGAGGGCGGATCATTTTTTTAAATATATGAAGTATCTAAATATTTATAAAGAGCTACAATCCCCTATTCGTTCGCTGTTCTTCGAAGTAAGCATTAATAATCTTAAGAAATACATTAGGGAAAGCATATGATGTCATTTCTTCTTCAGTAATCCAGCGATAATCAGTGATGGTATCTCCAATTTCCGTCACATCTATCGTATAGGGCCCTATTTGCTCCGTTACTAGTAACTGATCCTCTTCCTTGCATTTATACACTTGTAGATGCCAGCGAATGTGACTGAAGATATGTTCTGCATCCATGAAATGATCTATAGGTCTCGCTGGAATACCCTCGGTTAGTATCTCAGCACCTAATAACTCCTGAGCACGTTGATCCGCCATTCTAGCTCCTCGACTCACTGGGGATAGGATATGCGGAAGTTCCCACATTCGAGCTAATAATCCACTCTCTGGACGTTGTCTAATTAATATTTGTCCAGTATGATTTCCTTCTCCTTCAATTAAAGCAACAAATCTTTGTTCCGGACGCGGTGGTTTACTCTTCGATTTGATGGGAAGCTCACTTTCTTTCCCTTCCAGTCTTCCTTCACAATGCTCCATAACAGGGCATGTAAGACAACAAGGCGACTTCGGTGTACATACTAAAGCTCCAAGCTCCATAAGCGCCTGATTAAAGTGAGAAGCCTGTCCCTCTGGAATGAGCTCCACCACTAATCTCTCCATTAGCGCGCGTGTACTTCCTTTCATGATGTCCTCTTCGATTAGAAAATAACGAGATAACACCCTCATTACATTTCCATCCACGGCTGGTTCAGGTTGATTAAATGCAATACTTAGAATGGCTCCAGCTGTATAAGGACCTACACCTTTCAGGGCAAACACACTTTCCTTGTCATTCGGTACCTGACCTCCGTGTAAATCTAGTACTTGTTGGGCAGCATATTGTAAATTACGAGCACGCGAGTAATAACCTAACCCCTCCCAACACTTTAACACGTCTTGCTCCGGGGCATTAGCCAAGTCCGCAATCGTAGGAAACCTCTCTATAAATCGATTAAAGTAAGGAATGACGGTATCTACGCGTGTTTGCTGAAGCATAATTTCAGATATCCAAATATAATAAGGGTTACGATGGCGACGCCAAGGTAAATCCCGTCGATTCTCGAGATACCATCTCAGTAGATTCTCACTAAAATAGTGTTGTTGTTCAATGTTAGACATGGTGGTTCTCCTTCTCTATCTTATATTCCATGGGGAGTTAATCTAATCTTGTTCATGTAACCGCTCGACGACTGCAAAGGCAGACGCAAGGTCTTTCTGGTGGGTAATACTCAAATGAATACCATAATCCTGTGGTTGTCCAGGAAGGTTCAACTTCTTCCAAGCTTGTTCACTCACATGAACCTCGGGTTTCCCCAAAGCATTTGGAAGGATCTCTATATCTCCAAAACCAATCACAGCTCCAATGCCACAACCGAATGCTTTAACTATAGCCTCTTTGGCTGCAAATCTTCCTGCTGTAAATTCTACCAACTTCGGTCCGCGACTTTGAGCTAAGGTATATTCCTTAGATGTGAGTACTCTTTTCATAAAAGGTTGGCCTATTCTTTCGCTGAGTAGCTTCTCGATTCGCTTAATCTCAAGCACATCATGACCGATTCCATAAATCATTACTTCTCACACCTTCCATCCGAACTTACATTCCTATTGTAACAGTCGTTTGCTGATGTTGCGACATTTCACTAGACATTCTACAAATAATAAATGGAGTGCAACAACTGTTTCCAGTGTACACTCCATTAAAACACCTATTTTACTTATATGTTCAGGAAAACCCTACTTATATTCCCGGGATGGCATTGCGCTTGTGAGCTGTTTTGGTGTAGAAGTCTTCCAGACGTTTCTGAGATGCAGGATTAATTTCCTTACCTTCTAGATAGTCGCTATTCTCATCATAAGTTAGACCTAGTTCATCTTCATCAGTCTGACCTTCCCATAACCCTGCTGTAGGAGCCTTATCAAGAATAGACTGTGGTACGCCTAAATATGCAGCAATCTGACGTACTTGACGCTTATTTAACGAACTTAGTGGTGTGATATCAACAGCACCATCTCCCCATTTGGTATAGAACCCAGTAATCGCCTCTGAGGCATGGTCCGTACCTACTACAATCAAATTGAGTTCGAAAGATAAAGCGTATTGCATCACCATACGTGTTCTTGCTTTGACATTTCCTTTGCCTTTAGGGCTGATATGGCGATGTACCCCAATAGCCTTAAGACCTTGCTCTACTTCCAATGCCACTTCAGTTACAGAATCCTCAATATTGGTTTCCACCGTATGTTTCAGATCAAATGCTTTGGCTACCGCATAACTATGATCGATATCTTCCTGTGTCCCATAAGGTTGGAATACACCTAGTGTCATGTAGTCTTTGCCTGTTTCTTTGGATAATTCATCTGTAGCTAATTTGCACAAACCAGCAGCCACTGCACTATCAATTCCACCGCTAATCGCTATTAGAAGTCCTGTGGAGCCAGCATTCTTCACATAATTTTTAAGAAAAGCCACTCTTTCCTTCACTTCTGATTCCACATTAATAAAAGGCTTAACCCCTAGTTCCGCAATGATCTGTTCTTGTAAACTCATTGTCAAAGCCACCCCGTTTCTCAAAAGTATGTACTCCGTAAATTCATTCCGTAATCATTTCGATCATCGTATAATAAACCCCGGAGTTGTAGGAATACCAACTTCGGGGTTATTATGCAACGAACGCTAGTTATTATTTACACAAACGGTCGAAAGCTTCGGTTAGTTCTGCTGAAATTTCTTGCGCTGATCTGTCTTCAATTTGATGACGTTCGATGAAATGTACAAGTTCTCCATCTTTCATCAATGCAATAGAAGGTGATGATGGCGCGTAAGGAGCGAAATACTCACGTGCTTTCGCTGTTGCTTCTTTATCTTGCCCTGCAAACACCGTAAATAATTGATCTGGTACTACATTATGTTGCAATGCATTAGCTACTCCTGGACGACATTGCCCTGCAGCACACCCACAGACTGAATTAATAACAATCAAAGTCGTACCTTTAGCGTTAGGCACTGCTGCCTCAACTTCCTCAGGTGTAGTAAGTTCCTTAATTCCTAGACTAGTTAATTCATCCCGCATAGGTTGAATCATATCTCTCATATATCGATCAAAAGACATAGACATTCTCATTCACTCCTCTTATAAGCATAGATACAATTATAAATCATTAATATGATTATACCTATTCTGAATGTTTGAAAGCAAGCAACGGAGCAAGATGAGCCACACTTTTTACCAATATATCGCTTACTACAGGGAAAATACGATTACAAAAGTAGTACCCTTACCCTCCTCAGAATGCACCGTAATTTTACCATTATGATGTTCAACAATACTAAGGCATAATACCAACCCGAGGCCTGTACCTTGCTCCTTCGTAGTGAAGAAGGGAACAAATAAATTATCTAACTTATTCTTCGGAATACCACATCCTGTATCCTTAATAATCAGTTCTACACTATTTAGTTTCACTATAGTCTGTATGGTAAGTTGCCCATTCACATTCATGGCTTCCATTCCATTACGGGCTAAATTTAGAATTAACTGTTTAATTTCTTTGGCATTCAAATGCAGATCAGGGATATTCTCTTCGAGCTCTAGCTCAATCGTCTGACCTCGTAAATTAGCATCTGCCCACAATAGTGGACTCAGGTCATATATAATTTTATGTAGGTTATATTCTTCTTTCTCAGATGCTCGGTTCTGTGCAAGGGATAAGAAATCATTAATAATACCGTTAGCACGATCTAATTCTTCCATAACAATCCGATAATAATGATCTAGTGAACTTGGGCTCTTCTCATTCATAAGTTGCAAAAAACCACGTACAACAGCCATAGGGTTACGGATCTCATGGGTAATGCTTGCGGCCATTTGGCCTACTAAGCTAAGTCCTTCTATGTTTCCGAGCTCACTGCGAAACTTCTCAAGCTCTGTAATATCTTGAATGACTAATACAGCTCCCAGAATCTCACCTGTAAAGGAGTTCGTAAGTGGCGAAATGTTCATATAGTAAATTTTCGAGTCATTCTGTGTCAATTCGTGACCCATAATTACGCCTTGAAGGGCTTGAGCGATTCGAAGTTCTATTTGCTGCTTCTCCACCATATCGTCCGTAAACATGGTTATGGATTGCCCAAGAACGTCCATTTTTGTCAATCTAGGTTTAGTTGTCTTAAACAAACTCATCATCATTTCATTAACACTAGACACTCTTCCATTTCGATCTAAAGAAGCCATGCATAGTGGCGCAACATCCATGACTTGCTGTAATTTATCCTCTTCTCGCAAATATTTCTCTGACATCCCCATAATCTTTTCCTTAAGAAGTAGCCTCTCAAATGAAATTTCAATCAAATAGATAACCATTGCTCCCCATAAAAGACTAATAAAGAAATAGATGGTAATCATAATAATAGTATTCATATCGTAGAAGCTAGGATCCCCCCCATATAGTAATGGAGAGATGCATAGCAATAACATGGCAGGTAATAAGCATAAAATAATTCGCATCATTTTTTCTTTTAGAGAAGCTTTTAGAAAATGAGAAGAAGTCCAAAATAATACAGGGTACATGATCATACCTGTATGAAGAAATACGCCTCCTACAGAGCAAACTTCTGTAAAGATAAAATAAAACGTAATATGAAGAATAGCCAAGGGTACACCTGATTTATAACCCCCATACAGAATGGCTACAAAAAGAGGAATAATACCCATATTCAGCGGTATAACCCCCACATAAATCTCAGATGAAAATAAAGAACATAACATCATACTCACGGCACTAGATAAAACGATAACCATCGTAAAACCAATGGAGTCTAGGTTCTTGGAATTGCGTTTTCGGCGTACATATTTATCAAGGATCAGAGGAAAAAGAAATACAAATGAGCCGGATATTAATACCTGCAACAAGATATTTTTAAGGATAATATAAATATCCATCCCTCCTCTCCTACCTAAATACTATTCACGTGTTTATTAACCCGATTAAATCATAGCCTTCAAGATATTACAATATATTCTAATTATATATCTTACTAGAGTTGTTGTAACCTATATCTATTTGGTATGATCCATAATAGACAAGAATGGAATGATTGTTCAACTAAGATCAGGGTTACATGCTAAAGGAGATTATGTAATGAAATATGATGTAATTGTTGTAGGTGGAGGCCCATCTGGACTCATGGCCTGTGTAGCGGCTGGTAGTAAAGGTGCTTCCGTTCTACTTATAGATAAAGGAGATAAACTTGGCCGTAAGCTAGGAATATCCGGTGGAGGACGTTGCAATGTGACGAATGCCAAGGAGACTGAAGATTTAATTGCCCATATCCCAGGAAATGGTCGCTTTCTCTATAGCGCGTTTGGGCATTTTAACAACCGTGATATTATGGCTTTCTTTGAAGGTCTGGGTATTGCGCTGAAAGAAGAAGATCATGGAAGAATGTTTCCTGTCACCGATAAAGCATCTAGTGTGGTCAACACGTTATTGAGCAAAGTACGCGAATTGGGAGTCAAGATCATGACGCATAGTCCGATTGCGGAGGTTCTTTACGAGAATGGGCAGACAGCGGGCGTGAGGTTAATCTCGGGAGAGCGGATAAAGTCTTCTAGCGTTATCGTTGCAACAGGTGGTAAATCAGTACCACAGACTGGCTCTACGGGAGATGGATATGCGTGGGCAGAGGCAGCTGGACATACCATTACAGAATTATATCCTACGGAGGTTCCTATTGTTTCGAATGAACGTTGGATACACAGTCGTGAGCTACAAGGACTTTCTCTTCGAAGTGTGGAACTATCGGTGTGGAATCCCAAAGGGAAGAACGTAATTCACCATCGTGGTGACTTTATATTCACTCATTTCGGAATATCAGGTCCAATTGCGTTACGCTGTAGCCAATTTATTCGCCAAGTACAAAAGAAGTTCAACGTCAAGGAAGTAGAAATGTCTGTGGATCTCTTCCCAGACTACTCCCCGACAGAACTCGATGCGCTTCTTAAGGAACGTCTAGAATCTGAGCCTAAGAAGGCCATTAAGAATGTATTAAAGGGCCCCATCCCTGAACGGATGATCCCTCTTCTCTTATCCAAGGCAGAATTAGACGGAGATATCACGTATGCTCATTTACAAAAAAATCAGTGGCAAGCTTTCTTAGCTACTCTAAAAAAGTTTAGCTTCTATGTTGTCGGGACCAAATCACTTGATGAAGCTTTCGTTACTGGTGGAGGTGTCCATCTGAAAGAGGTAAATCCCAAAACGATGGAATCAAAGTTGATGCCTGGATTATTTTTTTGCGGAGAGATTCTAGATATTCATGGCTACACTGGGGGATATAACATCACCGCCGCGTTCTCTACAGGTTATACTGCAGGAATGCACGCAGCAGACAACTAATTAATTAAGAAGTAGCGCAGTTATAAAGGCAGTACGCCTTTTACTGCGCTATTTATTTAGGATCTAGATCTAGATAAGGTCAACAGCGCCAAAATGTAACTAGTAAACCCATACAAGGTAAACACTAACGGGACCACAAGTAGCCAGCCCCAACCCATACCCAACCAAGATAAAGAAAAGGTCAACGATATAACCACTGTAAAAGGTAGAAGCAGCGTTCGAATGGCTATCGTACGTGCTTGTGCCGTCAGATCTAGCGACCATGGAAGGAGTGCAATCCATTCATCATTGACAAAACGTACCCAATATAGATAATGCCAATAGGTAAATAATATATATGTAGCCAACAGCAGTATACATTTGATTATGATAGGTGGCCAAATCATAGCTAGTACACATACACCGGTAAATTGTACATATAGCTTCAGATCTTGTGGGTTGCGAAATGAGGCTTTTACAGCCGCACCTGCCAAGCGTCTTTCCGCTGAGCGTGAACGGTACAGATATGGTGAGTTTCTGAAAAGCCATGTTTTGGTCCGCGTTGCACGAGGTTTATCGATCGCTTGACTTAACATCAGGCCAGTTAGCCTTACGCGCAGTTTACTATCCTCTTGTACATCATTCATGAACGTACCCTGCATCTTCAATCGGACGCTAATGAACAGAAAGACAATACACAACAATACGAAAGAGATGAGGAGCAATTTCTGCGGCTCCTCCATCCATATGAAAGTAACCTGTGCGTATAAAGAACAGAGAACTCCAATCGTAGGAATTAGAAAGAGTTGCCGTCTCCATCCTACGTAATTCACACTTATCATATGGCGACTCCAAGCAACGATCCAACTCGCGGTTATTGAAAAAATCAAGTAACTTAACGCTTCAACAGCATTTAAGTCTAACCGTTGTACTAGGAATGGCAATAAAATAACAAATACTACAGTACTCGTGATTATAATCATCGTCATACTATATATTGCGCCGCGAAGCATGATTCCGGACATAAAACGATGGGCCCTCCGAATGAACAGTACATCACCCTCTTGCACGAAGAGAAGTATACTCGCTCTGTACATCAAAAGTACCATGAGAGATGGAAATATCGACCCTGGCAGAGCTTCACTCCAGCTTGGTAGCCCCTCCACCCATAAACCATAATACAATCGACCAGATAATAAGACCCCTGGAATTAGAACATAGAGCCATACAGACCAATCCGAAATGGATCGAAAAACAGTCATCTGGTTTCGAGCATGTTCCTTCAACCGACGCCAAAATAGATTGCTGGGTCCTGTAAATTGATAGGTTCCTCTCGACTTCATCCTATTCCCTTCCATTACATCAACCTATCGAAACACTCAAATAACGATGCTTCTGCTGGTTGCTCTGCAATTCTCCGAATATCCCCCAACGTCCCTTGTGCAACTACTTTACCTTCCGAGATCATGATAAATGCATCGCATATTTTCTCTGCCGTATCTAGTACATGCGTGGACATCAATACGCCTGCACCTCGACGGCGCTCCTCCTCCAATAACCCCAGGAAATCTATCGTTGCACGAGGATCCAGTCCGATAAAAGGCTCATCTACAATATATATATCAGGGCATGCTAGAAACCCAATCATCAACATCATCTTTTGTTTCATTCCTTTAGAGAAGCCTGCAGGCAATAGATTCCTCGACTGAGTCATACCGAAACGCGTAAGTAGTTCCTCTGCATGGTGGACAAAAGTTTCATACTCTATTTCATAGGCCGCTGCAGCAAGATCCAAGTGTTCCCATAATGTTAAGTCCTCATAAAATATAGGTTGCTCTGGAATATATGCATATTTACCCGTACCGCCTCCAATAGACACCTCTGCTTGCACATGCTTCAGAAGCCCGAGAATTGATTTGATTGTAGTACTCTTACCCGCTCCATTCGGTCCAATAAGTCCTAATAATTCACCTTGCTTTACCTGAAAGGAGATATTTGAAATACAAGATTCACCCTCGTCGTATCCTGCCCGCTTAATACTAACCTCTAGCACTGTATTCAGTCCCGGTTCGCTAAACATATCCATACATATCTCCCCCACAATCTTTCCCCTCTTATATAGAAGAAACTTTTGTACACCCCTTCAACATTGCTTAACGTTTCGAAGTAACGAAAAGCTTCAATATATTATTAAGAGGCCATCTCTGTTAACCCTTTCGATTGGGCAATGTCGGTATCCTTCTTTTCTATCCAGAATCTAACGAACAGTACACCTAGTCCCAATATGAACATCAAAGAACCGGAGACAATGAAGGCTGCGCCATAAGCCGTTACTAATGCGCCACCTACTATAGGACCACCAATCATCATAGGAATAGCCACGCAAAGCGAGAAAATAGTGATCTCCCACGGAGTTGCATTCCATTTAAAACCCACCAAAGTGAAGATTGCTAGGATATGTAACCAATCTCCTAAATTAGAAATAATCTGTGCAGTAATCAGTACTACAAATGAGCGATTGCCTAGTAAGGGCATTCTAGTGGTCATATTAACACGATTGGATTGATTCAATTCTTCCACTCCTCTAAGGTATAAATCTATATCTATACGATAAGGGATGTGGTCTTGCTCACCATCGGTCTACAGGATGAAATAAGACTTATACGCAAGAATGATCTTATGTGAGACTGTAGAGCGATAATTGCTTTATTTTTAAATATTAAAAAGTGTTGTGATTGTGACAAATCACATGTCCATCATGATAACACTTCGCTTAGTATATAAATATAGTCATCAAATTAAGCCATTTATGAATGTAAAGGCGGTGAGAAGCTTGATTCAAATTCAAGAAGTAGATACTCAAATCTCTCTACACTTGTACCGTGTGTTTGCCAAATCGTTCAAGAGTGTGAATGAGCATGCCGTAATGGGAAGTAAGATCGAAGGCTTCAACCCAACAGCGTTTGCTGTGATGGAAGTTCTCTATTATAAAGGAGCACAACCCATTCAGCAGATTGGCGCTAAGTTGTTACTACAGAGTGGAAATGTCACCTATGTTATAGATAAATTGGAGGAGCGTGGTTACCTCCGTCGCAAGCCTTGCCCTACGGACCGTCGTGTTATTTTTGCCGAGCTGACTGCTGAAGGCGAGCAGCTTATGAACGATTTGTATCCCAAATTCTCAGAACGAATTCATCGAGCACTCAGTGGACTAAATGCCGAAGAGAAATGCCAAATGATCTTACTGCTCAAGAAAATGGGAATTCAAGCGGAGAGACTTTCTCCTTCTATGCGGAAATAGCAAATACGTAAAGAGGTTCCAACTTATACAGTAAAACAAGAATAGATCGACTTTCTTATATTTGAACAAAAGAACCTGAGGGAAAACTTCCCTCAGGTTCTTCGTTATGTTACTACATAAGTTATGATTGTTCTGGAGTCAACGACTCTCCTTCTTCGGAAGGAACTTTATTTCTAAACCTAGTCACTACCAACATGCTGATGATTGCAACGATGGCCATAACGATAAAGAGCGAATGCAAACTTCCCTCCATCACGCTGCGCATACTGAGCCACACAGACTCTGATATGCCCTGATTACCTTCAGGCGTGAGTAACTTATTAATATCTGATTGGTCCAGGTTCTCTGCACCCGGTGTATCTTGTATTAAGTTTGCCATTCTCAAATTGATCCATGAACCAAAAGCAGCTACACCCACTGTCTGCCCAAGCGAACGAATAAACGTGTTGAGCGCTGTAGAGGAACCTCTCAGATGATAACCCACAGAAGACTGTGCAATAAGTGTGAATACCGTGGAAGTAAATCCGAATCCCACTCCATAGATAAATGTAAGACTCAACAAGATCACACTCTGTGTCTCTCCAGTCATGAATGCCATGCCTAGAGCACCGATCACGATACCTAACATGCCAATCACAGTTGTCTTACGCGAGCCTGCTGTAATTAACATTTTCCCACCAATAATAGACCCTATAATCCAACCGATGGACATAGGAGCCATGGCTAGACCCGAGAAGGTGGCATTCTTGCCCAAGACACCCTGAATCCACAGAGGAGTATACGTTGTAAGTCCAATTAAGAGCGCGCCAATGAGCAAATTTGCAATAGACGATACGGCAATATCGCGAATTCGAAAGAGCTTCAGTGAGAGCATTGGCTCCTCTGCTTTGTTCTCTACAATAAAGAACAGAATTAAAAAAATAACTGCAATCACCATACATCCAATTAATAATGGTGAATTCCATGCGAAGTATTGCCCTCCTGTAGCTAGTGAGAACAATAATGCCGTAACACCAATCGTAAATGTAACCGCACCTGCAATATCAACCTTAGCTTTGCGACTTACATTATGTTTGGGAAGATACCGTAGTATAAGGAGGATCGATAAAATACCGAATGGCACATTAAATCCAAATATCCAGCGCCAGCTCCAATAATCAACAAGATAACCTCCGATTAATGGCCCAACTAAGGAAGAAATACCCCAAATCGAGCTAACTAACGCTTGAGCCTTAGCACGTTGTTCAATAGGATAGATATCACCAATAATCGTAAAGGATACCGGAACAATTGCCCCTGCGCCAATCCCCTGAATTGCACGAAAGATGATGAGTTGCTCCATACTCTGGGAGAATCCACACAGCAACGATCCAATGACGAAGATTAGCGATCCGGCTATAAATACCGGTTTGCGACCATAGATATCGCTAATTTTTCCAAAAATAGGCGTGGTGACTGCCATCGTTAGAAGGTAGGCGGTAAATATCCAGCTCATCAGTTGCATCCCACCAAAATGACTTACTATGGCCGGACCCGCAGGTCCAGTAACCGTGCCCTCAATTGCTGATAAGAAGGTGGATAGTAGAATACCCGCCATAATGAAATTTCTTTGTTTACCTTGTATTGAATTCACAACATTTAATTCCTTTCTACTGTTCAATGAAAGATATGCCTCTAGTATTTTACAGTAAATCTAACATGAATGCATCGACTATTTGTTGAAATCCTAACGACTAAAATGCGAAGGGGTTCCAGATCCCTAAGATGTATCCACTTCTGAATCAGAGCGTCCCACTCATCCACCCCAAAAATACTCCATTTGTGAGAGCAGTCACATGGGTGTCGTACAACTCGTTGTAGAGTAAATGAGGAAGATAATAAGGGGGGCAAGTCCATGATCGTTAAAATGAATACAAATGCAGTCTTGGAGAAAATGGCGGAGCTTTGCTCAGCGTTACTGCAACAAGACGAATATAAGGAATTGCGACAAATGATCGACCAATTCACAGAAGACGAGAGCGCGATTGAGCAATATGAGCGATTCTTGGAGAACCATCGTACCCTTCAGCAAAAGGATGCTCAAGGATTAGTACGAACAGAGGCGGAGATCAACGACTACGAACAGGAGGAACGTGCCTTATACAATAATGATGTCATACGTAGATTTCTATATGCACAGAAAGAATTCAACCAACTTCACAATTCAATTAGCAAGTATTTCACTACAGCCATTGAACTCAACAAAATACCAGAGACTAGTGAAATGCAAGCAGGTGGTTGCGGTTGTGGGGGAAGCTGCGGTTGTGGCGGAGAACACTAACTGCATAGCAAACAAGTAGAAACGGGTGCCGTTCTTTTTAAGAATGGCACCCCTTTTGGTGGAAATATAGGGGATAGAGTATTAAGTGAAACCTTTACTCGCTTATAATATAAAGAAAACGGTAGCCCCAAGCTTATGGGACTACCGTTTGCGCTTTAATTCCTCACCTTCTGTTACACAGAAGTATTCATCACGCGCGGAAACAAAACATTATTCTCTAAATGTATATGTTGAAACAGATCCAACTCTAACTCCTGCAGTCTTTGGTAAGTCAATTTATGGGTGGCCGATGCTTCTTCGGGCAGTGTATAATCCCCGGTTATTTCCCGAATTTGTTTAAGGATGGACTCACACGATTCATGCTCATCTTCAAGCTTCTCGATCATACGTCTGCATTTCTGAAATATGAGACCCGATTGTTCTTGCTCAAATCTCTTAATCGCTGGGAACATATCCAGTTCTTCCTTCGGCAGATGACTCATCAGTTCCTTATGCATCTCTGTGAATAACATGCGAACCTTGGTCAGTTCCTGATGACGCGTTCCATCGACATTCTCAATTTCATACAGATATTGTTCGATCTCAGGTAGCGTTCTGTACAAATAACCATGATGCACATTCACGATATGATCAATTAATTCGCTGAATGAACTTTCCATAAAATCAATCTCTCGTGACACTGTTGAAGAAGTTATAGCGATATGCTTCATATTTATACGTACCTCCTGTACTGTACCGATTTCCGAATTCCATCTGACTTTTCCGTCGGCAATCGCCGCCCAACGTCAATCCTTACTTCGGTAATCAATTTATCATGCATTTCCGCTAATGATTGTGATACCAATCACGATCTTAATGCTCTGATCAACAGATTAATAATAATCACAGAGTTATGCAACAAATGTGTAGAATTCGAATAGGACCGATCCAATTTGTACAATTTAACCCTGTGACTGTCCTCACTAAGACGCACTAACCTCTACTCTATAATTAAAAAGAAAGAATTTAATTAGCAGCGCTAATGCGCAGTAAAGTCAAAATCGAAAAATAATAAATTGGAGTTGGTCGAATGGTTAGCTTCATCCAACAAAAAGCAGCCAATCTATTTCCGGGCTATTTCTCAGTGATTATGGCTACAGGAGCTTTGTCTATCGCAACATTTCTACTCGGAATGACCCCGATTTCCAAGGGTTTGTTGTATTTCAATATCGTGGCCTACGCAACATTATGGTTATTAACACTCATTCGTATATTCTTATACTTTCCCAGAATAAAGGAGGATTTGACCAGCCACATTGCTGGTCCCGGATTCTTCACGATCATTGCTGGGTCCTGTGTCTTAGGATGTCAACTTATTATCGTCAATAATAATTATTCCGTCGCCTTTTTTTTATGGTTTCTAGGTATTTCATTATGGGTATTGATCATGTACACATTTTTCTTTGCGGTCACCATTCGAAAGAATAAACCTACTTTAGCAGAGGGGATTAACGGGGCTTGGTTAATTGCAGCAGTCTCAACACAATCCATATCTGTATTAGGTACCTTGCTCTCTCCCTATGCAGTAAATGAAAGAGAAATCATCTTATTCTTTACGCTATGTATGTACTTGCTGGGATGTATGCTGTATCTGAACATCATTGCACTCATCTTTTACAGATTCACTTTTGTGGAACTGAAATTCGCTGCGCTTACTCCTCCTTATTGGATCAATATGGGTGCTGTTGCGATTACTACGTTGGCTGGCTCTACTTTAATCCTTCATTCACAGCATTCGCCTCTCCTCATACTGATTACGCCATTTTTAAAAGGATTTACTTTATTCTTTTGGGTTACAGGAACATGGTGGATTCCTTTGCTATTTATCCTTATGATCTGGCGTCATCTATATCACCGCTATCCATTAACCTATGACCCTCAATTTTGGGGGATGGCATTTCCACTTGCCATGTATACTACGAGCACTTATCAGTTATCGAAAGCCTTAGAAGTTTCCTTTCTTCTAGCTATCCCCCGATTCATGGTGTTTATCGCAATGGCTGCATGGTTACTTGTCTTTAGTGGACTTATACATCATTTATATCTTAGTTTGAAACAGCACTATAGCTCATCGCTTGAGCCTCCAACATAATCATAACCGCAAGAAGAGGATCGAGTTGAATCATCCACAACAACCATGAATGTACGGAAGTAATCGTCGCGACGTCCCCTTATTTATGCTTATGTAGCCACTCGCTATACAGTAATGAATAAATGTAGACATCTTGAAATCCTTCTTCCGTATGTCGATAATCCCGAAGGCGTCCCTCCCGCTGGAAACATTGAGATAAGAAAAGTTGACTTGCCCGTTCATTTCTAGGATCTACTAAAGCCTCTATACGATGGAGCCCCATCACTTCAAATCCAAATTCTAATAACAAACCTATAGCTTCACGCATGTACCCATGTCCCCAGTAAAGGCTAGACAGCTCACACCCGATTTCCCCACGAAATGCCCCTTCCAGTTGCCACATATTGAAGCCACAACTTCCCATCCATTCACCGCTTGCTTTGTTCACAATGCCCCATCTCAACCCATCTTCTGTCTTCGACAAGACGTTCAGAAATTGAATCATCTCCACCGCGCTAGATACATTCTCAAGTTCGGGAATCCCTGAGTATTCACGAACCTCATCTCTCGACCAACATTCAAACAACAATAAGGCATCCTCAACTTCCATCCTGCGAAGCAGAATTCGTTCACTTTCAAGCTTCGGAATGTTCCCGTCGCATATGTACATGTTACACAACTCCCTGTTTTTCCTTGAATATCAACACTCTACCACTAGAATGACCTTTTTCAAACCGAAATATATATATCCCTTCATATGAGAACAAAAAAAGGATAGAGAATCGGGATGTACCCCGAAACCTCTATCCATCTTTCACATCTCTCGTATCTGCTTACATCTCTTCTTGAATATGTTCTTCTTCTAGATCGATCTCTTCATCCTCTTCCTTGACTCTACCGACCAATAGCAACGTAATGATCATCACGAAAGCAATAAGTGCAAGTAAGGGAATCGTAATGAATCCGAACCAATCTAGATAATCTACATTACAAGGTATTCCCACAGAACATGGTGCAACCTTGGCAAATGAAGGAACCATCTGCTCCAAGTAATGATATATCGATATACATCCACCAAGGATACTCAAAGGAAGTACGTAGGAGATGATGTTTCGATCATCTTTATAACTAGCTATCCCCAATAGAATCACCTGAGGGTACATAAATATTCTCTGGAACCAGCAAAGTCTACAAGGCTCAAATAACATGACTTCACTTAAATATAAGCTACCACACGTTGCAACAATAGATACAACCCAAGCTAAATATAGGGAATACGTTCTGAAGAACCCTTTACTTTTCATGGTTATTTCTCCTCTTGCCCCGCACTTTGTACTGTTATTTCCTCATTGATTGCCTTTGCAAGGTCATCATAGTTATAGCCATTCGGATTAGGTATAAATTGCTTACCATTAATAAAGAACGAAGGTGTACTACGCACGTTATTATCATCCGCAATATTCTGGTGCTCGTCTACTTCCTTCTGATACGTCTTCTTCTTAATATCTTCAGCTAACTTATCATAGTCAACAGCAATCTTCTCTTGGCGAGCGAGTTCCACAAGATATTCTGGTGTAGCCCACTCTGTATTCTCATCCTTCTGGTTATCATACAGAGCATGATAATACTTCCAGAACTCTTCATTATTCTGATGGTATACCGACTGTGCTGCCAATGCAGCTGTGTTGGAATCCTTATCTGGATCTATAACTAGGTAGTTCATATAATAAAAAGATACGAGGCCTTTATCTACGAAATCCTTCACTAACTGAGGCTTGAAGTTCTGACTAAAATATTGACAGGATGGACATTTATAATCGCCAAACTCTACTATTTTGACAGGCGCATCTGGATCCCCAACGATCGGTAGATTATCATATGCAAATGAAACCGTGTTGTCTTTCGAACTATCATCCGAATTCGATTGTATGACTAAGAGAACAATCGCAAGGATGACAATACAGGCTCCCGTAATCCACATAATTTTTTGCGTAAGCTTTCTTTGACGTTCTTTCTCGGCCTTACGTATGGCCATTGCATTGGCATTTTTCTTCGGTTTCATGAACCTCTTCTGACCCCTTCCTTCTCACACATTAGATTGTCAACCAAACATCTCACATTTTACCATAAAAAATCTATTTAACTATAACAATTATAGTAACTTACTAGGTTCAAGTCAAACCTTTATAAGCTATATTTCACATCAAAATTGGCTCGTAGAGACTCATTTCTACTATAATCATAGTAGGCTAGTAAATAATAGGTGAGGGGTTGTCGTCATGGCATTATTTCGATGTAACTTTTACTCTGAGGTCCTTGGTTTAAGCACTTCTATGACGGTTATTCTGCCACAACAAACGAGAACGCAGATTGGCATGAGCAACAATATATTAGGAGATAAACATCCAACATTGTATTTGTTACACGGACTCTCCGATGATGATTCAATCTGGCTGCGCCGCACTTCTATTGAGCGATATGTGGCTGAGATTGGACTTGCTGTGGTTATGCCTCAAGTTCATCTGAGCTTCTATACAGATATGGCTCAAGGAAATCGCTATTGGACCTTTCTAAATGAGGAGCTACCTCAACTAGCAAGGTCTTTCTTCCCGTTATCCGATGCAAGAGAAGATAATTATGTAGCTGGATTATCTATGGGTGGATACGGAGCAATGAAGTTAGCACTTCGCCGTCCCGATCAATATGCTGCAGCTGCTAGTCTGTCTGGCGCGTTAGATATGGCTAATGTGATCCATCGGCAAGAACCCCTTGTGAACTATACACACATATTCGGTGATCAAGATATTCATGGCACAGATAATGATATCCTTCATCTACTTCAGCAGTGTAATCAAACAGAAGGGCCTAAACCACTTCTCTATCAATGTTGTGGAACAGAAGATTTCCTATACGAGGACAACCAAACCTTTAGAAAGGCCTGCGCCCACACGGATTTGGATCTAACGTATGAAGAAGAGAGCGGGAGCCATGATTGGGGATATTGGGATGCCAAAATCCAAGATGTATTGAAGTGGCTACCTATACGTAAGCAAGTATAAGCAACTACTCGATCAACACAAGCATAAACGATCTCATCGTCCTTTAACGACGAAGAAACGTTTAGCGTTGATATAAGCCTATTTATAAGTGGAAATACTTATAAATTCTTATATTTTAAAATAAACCTGACGAAGAAACGCTCGTCAGGTTTATTTATGCTGTTAAATATTATATAGGTTAACCAATCGCTCTAATCTCTACATCAATATTACCTCGAGTTGCATTTGAATAAGGGCATACCTGATGGGCAGCATCGGCTAGTTCTTGCGCTTTGGCTAGATCAACACCGTCAACTTTAACCTCCATCACAACAGCAAGTTTAAAGCCTTCACCCTCTTTGAAAATAGAAACATTCGCCGTCACTTCAGTTCCTGTTACTTCGTTGACTTGCTTCTTCTCAACAACTAAATTCAGAGCACTACCGAAACATGCTGAGTAACCCGCTGCAAAAAGTTGTTCTGGGTTCGTCCCATCTCCACCTGTACCACCTAACCCTTTAGGAGATACAATGTTCAAATCTAATTGTCCATCAGAAGAGACAGCTCTACCCTCTCTTCCACCCTTTGTTGTTACCGTTGCAGTATAAAGTGCATTCATATTCATGTCCTCTTTTCTTTGTAAACATTTATTGGCGCCCTCGCCGTAACCCAATACTAAGTATTACCCCAATGAAAATAAACAAAACAAAAACAGGGCCACATTTATATGACATAGAAAGGGCACATTCGCGAAAATCACTAACGAATGTGCCCTTTATTTCACTATAGATCAGAACTTGAATTACCTAGTCGGTTGTCTCTTGCCGCATATCCCGAATGTTAACATGAGTGCTATAGATCATGGAGTGACTGACTAACTTAAAGTCGGAATAATTCTCCTCTGCGTCAAGTCGCAGAACACTTTCATAGAAGAGCTGATGCTGTTGGTCGATTACAAAGGAAAACGAACCGGCATCCATTGCAACATCGTATTTGCCCCCCTGATTCTGAATAAGCAGTGTGGTAACACCATCACAACCACATCCTTCATTATCATAGAACATTTTGATAACACCAGATTGCTCTCCAAGATTCTCTAGAAGTCTGCGCTCAGCCACAGGTGATATATCCAACTTAATCATCACTACAATTCTCCTTCTTATCCTAATCCATATATTCGTTCAGTTTCTGCATGTTGGAAATCGTAATCTCTCGTGTGCCGTTGATCTGGATAATGCCCAAATCCTCAAATTTGCTGAACTTACGACTGATCGTTTCACGAGTAACACCTACGTAGTTCGCCATTTCTTCCCGTGATAGAGGTAACTTTACCTTGGTATGCCCTTTGTTCAACTTCCCATATTTATGCCCAAGTTCTTGAATCATATAGGCGATACGAATTTCCGGGTCTTTTGTAGCCAGACTTTGGGCCAAATTCTCCGTATGTGCCAATCTTTTAGTAATACTCTTAAGTAGTTTCAGTGAGATGTCCGGATTCTCATCAATGATGTGCTCCATGTCACTCTTGGTCAGCATACAGATCTCCGTATCCGTTAGAGCATACGCACTGAAGTTACTTAATTCATCGCTATTAAAAATGTTTAACTCACCGAAAAAATCACCCGTTGAGAGAATGTGTAAAATCTGCTCCTTACCTTGAGGTGTTATTTTCAAAAGTTTAACATGACCTTGTTGGATGATATATAGTGTATCCGAAGGCTGCTCCTCTACGATCAAAGCTTCTCCCTTACTGTACTTTCTATGCCTTATCATGGCACTGACCTTGGCAAGGTCTTCGTCAGATAACGATGTAAAGATAGGAACTTTGCGGGCGCAGGGTTCCTCCGAGTATTGGCAAGAATGCTTTGTCATAACCTTTCCCCCACAATCATTACTATTCTTCAATAGGAGCAAACTGATCCTGGTCTTCACCGCATACCGGGCAGACCCAATCCTCAGGAAGATCCTCGAATGCTGTGCCCGGCATGACGTCTTCGTCAGGATCACCTATTGCTGGATCATAGATATAGCCACATGGCTTACAAATATATTTTTTCATATTATTATCTCCTTATATCTATATTTAACGTGTTATTTCTATGATCTATTGCTGAATTCTACCATAATTTCATCCAGGCTAGTGTGATTGAGATCAATTCCATCAAGCTTAACATTCTTTTCAATCAACGACTTATACGTGAGCGAAGCAGCAACACCCTCGAAAGATATCACGCCCGATAGAGCACCCTCTTTCATAAAAATACGTGTGTAAGGCTCTTCTTCTACCCGATGTACGCTAGCATCACATTGATGATCATCCACTTGACCCATAGAGAAAAGAGGTGTCTCAAACGAATTGAACAACGTAACTGGCACTGGACGTTGGTAAGCAACTGTGTTGTTGGCCATATTGGCTCCGGCAATCTTCCCTTGTTCAATCGCACTTCCCCATAAGCCTTCTACTTTACCCTGAAATTCGGCAGCATCACCTGCCGCATATATATGAGCAGCGCTGGTCTGCATATTTTCATTTACAATGATGCCCGTCTGTACCAGAATACCTGCATGTTGCGCGAGGGTAACATTCGGTATAATGCCTATGGAGTACACGACGTGCTCACACGGAAGAAATAACCCATTTTCTAGCTCTACACCCTGCACGCAATCTGTCCCAATAATTTGTTTAACACCCCGCCCAATCTCTACATTAGCTCCATAGCTCGTGACTCTCCGTTTAAGGAGCTCTGAGGCTTGCGCATCAAGTTGTCTACCCATAAGACGCGGGCTAGCTTCCACAATCGTTACCTCATAACCCGCATCAATAAAGGACCATGCGGTCTCTATGCCTTGCACACCGCCACCAATCACGCAAATACGATCTCCGTGCTGCAAGCTTGCCTTTAACCGATCCGCATCGTTCATATCTCTAATATTGTGAACATTGCGTAGTGTGGCACCTGTTATGGTTAGCTTTCGATTTGTCGCTCCAGTACATAAGAGAAGCTTATAATAAGAAATAACCTGCCCGTCTGAAGTCACCACTACTCTGTCATCCGGATCAATCTTACTGATTGTAGTCCCGTTATGCACATCAATTCTATTCTCTCGATACCATTTATCCTTCTTTATTAACACTTTCTCGCTGTGGAGATCCGTGAATAACCCTTTGGAAAGCTTAATTCTATTGTAAGGTAGCGTTTCTTCTTCCCCATATATGGAGATTATCGCATCACAGTCGTGGTCCCTAATTGCCTTGGCTGCATGTACGGCAGCTGTACCACTACCGACAATAACATAACGTTTCTCTGTCATTTATATCTTCCTTTCACTTCCTTTTTATGTGAATCAAATCGCGCTGAGCAGTAGATCTGAGACGAACTCGGCTGCATTTCTAATCAAAGTGATTTTCTCCTGCTCCTTAGGAGAAAAACGGACGCGGATTGGGAATTCCACATGGGTCATTCCTGTTGTTTTGATAACGTGTGAAGTACTCTGTACCGTCATGTTCGTGCCGTTCAGATAGTCCTGTACCACCTCAATCGCTTCACCACTCCAGCCGTAAGATCCGAAGGCAGCTGCAATTTTCCCTTCCAGATTCATAGGTTGTAACTTACGTAAAATACCTTCCAAATTTCCGATCATATCCGCATATTTGGTTGATGTTCCGATAAATACAGCATCGGCGGTTTCAATGCTATTGAGAATATCCGTTTCTTCTGCCTTATCCGCATCCCAGAGCTCCACCACAATGTTGTTCTCAGCAAAACAATCTTGCAAGATATGCGCCATCTTCTTGGTATTATTCTTGATTGTAGTATAGACGATAGCAACCTTCTTACCCTCCGTCGTCTCAGAGCTAAATGTGTCATATAGATCAATGTATTTGGAAATGTCATTCCGAAGAATATATCCATGTGAAGGGGCAATCATGTCAATTTCAAGGTCCTTAACAGCCTCAATCAATGTCCGCACATATCTTCTGTGTGGGTGAATGATTGCCTGATAATAACCCGTGAAGTCATCCATAATATCCAATTCGGATTCATCTTCGAAGAGGTGATCTACAGCTACATGTGTACTGAAGATATCGCATGGGAATAATATTTTATCTTCGATACAGTAAGTGATCATCGTTTCTTCCGTATGAAGATAAGGTGTCTCTTTGAACAACAGTGTCTTCCCACCGATATCAAGCTGATCTCCATCTTTGATGACTAAGAAATTCCGATGCTGAAGCTTGTACATTTGTTGAATCTCAGGTACGGCAATCTCCGTACACACGATGGTGGCGTTGGTTGCTTTTGATGCAAGTGCAGCTAATCCCCCCGAGTGATCAGGTTCTGTATGGTTGATGACAATATATTGTATATCCAACGGATCGATTAGCTCGGCCAATTGTTCTGCAAACTCTCTTCCGAATTCCATATCCACAGTATCAATAACTGTAGGTTTGCCCGTTTTGAGTAAGTAAGAGTTATATGTGGTCCCTTTTGTTAAAAGAAGACGGTGAAAAGGAACCTCACGTTCATCAATTTTTCCCACCCAATATATATCCTTTGCTATTTTAAATCCTGGTTTCATCTGAATAACCTCCTGAGAAATAATATTTATTTATAACTTGATTCTATTCCCTCTCTTCAACTTAAAAATTGATTGAAATCAAATTTTAAATATAAATTGGCAGACCAAGGATGTATACCTTGAGCTGCCAATTTGTATTTGTACGTCATTTTGTTCTGAATAAAGATTGTTTACGTGCTATGATCCGTCGCTGATAACACTTCAGTGCATCTATTCCCCTACTAATAGGGTATTTTTCTCTTTTCTCTTGACGGGAGGGGGCGCACTGTACTATCTTTTATAATTAACCCATGGTTAAAAGAAAGGTGGAGTGTAATGTTTCAAGCGATTCCATACGAAGGTGACCGTAGTAGTTCATTTACAGCTGTGTTAGAACAATTAAAATCACTTATTCATGACGAACCTAACTCCATCGCTAATCTCGCAAATGCATCCGCATTACTTAACCTATTTATGAAAGATATTAATTGGGTTGGGTTCTACATTTATGATGGTAAGGAGCTCGTTCTGGGTCCATTTCAAGGATTACCTGCGTGCATACGCATTCCATTGAATCGTGGAGTCTGTGGTGCTGCAGCAAATGAGCGCCGGACATTCTTAGTCGATGACGTTCATGAATTCCCAGGCCATATTGCCTGCGATGGTGCCACAAACAGTGAAATTGTAGTTCCTATTATAAAAGATGGAGAATTATACGGGGTTCTAGATATTGATAGCCCTCTAAAAAGTCGATTTGACGCTAAAGAACAACAATTCCTAGAGAAATTCGTAGACATTCTAACGGCTCAACTGTAGTTCATAGGATTAATCATACAAAAAGAGGTTGCCCTTTCCGATAGCACTTATCGAAGGGCAACCTCTCCTTGTATAATATTATAATTGTTGCTTCGCAAATATTTTCATTCCTTCACAAAAATATTTTGCAAGATCTGGATGATAGGAATCATATATTTTTTTGAATTCGGGTTGATTCACATATAACTCGCCTAGACTAATATATACATCCGCGCTAGGGGTATAGAATCTTCCAATGGACTCAAAGTGTTGAGCAATAATGTGTTGGGATTGGGGACTTCCAGGAGCAAGTCCAGCCTCAAGGACCCCTTTTAATTGAATATTTATTTGATCCACCTTGGCTTGAGATTCCAAATAATCTTCCTTAGTCCATTGTTGCATTTTCTCTTTACTCTCATCAATTAAATCCTGTGAATCATCATCTCCATATCGTTGTAAGATATCTTGTTCAAATGGTTCTTGCTCATATCTGTCCTGTTCATATTGTTCCTGTTCATCCGCATATACCCCCGATTGCATTTCATCTGGTTTCATAACATACCCCTTCCATATGGACGATCTCTCTATCCATTCTTATTTTTAGTACAAATCTATTTACTCCTAGGATAAAATCATCAACCATCGTACGAGAAGTATCATCCATTCACCTTTTATCCAGGGAAAGTATTATATTGAATAGCCTTACATATCCCATTTACCCGCATGAATATAATTAAAACAAAAAACTCCAATTATTTTTGAGACTTTTCAAGAAAGGCTTGTCTATCCATAAAAATGCGATTATTAGACTCAATTTAAAATATTTACTAATTTTATGTTCATTTTTGTAACGGCTGTTCGAGGTAAAAATAATTCGAAAAAATGACCCGCAGGATCGGTTTTTTCATAACCAAGTGACTATCCCACGGGCCTTTATTCATTTCAACAGTTATTCATGAACATAGAAAATCATCATCATTCTTCTCCTGGTCCTCTTGTAATATGCAGTCCCTCTACGTGTTTACGTTCCATAGTTCGTCTCTTCTTCCGATTCTCTTTGGAATCAAAAATAATACTCATATCATAATCATCGGGGTACAGTTCACCTTTCTCCAGAAATAATTGGAGTCGTTTCTTGTTCACTTGGTGTTTATGTTTCTGAATCATCACGCCTACCATGCCCATGCTGTCTTCTAATTTATAGACAATCCCTGTCTTCCCGAAGGTGCTCACATAGACACTATCACCCACTTCGAATGTAGCAGAGGGCGCCAGTTTCTTCTTTGTATTGTTGTCATGATCCGTTGCCTCTCTCATCACACGTTTTCCTGTTCCCATTGGGTATCCTTCACCCGATGGTTTGATTTTCATAGATTCCGCTTCAGCTACATTCTCACTACCTTCGATGAACACATGTTGCGCCCAATCTCCGGACATGGGATGATCCTGCTTCGTGATGATGTCCCGCGATCTATTTACGATGACAGAAGCCATGCCAAGTTTCTGAGCAATCTCAATCGCATAACTCTGCCCTGACTCTCCGATCGTGAGACGGTATAAGGGTTCCAACGTCTCTACATCGAATTCCATACGAGCATTCTGAAATCCATCCGTTCGAGAAGCAAAGGTCTTCAACTCATTAAAATGGGTTGTGACCATCATACTGGCACCTTTACGATTTAATTCTTCCAGTATCGCAATGGACAATGCCATGCCTTCACCCGGATCTGTACCTGCTGCCAACTCATCGATCAATAAGAATGTAGACCGACCCGCAGCACTTACCATATGGGTGATCCTCTGAATTTGCGCTGAGAACGTGCTAAGTGATTGTTCGATACTTTGACCATCACCAATGACAGTCATAATATTGGAGAATACAGCGAACATACTACCAGCCTCCACAGGTACCAACATGCCGGATTGCGCCATGAGTGTGAGTAGGCCCATTGTTTTGAGAGCAACCGTCTTACCACCTGTATTCGGTCCCGTAATGATTAACGATCGATATCCCTCTCCGATCTCAACAGATAACGGAATCATCTTCTGTAGTAGTAAGGGATGTTTGGCTCCACGAACACTGATGATGCCCTTATCATTCAACTGGACAGCCATCCCTCCAATGGACCGTGCATACTTCGCTTTGGCAATAATGAAGTCATATGTCCCTGTGATCTCGATATTCAGATGTATCGCTGCCACGTCCGCCTCGAGTAAAAGAGTTAATTCATACAGCACTATTCCCTCTTCCCTTGCTTCGTCAGCTTCTAACATATTCATCTCGACTTGAAGATCTGAGATTTCATCTGGTTCCATATAAACCGTTTGTCCGCTAGTCGATTGATCCAACACGACGCCCTTGACCTGCTTATGATACTCCTTCTTCACTGGAATAACGTAACGCCCATTTCTTACACTTACTAAGCTCTCTTGTAGAATGGCTTGGTGTCTAGATAGAACGCTCGCTAACTTTTTCTGAATACGTTCCTTAATGACCACGATTTTCTTCCTAACTCGCTCCAGATTCTTACTCGCTTGGTCCGTCACTTTCCCATATTGAATACAACGCTCAATCTCACTCCTCACTTTAGAGAGATCATCGAGTGACAAGGCATACGTACTAATAACAGGTGCAATGTGCCCCTTACTCGCCATATACTTCTTCAACTGGTTGCAACTATTGAGAAAGGTATACATCGCCATCAGATCCTGTTCCGTAAACATGTAACCTGTATTCAATAAAGATACGACGTACTCGACTCCCTCTAAGGAAGGTAGTGGAATGCTGGCACCTTTCTCTATCAGCGCTCTGGCCTCATCTGTCTCCTCCATCGCACGTTGAATCGCCCTGATCTGATCCATGGGATGCAGTTCTGTAACTCTCTGTCTTCCGGCATAGGATACCGCATATTCCATAACATTTTCCTTCATCTTGTCATACTCCAACATACTTAAAGTTACATTATCCATGTTGTACATGAACCTCCTTTTATTATGAAAAAACAAAAAGAGGGCAAAGAAATGACGAATGTCATTCTTTGCCCTCGAATCCAGTTGTTCATTTCCTATGTAAACGCAAAAAATCGTGCTCCAAGAGCACGATCGCGTATAGTCCGAATAGAACGTCTCCTCATCATCACATTACGTGACGAGGAACTCCCATTCATTCTATATTTACAAAGAAATAAACAGCCAAAGGCGCCGTTTGATGCTTCGCGTGTTCTTAACTAGTCCAAGACCACCATACGGCATAAGAATCGTAGATTCGGCTTCATCGTCCTTATAAGGACGGTATCCGTTTCAACGAGAAATATAAGAATTAAGTATGAGATTAACTTAAATTTTCTTATATTTAAATAAACTCGCTCTCTCTCGAACGAAATTTTCTTAGCGTACAATCAGTCCATATGGAGTTTTATTAGTTAAGAACATACCCCGTCATCAAAATTTCTCCCCTTTGGTTAGGATGAAATTAATTTACCAATATTCCCATCTAAAGTCAATGGGCAGATGGATGGCTTTATAATTGTATCTGCTGCAATTTACCGGCTGCCATCAAGTAGCTTCATAAGATCTGTGGGAAGATGAAACTGCTGATTATTAATCATAATCCGTTTCAATTCATCCATGGAACCTTCATGTTGAGCATCCTTTATTTCTTGAATCTCATCATTAAGTCGCTCCATCTGTATGTCTAACGCATTAGCAGAATCTGCAGCAGCCTTCAACTCTTGGATAAGTTGTTCGGGTACAGATTGATTATACTTGTAGAATATTTTGTGCTCTAGACTTGCCCAGAAATCCATGGCAATCGTACGAATCTGTACTTCGACACACACATGTTCCACGCCATCCGATAGAAATACGGGAACTTGAAGCAATAAATGAAGACTCTTATACCCATTGGGCTTGGGATTCTTAATATAATCTTTCACTTCTAGGATGATCAGGTCATCTTGCTTCTGTAACATGTCTTGGATGCGATAAATGTCTGAAATGAAAGAGCACGTAATACGCAGACCAGCAATGTCTTTAATATTATTCCTCATACCTTCAAAGGATAGATCGAAATTTTTGCGAACCATCTTTTTCATAATACTCTCTGGTGACTTTAACCGCGACTTCGTATGTTCAATGGGACTATAATCATGTAATGTCTGAAATTCTTCCTTCAATATTTCAACTTTCGTCTCCATTTCATCTAATGCAAACTTATAAACCATCATAAACCGAGTAATATCATGCTTAAATTGTTTCAGTTGTTCGATCTGTGATTGAGTGTTCATTTCTAACTTCCTTCCATGGGTCAACAATAGATAAAAGAAGTCCCGCTACAACTAATACCTTTGTCTTAAGTATAATCATCCGTGATCATCTTTTCAATTTTAGCCATCACCAAAAAAAGACTGATCCGATACAAGACCCGCAGAAAATCCATAACTGGTGTAACATGCCGCAATGATAGCCAACTGTCCTCACCATCACAGTCGTCACATCGTATATGATCCCTTATTCTCTGCAAATCTCCACGATTACTACTTCGTAGTCATCCGATACACCCTAGCTTCGTATGGACGAAGAGGTAAAGACTTCAGATCCTCCTCACAACGTACCTGATAGTTAGAAATGATCACGTCGCCTATACTCTTCTCATCCAAATGGTTTGGCAGCTCGAAAATGGACTCTTTTTCAAAAAAATTCAATATAACAAGCAGATGCTCATGCCCTAAAGTCCTTGTAAATGCATAGATCTCAGAATGTAAAGGAAGGATTAGCTTATATTCACCATACACGATGACCTCATGCTCTCGTCTTAACTTGATCAGTTTACGATAATAATGATAGATCGATTGAGGATCGTTAAGGCTCTGGTCTACATTAATCTCACCATAGTTAGAATTGATTGCGATCCAAGGTGTGCCTATTGTAAATCCTGCATTCTCGGTGTTATTCCACTGCATGGGCGTACGCGCGTTGTCTCTGCTCTTGTCCCATAAAGCTTGCATAATCTTCTCTTCCGGTATTCCTTGTCTCATCGACTGTTCATAATAATTTAACGTCTCCACATCTCGATAATCATCAATGGATTGTAAGTGAATATTGGTCATGCCAATCTCTTCTCCTTGATAAACGTACGGCGTTCCTTCCAGCATATGATTGAAGGTCGCTAACATCTTCGCTGACTCCACTCGATATTTCCCATCATTACCGAAACGAGATACGGATCTAGGCTGGTCATGATTAGATAAGTAATTGGCATTCCATCCGTCTATGTGGAGAACAACTTGCCAATGGCTAATAATCTTCTTCAGTTCAAGTAACGTCCACGCTCTTCTCTCCCATTTCCCAGTTCCAGAAGATTGTGAATCTAACTTCATATGTTCAAATTGAAATACCATATTAAGTTCACTGCGCGATTCGCCGACATAATCCAGTGCCTGCTCTGGACCAATCCCAGATGTCTCTCCAACTGTCATAATGTCATAGTGAAACAGCACGTTGTTATGTATCTGATGTAATGCTGTATGCACATTCTCTAGATTGGAGAACATGTCATAAGCTTGTACTGTGGGCAGATGGTCAGGATTAATTGCATCAGGTAGTCCTACTGCCTTTACAATATGTGCGATAGCATCAAAGCGGAAACCATCAATCCCTTTTTTGAGCCACCAATGAATCATGTCATAAATATGATCAACAACCGCGGGGTTCTCCCAATTCAAGTCCGGTTGATGTTTCGAATACAAATGAAGATAATATTCATCGCTACTCTGGTCATATTGCCATACAGAACCACTGAAATAAGACTCCCAATTGTTGGGTGGTCCCCCATTCTTCCCTTTACGCCAAATATAGAAATCTCGCTTCGGATTATCTGTTGAAGACCTGGATTCAATGAACCATGGATGCTCATCTGACGTGTGATTCAGAACAAGATCCATCATAATCTTCATGCCGCGCGCATGGGCCTGAGTGAGTAGACTATCGAAATCCTCCATCGTCCCGAAATCACTCATGATGTCACAATAATCACTAATATCATACCCATTATCATGATTAGGTGACTTATATACAGGACAGAGCCATAACACTTCTACACCGAGATTCTGTAGGTAATCAAGCTTAGATATAATCCCTGGAATATCCCCTATCCCATCACCATTACTATCCATGAAGCTTACGGGATATATTTGGTACACAACACATTCCTTCCACCATTGTTTAATCATTTCAATACTCCTTGTTGTAAATTTCATTATCCTCTATAATGGCACTATTGATTTATTAGATGACAGACAGCCTGCCATGAGCGGGCTATTTCTGCCGTTGTTGTAAACCCAAGAATTATAGGAGGCTTGTATGGAACACCAGACGATTCTAGCTGTAGGTATCTTCCTCATTGCATATGGATTTATCATATCCGAAAAAATACACCGTACGATCGTAGCCATGATTGGCGGTATCCTTATGGTCATCTTAGGAATTGTTGACCAAGAGACCGCATTACATCATATTGATTTTAATACCTTAGGTCTCCTGATCGGTATGATGATTATGGTCAACATTACGGCTGAGACGGGATTATTTAAGTACATTGCGATTTGGGCTGCAAAGAAGGCCAAGGGACATCCCATTCGTATTCTGATCTCACTGACTGTCATTACAGCACTATCATCAGCATTCTTAGATAACGTAACGACTGTATTGTTAATGGTTCCCGTTACATTCAGCATAACCCGTCAATTACGAGTTAATCCTTTTCCATACTTATTTGCTCAGATTTTAGCTTCTAACATTGGTGGAACAGCCACGATGATTGGGGATCCACCGAATATTATGCTCGGAAGTGCTGTAAAAGAATTAACGTTTATGGCCTTTATTGAGAATCTAACGCCAGTTATCATCATTATTATGTTAGTTATGATTCCTGTTCTTATTCTCATTTTCCGTAAACAATTGAAGACAACACCCGAGTTAATGCAGGGCCTGATGGACATGGATGAGAAATCCGTCATCACGAATCATACACTCCTTATCAAATGCTTGACGATGTTAGGAGCTACGATTATCGGGTTCTTCACACATCAAATGCTACATCTAGAATCAGCTACCGTCGCTTTAACCGGCGCTTTTCTATTGCTTCTTCTAACGGGTGAACATTTCCTTGAGGAGGCTTTTGCCAAAATCGAATGGACAACCATATTCTTCTTCGTCGGATTGTTCGTACTCGTGTCAGGGTTAATTGAGACGGGTGTTATTACTGCCTTAGCAGAACATGCTATAGCTCTTACAGGGGGCGATGTGGCATCCACATCTATGCTCATCCTATGGCTAAGCGCTATCGCCTCTGCTTTTGTAGATAACATTCCCTTTGTTGCCACCATGATTCCCTTAATTCAAGATATGGGTTCGATGGGTATAAGTAATCTCGAACCCGTATGGTGGAGTCTTGCTCTAGGGGCTTGCCTAGGTGGGAATGGGTCCTTAGTTGGGGCTAGTGCGAATCTCATCGTCGCGGGGTTATCTGCCAAAGAAGGACAACCCATTAAATTTGTGACATTTCTTAAATACGGATTCCCACTCATGATTCTGTCTATTGTCATTTCAACGATCTATATCTATCTTCGCTATTTGTTGTGATGCATTGCATACGAAGAATCGTGTCCTATAGTTGAATCATTCGGATAAACACAAACCAAAAGCAGGACCATGAAATAGGATGGTCCTGCTTTTGGTTTACACCTTTATTTTTTCAAAAAAAATGTGAAACGTATCAATCAATATCAATCACTTCAAACGCATGCCCACATGCTGGGCAATAACGTGCCGTCATCGGAACTTTTTCACCACATGCACATTCTTTCTGATCACCCACATAACCAATATGCTCCTGGTTCTTCTGAATCTCATCTTTCAGCGTAAGTATTTCCTGTACTAAGGATTCTAGTTGTTCATCATTCAATGCTTGATCCTTATTCGTTAATGACTGAAAGACGGACTTCCCAATCTCTTGGTACCGTTCTTCGATCTCCCTCTGCTTAGAGCTGTTCTGCATCTTAAGACGATTAACTTCTACAGCGATCTTAGCCTTATTTCCTGCTTCAGACACACCTGATTTCAATTTATCAAAAAAACTCATCGTTCCTTACCTCCTTAGGTTCTATTCAACTTGTTCAAGGGCCGTTACGTATTGATCATTCACCGTTGTAAGCTCAGACTCTAGCGTCCTATGTTCATTCTCCAACTGTCGAAGTATCTCATTTATGGCGTACAACTTATCTTCCACTTGATCTAATGTATCATTAATTCTCCCTTGGACCATCCAATCCGTGATGAACCCATCGAAGAAATAATCACTGAATTTAAGAAAGTCACCCATATCAATCTCAATAGATGTCGTCATCTGTACATCTCTCAGTTCTTTTGAGAATCGGCTCAATTCCCACTGTGCACCGTGGATATAATCCATGGCATCATCAATATTGTTGTGCTTCAAATGGGTCGATATCATTCCGCCACCAAGCATATCATAAGTACCCCAGTTTCTCGCCTTCTGAAGTCCATCTGTTGCACGTTCCAGATTCTCCACGACCAAGATTCCTGCTTGAATTGCTTCCTTCAACTCTTTCATAGTTCGTGTTAGTTCCGTTTGTCGGTCAACAAGCACCATCAGTTCCGTATTATTATGCAGAATGGATTGTTCCTTTTGGCGTAAGATTGCTGCATATTCCACCTTCCAACCTCTTACTTGAGAGAGATCTTGATGCACCTTTTGTATCTCGTCTTTCGTAGCCTTCAACGTACGTAACGCTTCATCATATTTCGCCTTCGCTTCAATAACCTCAAGCTGTTCACGTTCGAGCTTATCTTCTTTCTTACCCAACATACTGTAGATTAGATTAGATAACGTCATACCTGTCAGACTCTCTACATCATGTTCTTCCTCGTCGAGCCGCTGTTTCCAGTTCTGCGCTTCACTCTCATACCGAGATAAGTCCTGTTCTAGCTCTGCAATGCGCTTTTCCCACTTCTTGTACTTGCGACCTTGCTCTTTCACTTCCGCGAGACGTACATTTAAATCTTGAAACATGATGTACCCTCCAATCAATCATTCACATTATAAATATTAAACGTGACTAACCCTACATTGGTTTCATTTTTTGGTAGATGTAAGAAGCTCACTTGAGGTAAACTAGATTTTTCTGCAAAAACTCGATATGATAAGACAAGATTTGTAATGAAGGAGTGAGACAGCATTTATGAAAAAGAATCATGTATTATTGCCGTTAATTCTGCTTATTTCCGCAGCTCTATTACTGGGTGCTTGCGGTAATAACAACGCAAAATCCGGAGAGACAACATCGGATCAAGCGGCAGGTAACACGACAGAACAAACAAAGCCAGCTGAAGAAACACCTTCTGAACAGGCTCCTGCAGCACAGGAAGCAAAGAGTTGGGACAACCCTCCAGCTATGGAGATTGACGTCAACAAATCCTATGAAGCTGAAGTGACAACTTCAAAAGGAACATTCACCATCGAATTATTTGCTAAAGATGCACCAAAAACCGTCAACAACTTTGTATTCCTATCTAAACAAGGGTTCTACGACGACGTGATCTTCCACCGTATTATGGAGTCCTTCATGATACAGACTGGGGATCCACAAGGTACAGGCATGGGCGGACCTGGGTACCAATTCGAAGATGAGAAGACTAGTTATCAATATGAACCTGGTATTGTAGCTATGGCTAACGCAGGTGCAAACACGAATGGTAGCCAATTCTTCATCTGTACTGGTGATGATAGTCTCTCATTGAACAATCAACCGAACTATACCATCTTTGGTAAAGTAACGAATGGAATGGATGTTGTGAAAAAGATTGCTGCTACACCTGTTGAGGTAGGGAACGGTGAAATGAGCGCGCCAACCGAGAAGGTTCAGATCGCAGGAGTTAAGATTAACGAGAAATAAATGAAGACAGCTTACGGAAGAAAAAGATGTCCATACTAATGCAGTATTGGAATAGCAATAGACCTCGTGATCCCTTTATAGGATCACGAGGTCTATTTGTTGACTCCGATAATTCATAAGCCGACGACTATTACACTTTACTAAGCAAAGGTATGAACCCACTAATTCGGCACTCTAACGACGTCCCCGCAGCCTACGGAAATAGCAATACCTGCTTGCTTCAATCTATTCACCTTTAAGGATACCAGCTTCATGTACAATTACCATTGATTTCATACTCTCCTCAGGCTATATCCGACACAGCCTGACTCACGACGGCGGCTGTCCCTGCTATCACTACAGTCCCTACCTCTTCTTCCTTACTTCCTTCTTCTTTAAAAAAATACTCCACTCATTTCGAGTGGAGTATATCTTCTCAATTCATCAATTATTCAGGTCTGTTAGTATTTCGTTGGTTGGTTGGTTGGTTTTATTGAGATATTAACCCAATAAAAATTCGTTCTCAATATTTTCAAATTCCTCATTTGCTAATTTATCTTAAAACTCACTAAATGAGATTGCTACTTGCGGAAGACATCGTTTTATTAAGTCATAAGTTAAGACAAGGGGTTCGTCATCAGAATAATTATTAGCAATTTCGTCAGGAATGTTAATGCACTCATATCGACTCTAGCCCCATTAATATTACCCCTCCGCTTAATGCAGGTAAATATTGAGGTTCAAAGTTACGATAAAATTCCACAATAGACTCTGGAACAGAGTATCTTTTTAAATCTTCTAAATCATCATCATTATAAAAGGCAGACCACTCGCTAAACGTCTCAAATAAATTAGTTAGATACTCTAAGTCTGCGGGCTTAGCTTCTCCGAATGCTTCTTTTACTTCAATCTGACTTATTCCATCTCTTAAAAAATTTTGTTCAAAAGTATGAACTATCTTATTAAATTCAGCCATTCTAAATACTCCTTTTATGTGCTTTCCATACTTGTTTAGGAGTGGCATTTTAATGGCCGCTCTTGCAGTTTGTGATCTTGTAATTTCAATCAATTTTTTTTGTATTGAATCATTGATATTTTTACCCGTCCCCTAAGAAGTAATCATAACCCCTACTGAAAGAAAGTATCCACCTTTTTTACCAATTATAACTACTATGTCATCCGACTTTTAGTCTCGTCAGTGGACTCGCCGCCTTGTTCTCGGTTTTGTACTTCATCATGCTATATATGATTGCTGTAGAATAATCTACAGTTGCGAGTAGCTTTGTAAAAGCGCAAGAACACAAAAATAAAAAACAAGTCAATCATGGTGGTTTCTGACCATAATCGACTTGTTCTGTGTAACTAATGCGTTATTTATGTGAATCAAAAAAGATGTGTTGCTTCACTGCGCTTATTTCTTCTGCTGATAAACCAGTATTTTTTGAAACCTGTTCAATATCTTCCATACCCACACTTCTAATCTCATCATAGTGCTTTGATGCAAGCCTGTAATTTGCTTCATCAAATATAGTCTCAAAGGTCGGTTTATAATTATCTATTCCCAGGGTCATTAGATATGACATTCATTAAAGAAGATGGGGAAATAGAACTCGATCTTGCCCCAACATTACTTGGATCTACGCTAACTTTAACACCCAAACGTACGGGGCAATCTGATATATCTCTTGTTGCCACAGATTCTGAAGGCGGAACAGTGACTGCTCTCTTCCACTTCTCGATAGAATCCAAATATACGATCTACAAAATCATTGGCGCTGCCGTGGCTGTTATTGTCATAGCTGGGATTCTTGTATTCTTCTGGCTACGTCCGAAACCTGAATTTGCTGGACGCCTAGAGGGCTACTTCTTAAATACTGCTAGCGTTACAGACATTCCAGTTAAATCATGGCCGTTAACTTCTTTTCAAGGAAAACACCTCTACTTAGAAATAAAAAAGAAGCCCTCCACTTCAATGATAAATTGTATATTACCTTTGAAGATGGAAAGACCGAAATTGAACTTCGTTGCAAAGCAGTTAAACCCGTTACTACCATTTATACAGGAAACGATAGCCAACACTCCGCCTAATCCGAGTGTTGGAGCTCTCGTTCCTTCGAAAGTGAGTGCGATTCGACTTAGGGTTTACGACCCATTAGTCGGATCGCGCTTTTTTTGTGCATCATATATTCTGCTTGAAGTGCCACTCTAAACCATCGTAAAGAACTACATCTCTTATTCGCGGATAGCCCCAGTCCCCGTCGAATGACGCGTGACAAGACAGGTGAAATACCCCGATTCCCAGCACGAACCGAATCTAGCTTATCCTCAAATAGTCGTGTGGGTACAGCTGTAGGTGCCGAACCTAAACAACAAAAGTGCAAGGTAGCCGCTAAACTATAAATATCCGTGACAGGTGTCTGTAATGACTTCTCTGAATACAACTCAAGTGGTGAGTAACCGGCCGTAGTGAAGATGGGATATTCGGTATCAGAATCTGTATAACGAATAACAGACCCGAAATCAATCAATTTACCGCATCCATCCTCTCCGATCACAATATTAGAAGGCTTAATATCCCGGTGAACGTACCCTTGTTGATGAATGTATTCCAGCGCCTTGATCAAGGGAAGCATGATCGTTCGTAGAGATTCAGCATTCAACCCCTGATTACTCTTACTTACGAATCGTTCCAACGTTATCCCCCGACAATACTCCATCACTAGATATAGTGTTCCGTTCGCTTCGAAATCATCCTCATAACGTACCACGCCTGGATGTTGCAACTCTCGTAACGCCATTACTTCTCGTTGGAATGCCTCCTGTAACTTCATATACTGTGGAGAAAGAAATGCATTCAGACATTGGATCCTCTTCCCATCAGAAGAACGTCGAGCTAAGGCACTCGGAAAGAACTCTTTGATTACGCTAGTTGTACCAGTCTGCAAATGACGTACAATGTACACAACGGATAGTTCACTTTGAGATAAGACTTTGCGAATCTGGTATTGATGATCTGTTCCAAGCTTCGCATTTCGAGATAAAACGCCAGTCATCGATTCTTTTCTCACGGTTACCTCTCATTTCAACCCCTTCATGAAGGAAACAGCTCTCTACACTCACGGGTTTGATAGAATTGTGTCGAATAATTACATTCACACTTATAGTAACAGAGAACACATATATTTCCAAGCTTGGAATTCCAATTCAGAGCTTCAGATTTCAGACTTATCGCCTACGATTCATATTCTTCCCATAATAAATTTCATTCATTTCTTCCGTTATTCTCTCCGTAATCTTATCTTGTTCCATAGAGTCTAACGTCCCCTTCGTATACCCAAAGAGATAGTTATCTAAGTCGAATACTTTGAGCTTACATTTGGTATGGAATATATTCTCTTGATACACGTTAACATCGATCATGTCATATAGCCCACGGACTTCTTCGGGAATGTAATTTTGAATAGTGTTAATATCATGATCAATAAATAACTTGTGTCCACTAATGTCTCTTGTGAAGCCTCGTACCCGATAATCAATTGTCATAATGTCCGTGTCGAACGAATGAATGAGATAGTTGAGTGCTTTAAGGGGTGAGATCTCTCCGCATGTAGATACGTCAATGTCTGCGCGGAACGTACTTATGCCTTCATCGGGATGGTACTCAGGATACGTATGAACTGTAATATGACTCTTGTCTAGATGCATGACTACCGTTTCTGGTAATGGACCTGGCGATTCTTTAAAAGATTCCTTCGGTGCTGTTTCCACGGGGCCTTCGGATACGAGCATCGTTACACTGGCTCCTTGTGGGAAATAATCCTGCTTCGCAATGTTAAGTACATGTGCCCCAATAATGCTAGACACCGTCTGTAGAATTGTAGTTAAGCGATCCGCATTATATTGTTCATCAATATACTCCAGATAAGCTTCGCGTTCTTCTTTGGTTTTGGTATAGCAAATATCATACATATTGAAACTCAAAGATTTCGTCAGGTTATTAAAACCATGTAATTGTATCGTTTGTTCTGGTGTTATTTTCATAGGTCATATCCTCTCGTAGTTCCAACATTAAAGATCTAATATACCCTTTTCACCCGAAGTGAACTAGTACTGAATATTCACGCTCAACTATTTCTTTACCCAATACGTTCAGATTAAACACATCTCATTGGAACTACCTGTCTCTTTTCAACCAAGAAAAATACAATTCATTCTCAGTGGTTTCTAGCTATAATCTATGCTGTTCCACTTAATCTGGTAATCGGATATGACCCTAAAATTTGCAGATTGGCAAATTCACCAAAGTATCCCGATATCGTCGGGTTACAAGATGCAAAACAACTCCTATTCCAACTACTGTGGAATAAGAGCTCTAGTCTTTTTTATGTTAAGGGTCTTCTCTTGTTGATTCTTAAGTTATATATCTTTCTCCACTTTAATCTTCTGCTCCGGTCCCTTCAGTAACGGTTGATACATCATAATTGCATGATTCTCGGTAATGAATTGATCATCTATTAACTCTCTATGCTCATTGTACTTTTTACGATGAATAATATTATGCCGCATATACCCCCCCCACGGCTCAAGCGTAATCCGATGATCTCTCTCGTACACTTCATATGTATAAGGCTCCGGCTTCATTGCTCTCCATTCCCCTACTAAATCGTTAGCGTCCATGTATAGGCATAGTTGATATGGAACGTCAGTATCATTACGAATCTGAAGATCCAAATAATTATATGCACAAGTCGCGCCACTACCGAAAGGCTGCGTCCTTCTCGCATCTGGGAACACATCGTAACTATGTCGGTGTCTTTCCGTTATCGTTAACGAAGTATGTAATGTAATCCAGTAAATAAGGTTCGAGCATTGGCATAGTCCACCACCTACACCTGCTTTGAAATCCCCATAGAATAGTACCATTCCCTCTTGATAGCCCTTACGCTTGGTAGGTTTGCCAATCCGCTTCCAATAAGAGAATGTCTCTCCAGGCTGTAGGATAATGCCATTTAATTGCTTCAATGCAATCTTCAAGTTAATCACTTTATTATGCTGCAACCACATATCCACGTTCTTCAATTCTCTTAGTAATGGTGTGTTATGCGAACTCACTATGTATTCTAATCGTTGTAGAGATATCTTCTTTGCATATATTTCTCTTCCACACACCCACTTTAGATACCTTCGATAGACGAAATAGTGTTTCCCTACAAAAACTCTCAGTGGCGATCTTTTCTTGGGCTTCATCAGAGATCCTCCTCAGTTTAAAGTTTCCCTTTCTTCTCGCAACATCCCTATCATTCTCTACTCATCTTCCTACTAGAACTCATAAAAAATACTTTGATGATCTATATAAGGAAGGCAGTACTTCTTGCAAAATATCGGCATCCGTTCTCTCATCCAAGTATGCTTATCTTCATTTTCCATATGAAAGGCATAAAATCCAAGGATAAATAATATCATGAACCCTTCCAACAACTTCATATCCTTCTCGGTAAATACGGATGAGTTACTAGTGTACCCTGCTATAAAGTGATCTCGCTCTTCCGGCTTAAAGCTTAGCACACCTCCCGCTACATCAAAGAGATAATAGCCATAACCAAATAGACAAAAATCAATCATACCTATCCCATCTTGTGTTACAAGGAGATTACCTTTATTAATATCCGCGTGAATGATTCCCCAAGTATCCGAAGTCTGAGGGTAATTCTCTAATCTATTATTAAGGAGCTCAAAGAATCTTTTTAGATTTTTTAAATCATTCTTCTCAAAAATCCCCAACGAAACGCCCACTTCAAGTTGCTCCAGCATTGATACATTGTCCGAAATACTAGAGTACTTTGGTCGGAACTCGCACGTATTCACCCCTATTGTTCTTCCGAATTGATGCAATGCGCGCACCTGTTCTCCCAAATGAGTAATGTGTTCTTGGGAGATCACTTCATCCTTCTGTATATCCCTGCCTTCGATCCATTGTAACACCGTACATTGAATAACCTCATCTACTACTGTCACTGGAGTAACCCAATCTCCCGCAATGTTACGAACTGGAGTCTGCACAAGGATATCTGTTTCTCCACTCAATTCATCTAATAACATCATCTCCAGCTTAAGTCCTTCATAAGTATGTTGTATACCGCTCATAGCAGAAGTAACTGCTTTATGAATTCTTAAAAGATATGACATCTCACTTAATTCATCCGTCACTTTATAGGTCAGATTCTCGTTATGACGAATAAATACTATTGACGAAGCATGTATGGAATAGTGATCTAATATTTCACTAAGCATCTTGTCATTCAATTCTTATCACCTCCTGGTTTGTTTATTTACAATTTTACCATATAGCTTTGATTGTGCATCCATTTCATTCTTATAAGGTGCTAGAGGGTTATATTTTATTTAAAAAGAAGAAAATGGACTCTCCCATCAATCAGGAAAGCCCATTCATCTCATTCATTTATTTAAGGGTTGGTAAAGCAATTCATACTATTTTTTATTAGCTGAATTAATTGCTAGTTCCCACCGATTATCCCCTGGATAGGGGCACCTCTTATCCTTAAATTTAGCAATGACCGGTACAATACAACCACATAACGTACACGTATGATTATTCATCAACTTCGTACATTGATCACAGATTTGCAATCTTTCTTCGTAAACCGAATCGGTCACACATTGTTCCACCGTTAATTTCATTGAAGATAATATACGTTGAATTTGCTGGTCGGTTACTTGGTATTCTTCTCGGCATCCTTTACAAGTTGCGTCTTGTTCATTCATTCTGCAATGAGTTCCAACACCGTCACAGACATCGGTGCTAACTTCACTTGAATAGCTGTCTCCATTAAATCGAATGCCGTGAATTCAGATGGTGCTACGTTCTCAGGATGATCAAACGTATTATGCGCATCCATTGTTGAAGCTTTTAACTCTGTTCCAGTAACCTTCACCTGACTATCGGTTAATCCCCTCAGGTCAATCTTTAGATCCGCTTCGTCTTGATGGCTTAAGTTACACATACTAATGTGAATGACGCCGTTCTTATCTCTGGAAGCAGATACGGTCACTTGCGGAATTCTGTTACCATCCATCTCATAATCCGATGTCACTGTGTGGCTATATAAAAGTTCTGCATCTTGATGGACCTTGTACATATCAAATACGTGATACGTAGGTGTATGAATCATTTTCTCGCCTTCCGTCAATATCACAGATTGCAATACGTTCACGACTTGAGCAATATTCGCCATCTCCACTCGATCACAATGCTCATGGAAAATGTGCAACGTAAGACCTGCAACCAACGCGTCTCGAATGGTATTCTGCTGATACAAGAACCCTGGATTTGTTCCTGGCTCGACATCGAACCAAGTCCCCCACTCATCTACAATAAGACCGACGCGCTTCTCAGGATCGTGACGATCCATAATGGTTGAGTGTTTCGTTATGAGTTCATCCATCCATAGCGCTTTCTTTAAGGTGCTGAACCACTCTGACTCTTTAAATCCCGTAGCAGCTCCCTTTTCAGCCCATGATTCACTCGGAATGGTATAGTAATGCAAGCTAATAGCGTCCATATGACGATGTGCAGAAGACATCACTGCGTCCATCCAATGGTAGTCATCGACATTCGGACCACAGGCGATTTTGTGAATGCGATTCTCTCCATAATTACGAACATAGGTCTGGAATTGACGGTACAGGTCAGCATAATACTCTGGACGCATATTCCCACCGCAGCCCCAGTTCTCATTCCCAACTCCAAAGTATTTCACTTTCCATGCTTTCTCTTGACCATTCTCTCTGCGTAATTCTGCCATTGGAGATACGCCGTCAAAGGTCATATACTCCACCCATTCCGACATTTCCTGAACGGTCCCACTTCCAACATTTCCAGATATGTATGGCTCACATTCTAGCATCTCACATAATCGAAGAAACTCGTGTGTACCGAAGTGGTTATTCTCCACCACACCGCCCCAATGTGTATTAATCATCCGTTTGCGGTTCTCACTCGGTCCGATCCCATCTTTCCAATGGTATTCATCTGCGAAGCATCCTCCTGGCCAGCGTAAGACAGGTATCTTCAAATGTTTCAGTGCTTCAACCACGTCATTTCGAATTCCGTCTGTATTAGGAATACTTGAATCCTTCCCAACCCAGAATCCTTCATAAATACACCGCCCTAAATGCTCAGAGAAATGTCCATAAATGTTGCGGTTAATCGTACCTTTAGGTTGATCTACATGAATCGTTACTTGGTTTACCATATATGTGTAGCCTCGCTTTCTATTATTAATAATAATATTAAGATTTAATAACTCTATTAATAATAAGTTTAGTATGCATGTATATAGGTGTCAATAAGAAATTAAAGCGCTTTCTAACAGTGGTTGATCTCATCCCTTTCTATCCCTTTTTCAAGATCTGAAATAGACATGTTAAAATATATAAAAATTATCCGCTCGTTCTTGCTAAAAACTGCTAAAATAGTAACGTTAATGAGTAACCACTAGGAGGATTTGAATACAACATGCGTTATATACACCAGGTCAGAGAGGGATGGAATAACTTATCCCTGAATATAAAATTGTTCTTTCTCGCAAATGTGTTATTCCAGATTGGAGGCGGTATGTTCTCCGTCTTATATAATTTGTATATACAAGGGCTTGGGTACGGTGATGCAATGAACGGAAAAGTGGTAAGTATTCAATCCCTAGCTACAGCTCTCATGTTCATTCCCGTCGGCTTACTTGGAGATCGAAGCAGCCGCAAGCGATTATTAATGATAGGAGCTATGTTTAGCGGGCTCGCCTTCGTCGGTCGCTCCTTCTTAGATTCGGAGTTCAGTCTATTATCACTTGCTGTCTTATCGGGGTTATTCGCTTCCATCTTTCAAGTATTAGCTATACCCTTTCTAGCAGAGAGCATTCCCATGAAACAGAGACTCCGCATATTTAGTTATTACTCTTCTATAGTTCTAGCATCACAAGTTCTAGGAAGTATGGGAGGAGGCATGTTGGCGGATCTTTTTCAGACATTCGGTATGAGTCGTATTACAAGCTTACAGATTGTTCTGACCATCGGAGGGATTGCAACTTTCACAGCCTTCATTCCATTACTATTCATCGTTGAAGCTAAACGATCAGCATCGTCTAAAGAACGGATTGATACTAAGGTTGAACCATTCGCAGAGCCTAAGTCCCAGAGCCCAAGATCAGAATACAAAATAATAGGTCAATTCGCTGTTGTCCAGCTTATCATCGGTATAGGATCTGGGTTAGTTATTCCTTACTTAAATTTGTATTTCACTAACAGGTTCTCTGTATCCCTAAGTGCCGTTGGATTACTCATCTCTCTTGGTCAGATTATGACCATCGTATCCATGTTAATTGGTCCATCATTGGCCGCAAAAGTCGGTTCCGTAAAAGCCGTAGTCTGCTTCCAATTACTATCACTCCCATTCCTTCTATTGACGGGATTTACGAATCTATTTGCCATCGCTGCGATAAGTTTCCTATTTCGCCAAGCACTGATGAATGCGGCGAATCCCATTCAATCAACGGTCTTAATTGACCGAGTATCTGACTCAAGCCGCGGTATAGCCAATTCTATAACGCAGACTGCATTTATGTTAGGTTGGGCATTCATGGGACCCATACAATCTTACTTAGTGACTACATATGGTTATTATTGGGGTTATGCCATCACCTTCAGTATCACAGGCGTATTATATGTCAGTGCCGCCGCTCTGTATTTCATCATGTTTAGGAAACCACATCTACAAGTGAGGACCGAGTCCTCGATAGCTGCCGACTAAGCATAAACGGCTTCGCCGTCCTTTAGCGGCGATGAAACGTTTAGCGTTGAAATATAATCCTATGTATAAGCAGAACTACTTATAAATTCTTCATCAGACAACTCGTTCACGCTTATTTATCTTCCAAAAATAAATCGAACGATATACTTTAATGTCGCCAATATATAGTGTATGACCAAAGGAGGAATGACGGATGAACCATCAACAACAAGTTACCAAGCTCATTGCACTCACGCTAGCCGGCAGCCGTGAAGCCTACAGTGAGTTATACGAATTAACCGTTCATGATGTTTACAAAACCGTTCATTTCCTCCTTGGAGAACCATCTGATGTTGATGATGTCGTTCAGGAAATTTATATTCAACTGTACAGGTCTCTTGACCGATTTGATGTAAGTAGACCCTTCCGTCCTTGGCTGATGGGTCTCGTCATGCGCCAAATTCACGCTTATCGAAGAAAGAGATGGACGCATCTCCGGTTAACCAAAAAAGCTGAAGGATATGAACCACGCATGAACTATGACTTCACTCATGATGTCATTGATAAATTGTCAAATCGCTCGCTCCTAGGAAGTGTTGAATATCTCCCCTACAAATTGAAGCAAGTTGTGATTTTACATTATCTAAGTGAATATTCACAAGAAGAGGTGGCTAACATCATGGATATTCCCCTTGGAACAGTGAAATCTCGTATTCATGCGGCATTACAGAAGCTTCGTCGCAAGCAGAAAAACAACATTCTTATAAAAGGAAAGGTGGAGAACCTACATGAATCTTGAAGAACAATTACGATCAGCCTTCAAACAAGAAACAGCAGATTTATTGCCTCCACCTGAACTAAAAACAAGAATAATGGATCAAGTGACGGTTAAACAAGGAGGAAGACGAATGAAGAAATGGTTATTACCTTGTATTCTCGCTGCTGTACTACTCATTCCAACAGGAGCCTATGCTGCATATAATTACTTAGCTGACTCAATCTATGGTTCACAAGAAAATACCGCTCACATTGGGGGAACTCAACAGAAGTATGATGAGTTAGAAGCTAAACTTCAGGCAGCCAAACAAATATTCAATGCGGAAGAATTTGCTACCTTTATGCCCTTGTTGAAAGAACTAGGACCATATAATCTAAAGATTGCAGATTCGGAAGGAATTCTCCATCCTGAGCAATTAAATGCTGGGGAACAAGAGAAATATACGGCATTGACTGAAGCACTTGAGCCCTTCTTTACCAAATTAAACGATACAAAAGAACCAGGTACAGACATCGTTATTTCCGACTTTTGGGCAAGTACGCTTGATAAAGCCCAGAGTACTTTCAGTAAGGTTGAATTGGAGGACTACGAAGCCATTGTGATTGAATATCTGCACCAAGTCCAGAACTCCCAAGTACGGGATGAGGCAGCTATCAAGGTACTTCAACTAAAGTTAAACCCTTACTTGGATAAGTTGGACATTGTCATAAATTGGTAAGGTCAACTCCATAAATAGAAATCCTGGCTTCATAAACGTAGCCAGGATTTCATACATTTCCGCTCTATTGTAGTCAGTCTAGATACAGACCTCCGCTGTTCCTCCAAAGCACTTCGCAATCATTTCTTTTAAGACCATATTCTTAATAGGCTTGCTGATGTAATTATCCATCCCTGCCGCCAGACACTTCTCTCGATCGCCCTTCAATGCATTTGCAGTGACGGCAATAATGATTGGACACAATTCAGGTGATATCGTCTCTCTAATGATGGCTGTTGCCTCGAATCCATCCATTTCGGGCATTTGTACATCCATGAATATCATGTCATAACGTTCATATGCCAACGCCTGAATCACTTCATATCCATTACTAACAATATGCGTTGAATGCCCTTGTTTCTCTAGCATCCTCTTCAATACGAGTTGATTAATCTCATTATCTTCTGCAATCAATACTTTCAAGGAGGGCTCTACCTGTGGATGATCGCTGGACGCTACTTGGGTATCCGTAACTTCAACGATTTCTTGATTCTCTTTAAGAAGTATCGTGAATGTAAATGTAGCACCTACTTCATCTGACTCCTCCAAAGAGATCGTTCCCCCCATCAATTCTACTAACTTTTTACTAATTGCTAGGCCCAGTCCTGTGCCTTCATATTTACGCGTCATGAAATGCTCAACTTGATTAAAAGGCGAAAATAACTGGCTTATTTTATCCTTAGGAATACCAATCCCTGTATCTTTAATAACAAATTTAAGTTCTGTATTAGAGTCTGTGCGCGATACCACATCTACGTTAATTGTCACATTACCTGAGAATGTAAACTTCACTGCATTACCAATAAGGTTCGTTAATACCTGCTTCAGACGATCCGGATCCCCCATGAAAGAATGGGGTACGCTCGGATTCACATAGGAACTCATTTTAAGACCTTTCTCATCAGCTTTAGAAGATAGGATATCTAGTATATCTGCAATACAACTTCTTACGTCCAAAGGTTTCTCTTGCAAAACAATCTTCCCAGACTCAATTTTGGAAATATCTAAAATATCATTAATAATTCCTAGAAGACCATCGCCACTCTTACGTATAATTTCTAAATACTCCCGCTGTTGCGCATCAAGCTTGGTTGTCTCCAACAGTAGCTCTGCCATACCAATTACCCCATTCATGGGTGTGCGAATTTCGTGACTCATCATCGTTAGAAACTCGCTCTTGGCTTTATTCATATTCTCTGCTGTTTCTTTCTCGATCAATAACTTCTTCTGTTCTGTAATATCTTTGAGAAGAATATAGAATCCAACATTCTCTCTATTTATAATAATAGGGACAATGGTTGCCAATACCTCTACACGATGACCACTTTTATGCACGATACTATCAATATTGTTCTCCTTGTTCATATCACACGTGGTATACGCAATCATTCTCGCCACATGGTTACTTCCAATGATCTTAGAAATACTCATACCTGCCAATTCATTGACACCGTATCCTGTTAGATCTTGGGCTCTAGCATTGGAACTAATGATGACTCCTTCTAGATCAAGTGAGATGACAGCATCATAATTATACTTTTTAAGCGAAGTATAACGTTCCAACATCTCTTGAAGCTTCAATTCAACCATTTTTCGATCTGTGATATCTTGAACGGTCCCATTCATACGAGCATATTTGCCGGATTCATCCAATGCAATGACCCCACGAAGATGTAAGTACTGAGCCTCCCCATCCAACGGATGATTCTGAAACTCAAAACACAGATCACTTCCATCGCGTAACACCTTCGCAATACTCTCTTTAAATCGCTCCCGCTCACCCTCATGTACAAGGTCAAGTATGTCTAATGAATGCCGCTTAACTTCCTCTACGTTCCAATGATATACATCAACCAATTGATCTGAGAATACTAGTGAATGATTCTCTATTTCCCATTCCCAACTTCCTATTAAGGCAATGCGTTGGGATTCCGCGATGATGTGCTCACTTCTCTTTCGTTGTGTGATATCTCGGCCAACTACCATAATATTAATGATTCCTTGTTCATTAGGGCTTGATTTAAACGCACCTTCAAACCACAGATATTTGCCATTACGATGACGAACTCTAAATTGCTGAAGGCTCCTGTTGTACATATCCGCACGTCTTAATTCTTCCAAATCCTCAGGAAATATTAATTCTAATCCACTCATTTGTGTAATCTCTTCCTGAGAATACCCTAATATCTCTTGAAGAGATGGTGAACAATACACGTAGTTCCCCTCTGGATCACAGCAATAAATAATGTCCCGAGTATTCCCAGATACGAGTTGAAATAATTTCTGCGTGTTCTCAAGTTCTTGTTCTGCTACTTTCGTCTCAGAAATATCAATAATATGTATCGCATACAATGGAGCTTCATCTGTAGCGTTATCTCTCCAAGCTGAGAGATGGACGGAGGCCCAGAAGATTGATCCATTCTTATGAAGATAACGTCTCTCTAATGAACAAGACGGAGACTGCCCGTTAAATAATTGTTGTAGTTCTTTCTGTTCTACATTCCAATCCTCCGGATATGTAATATCCTTCAAACTTAGCTCCATTAATTCATCTATAGTATATCCGAACAATTGACACCATGAAGGATTGATATTGACCCATCTTCCATCCCTTCTAACCACGGCAATCCCTGTTGGAGCATTTGCAAATATATGCGCATATAAAGAATGTTGTTCCGACTGTTTACTATTCAAAACCGGACCCTCCATTCGCAATAATAAGTTAGTTCATTCATATAATAGTCATAATCGCAACAAAAAGCGATACATTTTATGCAACCTCCATTACCCTTTTTACCTACCTCTTCAACCATGTTCGAATATCTGATTCATCTCAACAGGAGCATCGTTATGATCGTTCAATGAAATAGTTATTAAGTCATAGTCACAGAAAACCTAGGTATATTATCACAAGTAAATGATGGTAATTATAGGTATATACCGCTATACTTATACAAGTCATAAACACTACAAGAGGAGTATTTACTGTATGAATCAATTTTCAAATGATTTAAATAGACCCCACAATAACTACCCACCACCCATGCAACCTGTAAAAACGAATGGCAAATCTATCGCCGCCCTAGTACTAGGCATTATTTCTGTTGGTACTCCTTATATTGGTCTACTGATCGGAATCGTTGCAATCATCTTCGCTAGTCTCTCTCTAAAAGAACTCAAATACAAAAATGAACAAGGACGTGGTCTGGCGATAGCAGGTCTGGTATGCGGAATTGTGGGTACGGTATTATACGCTATCATTATTGTAGTTATCATCATTGCATTAGTCATATTCTCTAATGCTGATCCTTATGGCGGATTTGGTGGATTTTAATATTAGCTACTCCTATACTCCAATTCTTAGCTACCTACATACCTAAAAAAACCCTTAATCCATCATTTCTGATGAATTAAGGTTTTTTACTGTAATCAGACACCCTCTCACATTTGGCGGCATTGACCATCTGAAAACTAGGATGACGACTTTATAATTATAGTGTCTCTTGTAGCGCAACGCCTTCCGGCATCACGGATAGGACATGCTCCCGCACTGAAGCCTTCTGTTGTAGTTCTTCACAAAGAATAGCAATGATTCCATGATCACCACGTGAACGGATGAGACGACCCATCCCTTGTCTTAAGCGTAATAACATATGTGGCAAATCTACCTCTTCAAAAGGAGAAGATGAAGCGTTACGTTTCGCCATAAACACTGGATCTTGAGGTGGAAATGGTAATGACCATATAATTACATTCGATAAAGATGGACCTGGTACATCCAATCCCTCCCATAGACTCACCGCACATAGAACGCTTGCTTCATTCCTCTGAAATGCCGAGATTAAATAACTAATCTCTTGATCACCTTCATAGTAGAAAGGTATGTCTGCACATCTTGGATCCAGTGTAATCTGTTGTTTGAACTGTTGTAACTCCTCATGTGTTCGGAATAGAATAAGTGCTCTTCCAGCTGTACGTTCTAGAAGTTGACCCGCAATCTCCATCTTCTCAGCGAAGCTTCCACCATTCGTTAACTTCGGAGCATAAGCTTGCATTTGATTCGTATAGTCATATGGCGAATTTACCGAGAAGGATAAGTAATGTTCCAACCCTAGACTATCTGCGACATATTGAAACGACCCATCAACAGATAATGTAGCGGAAGAGAACACGATGGGCATATTCGTGTTGAATACCCGTTCCTGCAATACTTCTTTAACCGTCTTCGGCATGATCGACAAGGTCAACCCATCTTCGCTATCTGTCACCCAACAGATCAAAGCATCCGAATTCTCAAAAAGACCCAACGCCTTCTGCATCATCTCAATATGTTCCTCAACAATACGAAGTTGATAATCATCTAGAGTATATAGCTCACTTTCAAATACAAGCTCTTCCTCTATCGCAGTTAAGATACTCCGGAAATGGTGTACCGACTCCAATAATTTGTCATTTAAATGAATCTGCTTCCGATCCGAACCCGGAATACTCTCACTATGCTTACCTAATAATTGAAACATCATCTCTGATTGATCAATGGCTTCATCAATAAGCACAGCAAGTGCCTCACGAACTTCACCCTGTAGCAAACGTAAAATCAATTCTTCGAATACCACATGTTTCATTTTGTATCCAAGTGCTTTCATCGCAGCTGATTCAAGTAAATGTCCTTCATCAAATACGACAGCACAGTGATCAGGTAATAGCGGAAGTTGTCCCTCGCGTTTTCTGCCTTCGAACGTCCATACGTGTTCCATATAGTAATCATGGGAGCAGATCACGAGATCTGACGAATGACGATAATAGTCTCTAGATAACGTCTGTCCACAACGATGTCTTCTGTCGCAAGTAAAACAATCCTGGAATGAATCCCAATTTATTTTGTGCCATTGTTCATCATTTAGATGTGGATAGTTCTTCCGATCACCATAAGCATGGAATGTCTGCATCGGTTTAGGACTATGAACGAACTCAGGAAGGTTCTCGTATAAATCCTCCCATTGTGCACCTTGTTCATCCTTAAATCTAGCTTCGTCTAGCTTCACTAGACATACATACTGATCTGGAGACTTACCCAGACGTGCATCTATAGCAAGGCTAAGGTGTTGAGCCAACTTGGCAATATCCCCCTCCGGCTTCACCAACTGCTCGATCAAGGACTCGTCAGCACAAGCAATGATCGCTGGCTTGCGTGTATATCGAGCATAACAAATAGCATATAACAAATAGACCAATGTCTTGCCTGTCCCAACTCCTGCCTCTGCAAAAATCGCCTTTTTCTCGGCAAAAGCACGTTCCAATTGAAATGCCATATATATCTGTTCGTCGCGAACTTCAAAGCCCGCTTCTGGTAATAGTTCATAGAATACATCTGCTACCCAATCGCCCACTTGCTGAATAAAGGGTTTAGAAGGGTCATGCTCAAAAGGATAACGCTCCACTATATCGAATACCTCCAAGAAGTTTAATGACAAAAAGCCCAATGTTTAAACATGAGCTAACGTTTCATTATGTCATAGGACAACAATAAAAGCAATGTATTCTTGTTTTTGTATGTACTTATTGTAGAGTTTGAATCAACTTTGGAGATATGACTAAAATTTCATATGATTACATACAAATTTCCAGTTCATGTTCATATCAGTTATACTATTTAAAACTAGCGCTGGAGGTTCCTACTACATGGAAAATTGGATTACGAGTTTCATGGAACAATTCGGATATTGGGGTATTTTTCTACTGATTGCTTTGGAAAATGTATTTCCTCCCATTCCATCAGAAGTTATTCTCACCTTCGGTGGGTTTATGACAACCCATACTAATCTAACAGCAACCGGCGTCATTGCAGTGGCAACGCTGGGATCTATCTTTGGTGCAGCTATTTTGTATGGTATTGGTTATCTAATTAATGTGGATCGGCTGGAGGCCATCATCGACCGATGGGGACGATACCTCCGCGTAAAAAAAGAAGACATCCGCAAAGCAGATGCATGGTTCGAACGATATGGATATTGGACCGTTTTCTTTTGCCGGATGATCCCTTTGATACGCAGTCTTATTTCAATCCCTGCAGGTATAGCTAAAATGAAATTCGGACTATTTCTACTTTATACAACGATTGGTACATTAATATGGAATGTTATTCTCGTCTCAGTCGGTGCTGCTCTCGGGGACAATTGGGAAAGCGTTGTTGAATTTATGGATGTGTATTCTAATATTGCTTATGCCATCATCGCTCTTGGAATCGTTGTAGCCTTATTCTTTTGGATACGAAGTAGAAGAAAACTTAAGAGATGAATCCAATCAGACTAACTGATCATTGAGATGGCTTGCCTTTCAATGGCGGTTAGTTGTTCTTGTACGCGCACAACTTCCCCAATAATAATTAATGCTGGATTCATTAATTCAACCCTTCTAGCAAGATCATGTATATCCGCTAACTTCCCAATGAATGTCCGTTCTTTCTTCGTTGTCCCATGTTCTATTAACGCAACAGGTGTTGCAGGGTCCTTCCCGTGTCTCAACAACTCCTCTCGAATAGATGCCAACTCACTAACGCCCATATAAATGACTAAGGTATCTACACTATGAGCAAGAAGATCCCATCTAACAGGTGATTGACCTCCATGGCATCGGCTACCGGTCACACAAGCGAACGAAGCTGCATATCCACGATGAGTCAACGGAATACCTGCTGAAGCCGCCGCCCCAATGGCAGAAGTGATTCCAGGTACGATCTCATAGGGGATTGAATACTGCGCTAATATGAGCGCTTCTTCCCCGCCACGTCCGAAGACAAAAGGATCCCCTCCCTTCAAACGTACCACCCGATGTCCTTCCAAGGCGTAGGTTAGCATCGTCTCATGAATCACATCTTGGGACATAGCATGCTCCCCTGGCTTCTTACCACAATATACGAGAATGGCATCACGCCGAGCGTAAGTTAGAATTTCTTCATTAACAAGTCGATCATACATAATAACATCTGCTGCTTCTATGCACTTCAATGCCTTGATCGTAAGCAATTCAGGGTCCCCAGGGCCTGCACCAACGATACTAACCTTACCCATCATACTCATAGGCTTTCTTCCATAGTCTTTGAATGTAAAGGCCTGTTATCTACACGTGTGTTGTGTTCACTAACAGTCGCAACTGCTAGCTTCACCCTGCTCACTTTTCGATGAGATAAATAAATGAATAGACCTGTAAATATTGCACCACCTACAAAATTTCCAAATAGGACAGGAATCTGGTTCCATATCCACCAATCCGCCATGCTTACATCTGCCCCAAGCATCATTCCCGCAGGAATGACGAACATATTCACCACTGCATGCTCAAACCCTTGCGCAAAGAAGATTAAGATCGGAAGCCACATCGCGATGATTTTGCCAGAAGTGGATTTGGAGGTCATGGCCATAACCACACCTAATGTTACCATCCAATTGCACAGCACCGCCTTGATCGTTACAAGAACCATACCGTCCATTCCCATCGACTTATACCCCAACGTTTTTGCTTCACTCGCTTGTATGATCGTCTGAATCAATGGATTGCTCATATCCGTACCCATCTTTGTAATGGTTAATCCATATAATCCGGCATAGACTGCGCACCCTATCAGATGTCCTACGATCACCCAACCGAAGTTAATTAACATCCGCTTAACGGACGTTTTACGTTCCAGAGCAGCTAATGGAATCAGTGCAAAACTCCCGGTAACCAATTCCAACCCCAATAAAATGATGATCACGAAACCTACCGGAAAAATAAGTGCACCCACAAGACCCAGCGACGTCTGTGCTGTGGCCGTATAAGCAAGTGTAGTAGCGAAGGCAAGAATGGCCCCACCCAGAAACCCTCTAATCAGCATTTGAAATCTACTCAATTCAGCTTTCGCAGCTCCAACCTCAATCATGTTCTCTAGCACTTCAGCAGGCTTCACATAATCCATCTATAACCTCTCCTTTATATGGTGATATAAATAGAGCCACTAGCTGCATCTACTTCTGTTTCATAGGTCGTTATACAACCATCATCTGGTTTATGCACTTCCCCACTCGAGAGGTCTATCTTCCAATCGTGTAAAGGACAGTGGACAGAAGAACCACATACCATACCTTCCGACAAGCGACCGCCCTTATGAGGGCAGCGATTCTCAACGGCTTTCACGGTTCCATCACTTAGACGAAATACCGCAACCTCTGTTTCATCGAACTGGATCGTACGCGATCCCAGAATATCAATATCAGTAATGAGTCCCACTTGTACCTTAGTCATTATCTTTCCTCCTATCCATTTACGGTCTGAACACCAGACAAAGGTTCGAAATTTTTGCGAAGTTCGTCATTATGAATAATCTCTTTCCAAGGCTCTTTCGCATAACTCAACGTTTCTTCAATTCGATCGACTAGTTCTCTCCGAGCATCCGCACTCTCTAATGCCTTCACAACAGAAGCTAGACCCACTCGTTCTATCCAGTTCGCTGTCCGTTCGTTCCAATTCGCATTCTCGCGGTAATATTGAAGGTAAGCAGCGGTCCACTCTATAACTTCATTTTCCGTCTTCACCGTGCACAGAAATTCAGATGCCCTAACCTTAACCCCGGCATTTCCACCGACGTAAATCTCCCATCCTCCATCGATTGCCACAACCCCAAGATCCTTAACCGTTGCTTCTGCACAGTTGCGGGGGCACCCAGAGACAGCGAACTTCACTTTTGCAGGTGTACTAATCCGTTCAAAAGCCTTCTCCATACGAATTCCCATTCCGATCGCATCCTGTGTACCGAATCGACAGAATGTAGATCCAACGCATGTTTTCACCGTACGTAGCGCTTTACCATATCCATGACCAGAAGGCATATCAAGTTCTTCCCAAATCTTCGGAAGGTCTTCTTTCTTCACTCCAAACAAATCTAATCGTTGACCGCCGGTAAATTTCACTAAAGGTACATCATATTTCTCAGCCACAGTAGCAATTTTCTTTAATTCCGTGGGTGATGTTACCCCGCCATATATTCGAGGTATAACCGAATACGTGCCGTCTTTTTGAATATTTGCATGGAATCGTTCGTTCGTAAATCGTGATTCCTTCTCATCTGCATATTCAGCTGGATATAGCATCCCTAAGTAGTAGTTCAACGCAGGTCGACATTTAGAACAACCCTCTGGTTCCCGCCATTCCAGTACATTCATAACTTCCTTCACGTTCATTAAGCGCATCGCCTTCATACTCTCAATGATTTCGTCACGACCAAGGCTTGTGCATCCGCAGATTCCCTCTTTTACCGGCTCGCCTACGGCATCTCCGGCATACAGATGCAACAATGCTTCCACTTGTGGTTTACATCCACCACACGACCCTGTCGCCTTCGTACACATTTTGATCTCACCAACGGTAGTGCATCCTTTTCCAATGACTTCAGCAATCGTTCCTTTGGAGACACCATTACAACCACATATAACTTCTTCATCTGACATGGTGGCAAGCTTACTTGCAGCTGATTCCCCCGCTTTATCGTTGGTGTACCCAAGTAGAAGTTCCTTCTCCCTACCCGTAATCGACTCCCCACTCTTGATTAAGGAGAATAATGATGCGCCATCTGTTGTATCCCCGAAGAGAACAGCTCCAATTAATCGATCGTCTTGAATCACTATTTTCTTATATACGTTATCTATATCATCCTGAAAGCGGAGTGAACGCATACCGGGTTCATCGTTGAAATAACCTGCTGAGAATACATCCACACCCGATACTTTTAGCTTGGTAGATGTCACCGAACCTGCATAACCTGATGTCTCAACGCCAACTAATCTTTTCGCTAATACCGCACCTTGTTCATACAGCGGCGCTACGAGACCGTAGGCAATCCCTCGATGCTCCGCACACTCACCAACGGCATATATCCCTTGTATACTCGTCTCCATGAAATCATTAACAACAATGCCTCGATTCACTTCTAGACCTGCCCGTTTAGCCAGTTCTACATTCGGTTTAATCCCTACGGCCATGACTACAAGATCAGCATCGATCTGACTTCCATCCGTGAAAGATAAGCCTTGTGCACGACGTTTACCATCTATGCTTGCTGTATTTTTCTTAAGCAGAAATTTCATTCCCTGTTCTTCCAGATCTCTCTGTAACATCATCGATGCGGATTGATCAAGCTGACGATCCATTAAGTGTTTATTAATGTGAATAACATGGACATCCATCCCTAGATTAAGTAGCCCTCTGGCTGCTTCTAAACCCAGTAAACCGCCCCCAATAACAGCCGCCTTCTTATAGGTCTTAGATGTCTCCATCATGATCTGACAATCTCTAATATCCCGAAATCCAATAACACCCTCTTTGTTCACCCCCGGAAGTGGAAGCATGAACGGATTGGAACCCGTAGCTATAATTAATATGTCATATGAAACCTCAATCCCAGACTCAGAAATCACCCTTCGCTTCACCGAATCAATACTTTTTGCCGCATCCCCTGTGTAAAGCTTGATATTGTTCTCCGTGTACCAATCCCAGTCATTTATAACAATATCCTTCATATCAGATCCACCGGCTAACACCGACGATAACATGATCCGATTATAGTTAGGATGTGGTTCAGCACCAAACACTGTAATGTCATAAGCCTCTGTTGAGAGCTTTAGAACGTGCTCAATCGTACGTATACCCGCCATTCCATTTCCGATGAGTACCATTTTCTTCGCTTGATTCATAACGGTGTTCTCCTCCCTTGAATAAACATAAAAAGGCCTGCTACGCTCAGGGAAAATAAAACATTATTCCCTACATAAGAGCGAAGACAGGCCTCGTTGCCGCTTCTATACGAATACGTCAGTGTATCCGTGAAAGATATTAGATTGTTATTTGTTGAAACTAACTATATAAGACGTTTTGCCCTGTGTCAATATACTTAACATAAATAAATTTTTAAATTTGTAAAATCGGGGTATTCAATCTTTATAATTAACAATATGTTACATTACATAACACACAAGCCGACTTAATCATTTACTACCCTCTGATTAAAATTTAAATTATTATTGCTTTTTTTCTTGAAAATTGTGAAAATAACTAATAAACATTTTTTTCTTACGGAATTAACGTTTAATTTCCCTATTTCATCCCTGAACTTCTCGCTTTTAGTTCCTAAAAGCTTATTATTCTATCCACGATTCCCATGTTAGGTTTAGTTCCTATAATTGCCTTTAAAATCGCTATGTTTATGGAGGTGTTATCTGTCGATGCGCTTCTTATTGGTTGTTCGTGATCCTTTTAATACCGCTAGTGTTGATCAGAATGGGATCTCTTCGTCTCCAGAAATACAACCAGAAGCTCTATTAGAATCCAATGGTTATCAAGTATTGGCTTCATCTAGCGTGGAAGATATTCAACCCATCATTAGAGAAGTGGATGCTGCCGTACTCCATTTACCTATAGGGGAAATTAAGAGTTGGGAGGACACGCTGCAACAATGGAAATCTCTCCCCCTTCTATGGTGGTGTGGCTCGGCTGTAGCGACGTCCTCCATCAATTCATGTGAAGCAGACGTAAGTATTGATGGCATCCTAACACCAAGCATGAATGGTCAGGAACTGCACTGGGCTCTCCATATCGGTGCGAAACATTTCTATGACCGTCAGCACTGGCAGGACGAACGTCTACAACTATTATCCCGACTTGAAGAGCGTAAGTGGATTGATATGGCTAAACAAATTCTCAGTGACATCAACCGTATTTCAGAAGCAGAGGCTTACGATATACTCCGTAAGAGAGCTATGAATGAACGTAAACGCATGGTTGATATTGCCACCTCGATCGTAAAAGCACATCAATCATTAAAGGCATAGTAACGAAGGAGGACTTCATAATGATGATAGACATATTGAAAGAAGTCGCCCGCGGCAAACGGGGATCCCGTGACTTGACCTATGAAGAAGCATGGGTCGCAGCCGAGGAAATACTAGGATGCAAGGCGTCCCCAGCACAAATGGGTGCATTCTTCGCTGCTGAACGGATTAAGATGGAAAGTATGGAGGAGTTGGAAGCTTTTATAGCTGTATGCCGTACCTATGCCTATCGCTCCCCTATTCAGGCTGGTCTTGATATTGCGGGGCCTTATGACGGAAGGAGGAAATCCTTCATCGCTACCTTCGCTACTTCATTCGTATTAACAGCGGCGGGGCTTCCCGTCACCATGCATAGCACTTCCTCACTCCCTCCCAAATGGGGTGTCACTCTCATTGATCTTCTACATGAGATGGGTATCGGTGATGAACTACTCACGAAGGTTCAGACGATCCAAGTTGCCCGCCATACAGGGTTATTATGCGTTTCTTCCGAGCAATGGTGTCCACCCCTCAAAAACCTACGTTCTATCCGTGAAGAATTAGGCATGAGAACGATCCTGAATACAGTAGAGAAACTGTTAGACTATAGCTATTCTCCTTACCTCGTATATGGCGTATTTCATAATACATTCTTCGAACGTATGGCCAAAGTGATTCACAAATTAGACTATAACCGGGCGCTCATCGTACAAGGCACCGAAGGTTCCGAGGATGTATATATCGATCGACCTACTCGCACCTACATCGTGGAGAACGGTGAATTCCGAATGCAAGTCGTAGATCCCGAAGCTTATGGTCTAGACACCCCCGTTCCTGATGTAGCTTGGAACGCAGTTGAACAGTTACGTGTAACGGAGGAAGTACTTCGTGGAGAAGCCCATATGGCATTCTATAATCAGGTGTTACTGAACGGAGCCGTCCGGCTTCACCTCGCCAAACGTGTGGATTCTATTGAAGAAGGCGTATATACTTGCAAATCACTACTAGACAATGGAACCGCTTGGGCTAACTATCTGAAATGGCGAGACACCGCGCTTAATATCAACGTAGCCATTTAACACTTACTTCACAAGAACAATACGCTCCCCAGCTTATGAATAGCCGGGGAGCGTATCTATGAATTAACCATTCTCTATTTAACCGAGCCCGTCATACCCGCTACGAAATGCTTCTGCAATAGGAAGAAGACTAACGCCGTAGGTAACGTAGCAATCACAATGGCCATCATAATCACACCATAATCCGGTGCATAACCCGCACCCAGATTCGAGATTAAGAGTGGCATCGTCTTCTTCTCTGGTGTCTGCAATACAATTAATGGCCACAAGTAACTGTTCCAACTCCCCATGAACGTAATAATACCAGCCGCAGCATACGTTGTTTTCATCGTCGGCATGAAAATTCTGATGAAGATCCCAATCTCACTCAGACCATCCATTCTACCCGCTTCAAGCATTTCCTTCGGAAACATTTTGGTACTCTGCCGGAAGAAGAAAATCAGGAAAGCTGTCGTTGCGGTTGGTACAATAACAGCCGATACCGTATTAATCCCGATTCCAGGCAGAAACCGTGATATATCTGCGAATAATCGATATAAAGGGACCATTAGTGCTGCAAATGGAATCATCATCGACAGTAGCAAAGTATTAAATACAGCATCTCTTGTCTTATTTCTAAATATTTCGAATCCATACCCTGCGAGTGATGCAATTATCATCGCCAATACCGTAGTGACGATAGCAATGACAGCCGAGTTATATAATGCCTGCAACAACTCTGTTGAATCCATCAATTTCCTTAGATTATCCATGAAAAAATTACCCGGAAGCAACTTCCCCTTCGTTACGTCAACAGACGGATTCGTTGCACTAATGATCATCCATAGAAATGGGAATATCGAGACGAAAGAAATAACACTCAGAAATAGATATATTATCACTCTTTTCATTTTAGCCATTTTTCTCACCTGCCACTTTGAACTGAATGAAGGCTAATACAATAATCATAATTACGATGGAGTAAGATACGGTTGCGGCATACCCAAAGTCCGCAGCATATTTAAAGGACAGATTATAGATGTAGTGAGAAATACTCATTGTGGCATTCCCTGGTCCACCCTTCGTGATATTCACGATTTCATCAAAGAGTTGAAGCGTGCCAATCGTTGATGTGATGGATGTAAACAAGATAATGGGCTTCAATAGAGGTACTGTGATTTTGAAAAATTGTTGTATGGATGATGCACCATCTATTCTTGCTGCTTCATAAATAGAGTTATCAATGTTCTGTAGGGATGATAAGTAAAAAATCATGTTATACCCTGTCCAGCGCCAGGTAATCGCAATGATGATCGTGACCTTAGCCCAGAATGGATCCGTGATCCACTCGATCGGCTGACTTATCAAATGAATATTCAAGAGCAAGGAGTTCACCAAGCCATCTCCTGCAAATAAATACTTAAATATAATCGAGTACGCAACGAGAGATGTGACACATGGAAGGAATATCGCTGTGCGGAAGAACCCTCTGAATTTGAGATTGCTATCATTTAAAAACACCGAAATAATCATAGCTAGAATAATCATCAAAGGTACCTGTATGATCAAATAAATGAACGTGTTCTTCACAGCTGTACGAAACGTAATGTCACTGAACAATCGAATATAGTTATCTAAGCCTGTGAATGTTAAATTAGCTCCAGTACCTGTCTTGAAAGACAGTATGAGCGATTGAACCATGGGGTAGAAATAAAAGACAACGATCATAACCACAGATATTAGAATAAATGACCACCCTGTGATTCCATTTCTTCGATCTAAGCTTAAGTGTGACTTCCCTTGCTTCATACCGTCCCACTCCTCTGCTGGATGTCATATTAAATAGAACCTTAAAGGATGAACCGTTCTCCTCCAATCTTTCATTTTAGGCGAAGGAGCCGTTCAACCCTCAAGGCTCTAGGTTTATGGTGAAACTATAATTTATCTAATTTGTGTCTCTGCTTGGCTCTGTGCATCCTTAAGAACACTATCAATATCCTTACCGTTCAAATAATTCTGCATTTCAACGATCAGAATATCTTCAATGGCATACGTGTGCATGCCATAATTCACATTCGGAATTTTTTCAGTCCAAGTCGCGAAGTCAGCATATACCTTTTGTCCTGAGAAGAATTCATCTGGCTGTGCATACGCCTCTCCTGTAGATGCGGCTTTAAACGTACTTACAACCCCGATATCTTTAAGTAAATTTTGATACATTTCTACATTACTACCGAATGTGGAAGCTAAGAAATCTGTTGCCGTCTCTGCTCCTGGCACATTCATAACGTACCATGAGCTTCCACCAAGGTTAGAGGCATTCACAGAGTCTGCATTGCCTGGAAGCGCAGGGAACGGAGCGACTGCCCATTTACCAGACTGTGAAGCTTCTTGTTTAATCGAAGGTGTAATCCAATTTCCTATAGGAACTGTAGCTACCGTTCCTTTATTAAGAGCTGCAATAAATTGACTCCAATCCGAGTGGATATTGACAATATCAGCTTCCATCATTTTTTTATAAATCGTGAATGCTTCCTTCAATGCCACATTTGTAGCAATATCCGGTGTCTTACCATCATCAGCCAAATACCATGATCCTGCGGTTTGAATCATTGAACGAATCAGCCCTAGGTCATTCGGATCCAACGTAATCAATTTATTACCTGTTTTATCTTTAACCGCTTTACCGATCTCAATATATTGATCCCAATTCAGGTTATTCATATCTTCTGCTTTATAACCTGCTTGCTCTAAATAGTCCGTTCTGTAATACAATCCCGTTGCACCTGAGTCAAAAGGAACACCATATTGCTTGCCATTCAGACTTGTTGGCCCTAGCTTGTAATCAGCGAAATCCTCAGGCTTAATGCTGTCTCCTAACTCATGGAATGCATCCGGGTAAGCACTAAGGAAACCCTGAGCACGATAATCTTCAATTAGGACGATATTCGGAAGTCCGCTCGTCGTACCCGAGTTCAGTCCCGTATTCAATTTCTGAATAATGTCCGCTTGCGCATACTCGATGACATTTACCTTCACATCAGGATTTGTAGCACTGTACACTTTCTTGGCAGCTTCAAGCGCTGCAATGTTAAAGGCCGGGTCCCATGCCCATACTGTGATTTCATCACTTTTCCCAGCTGCTTCACCACTACCTGTGTTTGCTTCATCTGATTTCGAGGAACATGCACTTAGCATCAGTACACTTGCCAGTAGAACAGCACCTAACTTCTTCACTTCATCAACCCCCGTTGAGTTTTTTTGGATGACAGTTATTGAAAGCGGTTGCTTTCTGTAAAAACATCTTACCTTGTCTCCAGAATCGACTGTTAGGAATATCTTTACGATCACTTGTCATATTTTCGTCACATTGTAACCGCTTTCCTAGATGATTTGTATTATCTTTGGTTTCTAATACTTTTTTTATATTTTGATCAACGGTAACTTCATTTTCACCCTTGTTCCTTCTCCAGTTTCACTGACAATGGTGACTCCATACTCTTCTCCATATAACAGCCTAATCCGATCATGAACATTCCTGATTCCTATCCCACTAAATAGTTGTCGACTGCGCTTTGAATGAACAAGACTATTCTCAGGAGGAAGATCCTTGATCCCATCCCCACTATCCACTACCTCACAATAAAGAGCCTGTGTATCATTGGACACTAATACATGAATGTAGCCGCTAGGTTTTATGTTAAATCCATGGAAGAATGCATTCTCGATAAAAGGCTGGATAATCAGCTTCGGAACGTGATAATCCATACTCAAGGGTGCAACGAAGTAGCTCACCTTAATCCGGTCTCCATAACGAGCATGATTAATAAACACATAGTGTTTCAATATTTCGAGCTCTTGCTCCACCGTAATCGTCTCATTAACATTGCTGATCGTATTTTGGAGCACTGATATTAATGAATGAATGGTTTCCGTCGCTTTCCCCTTACTCCCTTGTTGTACTAATGTTTTGACGGATGCTAACGTATTGTACAGAAAATGGGGGTTAATCTGCCTTTGCAAAGCTGCCAATTCTGCATTCCGTTGCCCTTTTTGCGTCTCCACCAGCTTGTCCACGTACTCATGTAGTTCATCAAGCATATAGTTAAAAGCCTGACCGAGTTCTCTTATTTCATACCCCCCGGTCACGGTAATATGATTACCAAATTCATTGCGCGTCACATTACTCATCTGTTGAACAAGTGTCGTTAGTGATTTACTAATCTGTCTAGTCATGAGAAATACGATCAGTAATGCCATGCTTACAATAACAATACAAATCAACGTTAATGTCCTCACATCAATCATTTGCCCAAGAGCCATTTCTTTATCAATAGCATTCACAATATAGAAGTCATACGTGGGGAGATTATCTGATATCACAATACTGTCCTTGCCCTGTACACTTATATTGATGTAATCTGATGGATCTTTAGCCAATTTCTCTGCATATTTCAACAGTTCCTTACTCTGATATCCAATCCGATCTTCTCGATTGCTTGATACAATAACGCCATCCTTATTAAGGATGAACACGTCATTCCCATTGCTCGTAAAACTATCAAATACTTGACCGAAGTCTCGTTCCTTCATAGCAATATATATCGTTCCATAGATGTAACCTGTTGACCGATCCAATAATGCCTTGGATGCAACAATGATTTGCTCTCCCTTACCATTCAACTGTTTGTAATCTTGATACATCAATCGCTTAGGTTCTTTATGACTATTTAATGTAAGTGGATGCCGCTTCAGCTCTTTATCATCCATCGGCAAATAAGAGCGATCGGTTGAGTACACTCGACCGTTCACTCCTGTAATCGTGATTCCAACCTCATATGCTTCCAAATTAGATTGAAGTTTCTTCATCTGTTCTGTCATGCTGAAATACGACTTCGCTGTGCTTATGGAATTCGTATTGCCTTCCGTTAAGAAGTTCTTCATCGCCCCGCTCTGATTCGCGTTAGTCACTACCGTTACGACAGAATCATGGTAGGATTCAAATCCCGTCTTAATCTGATTAAGCACTTTCGTATTCGTAATGCTAAATGTCTGCATAAACAACTCCGTCGACATATGGATGATGGTCCATGATATCGCTATAGCGACAGCAATAATGCTGACAACCATGATCATGAACATTTTGGTAAACAGCTTTACGTTTTTAATTCTATCTAATATAATCCTCATGGATTTCACTTCTCTTGCTTCTTATATTTTTTGCGACGATAAGCACTTGGAGAATCCCCGGTAAACTTCTTGAATACTTTACAAAAGTAACTGTGATCGGAATAGCCTACTCTACCACTAATTTCAGAAATAGTGATGGTACCGTCATTTAATAGTTCTATCGCTTTTTCAATTCGAATTCTGTTTATATATTCACTGAAACCTTCCTTCATATGCGCTGAGAAGTAACTCGATAAATAAGACATATTGAAATGGAAATGCTTAGATAACTCCGCCAGAGTTAGCTGTTCCGCATAGTTCTCATGCATGTAATCAAGTAGCTGCTGTAGCCGATGGCTGTCTTTATCTTTAAGATCTGCCGATACGACCATAAGCGTCACTTTGTCTAGAAAGGACTGTAACAATGCAACCGCATCTCTCGCATATTTTGCTTCATCCATCTTTTTGAAATAACTATATTTCTCCTCTTCCAGAAGCGCCGTGTCTATCTTCGTACTATCTAGTAACGTGATAATCACAAAAATAATATTACTCAGAAATGACTTGAACTCGAACACATCGTTCTTATACTGACCTGCCAGTACCTCAACATGCTCCTGCAAATATTTAAAAGCTATATCTGTATGCTTGCGCTTCAGCTCATCCGTGAAATGATTCATACTAAACTTGATATCTATCTTTGGAATACTAGGTAACTCACTTCCGATAATAAGTGCCCGATCTGGTAAAAAGAATGCATAATCCATCATTTTCAAGAAGGATTCACGGTATATGTTCCCTAATTGATTGATATCTCGGAACTCATCTCCAATAACCCAGCACACTTCTGAATCTTGCTGATCTATTGCTGTTATCATGGCTCTTACCCTTTCTGCGACATGTGCCAATCCCGATTGCCCGAAGTTGAACAACACAATAAACATGGTAGGTTCCGTTTCAATCAGCTGATAACACACATTATTTGAAGATATATAGCGAGCTACTTCCTTTAGTAAATTAGACTTAACGAAAGAAAGCTCATTCTGATCCTGGTGGGGTATATATTTCAACGAACATCCACACAAGCAAAAGCTGTCCCAGGGCAATGTGTCATGAATGATACTTGCATCAATATCCGTCTCATAACCAGAGATAAGCTTATCTATCATGCTGTCTAGGGAAGGACTGAAGCTACCGGAAGACCGATTTCTTCCATTCATTGAAGGTATTTTATCAGCGGTGGTCCTAAGCACATGAAGTAATCCCTCCGTTTCAAGCGTAGGCTTCAATACATAGTCAGCTACACCATTCTGAAAGGTAGATTTAACATACTCAAATTCACTAAAGCTACTTAGCACTATAATTTCGATATCAGGAAATGCAGACTTTAACTTCCGAACGAATTCTTCTCCATCCATCACAGGCATAACGATATCAGTAATGACAATGTGAGGCTTCAACAAGCTCACCATTTCCAGTGCTTCCTTACCATTGCCTGCTTCTCCTACCATTTGGAACCCTTCTGATTCCCAATTCAGAAGATGTTTGATTCCCTGTCTTACTAAATATTCATCATCTACAATCAGTACTTTACACAGATCGTTCAAACATATCCCTCCTGTATAGGTGTTTAGGATGCAATTAGGTATATTACATCATATCGTCGTTACTTTATATAGCGCTTTCAATAGTAGATCATGTGTTAATCTCGTTTGTTTACTTCTAATTTAATTCATATTCTACTGATTCAGAACTCACTTGGATACGTATATCATTATATTTCACGAAAAAAAGAACCCTACAGATCAAGTCACCAATCCGGAGAGTTTATCGCGACTAATAGGGCTATTTTTGACACAATTACATATTCATTTTATGATAAGTTCATATGATCTACTCAATAGCCATTATATTCTCCCATCCATATGTCAGCGGAATGCTTCTTCAACAATCTACATAAATGAGGTGCTTTAACAAATTATGAATGATATCTTCACGTTACTGAAGTATGCCTTCTTGGGCCTGGTACAAGGTATAACCGAACCTATTCCTGTTTCCTCCAGTGCTCATGTCATTATTGTGCAACATCTTTTCGGATTAGAAATTGAAGGTCTAGGGTTTGAGGTTCTCGTCAACTTTGCTTCCTTGTTAGCCATACTACTTATCTATAAGAATGATTTAATAGAGTTAATTAAACACGCCTGGTTATACGTCACCAAGAAAGAAGAACAATTCAAAAAGGATTTCCACTTCATTCTATATCTTATCATTGCCACTATCCCTGCGGGATTGATTGGATTCCTGTTCAATGACCTGATCTCTGATGTCTTCAAAGGGATGCTGACCATTGCGATCTCCCTCATGATTACAGGTATTGCACTTTGGTTAATCCGTAATCTACGTGGACGAAAGAATGAGGCCGGGCTCCGACTTAAAGATGCTATCATTATTGGATTTGCTCAAGTGATTGCCTTAATTCCTGGCATTAGTCGGTCCGGTTCTACCATTGTGGCGGGGATGGGACTGGGACTCAAGCAATCGACTGCCCTTAAGTTCTCATTCTTCCTCTACATTCCTATCAGTATAGGCAGTATGATTCTCGAAGGATCCAATCTTATTCATGATCCAGAAATAGGGACGTTAGCTCTACCCTACTTACTAGCTTTCATCTGCTCGTTAGTGACTTCCTACTTCTCCATGAAGTGGTTCATGGGAATTATGGAACGCGGTCAACTGAAGTATTTCTCTTGGTATTGCTTCCTATTGAGTGCATTCATCTTACTATTTATGCTATAAACTATACATGGCATTAAAAAGGGGCTGTCCCATAAGTCAAAAATGACTAGGGGCACCCCATTAGTTTTTTATAGGAGAAAGTTAGATGTTCTGAAAGGACCTCCGCGGACGGACCGTTTCTCCAATCGCTGTGGTCCAAATCCTCTTTCATGTTCTAATGCTTAGAGACGAGATGCTTCAATTCTGATATCAGTTGATCCAGCTTCCCGTAATCTTCAACAATCGTATTTATTTTATGATCTTGTGTCTCCATACTTCCATACATTTCTTGCACAGCTGCCATGTTCTGCTCCGTTGTTGAAGCAATATTCGTCATATCATCAGATATTCCACTCTGCTGTATATGAAGACGGTTCGCAGAATCGCTAGCAATGTCGGAATGGATCTTCACTCGATCCGTGTTCTCATGGATACGCTGAATGAGTTGGCGAACCTCTCGCGACACCTCACTGCTCGCTATTACGCCCTCCTGTCCACGCTGCACCTGATCATCAACCGCGTTGATCTGTTTACGTATTCCAGATAGAATCTCTTCAATTTCATTTGCAGCATTGCGGGAACTATCAGCTAGCTTACGAACTTCACCCGACACAACCGCGAATCCTTTACCATGTTCACCTGCACGTGCAGCTTCAATCGCTGCATTAAGTGCTAGTAGATTCGTCTGCTCCGAAATCCCACTGATGGATCCAACAATCGTGCTGATCCGTTCATTCTCCTTATTCAGAACCTTCATGATCTCCACAGTATGATCGATAATTCCTCTTACACTTTCAACTTCTGATGATAAGACTTCCATCTGTGTACTACTCTGCTCCGTCAATGCGGCATTATCTTCAGAGTACTGTTGCAACTGGGTTGTTCCATCCATCAATTCTTTCACATTATCTTTAATGATCTGCGTCGTCTCACTAATATTCATGACATTGCCCGTCTGTTTCTCAATGGCTATTGCCATCTCTGAGAAGGTTACCGTGACCTCTTTCGAAATATCCCCTGTAACACGAACGTTCTCTTGTTGTCTCTCACTGAACTCATTCAACATTAGGATAGAACCTTTTAGCTTATCAAGTAACGCATCCGCCGTATTCTTAGCTACAAGCGTATCCTCTTGTTCTTTGAGCACCTGACGTTGCAACTTTTGACTGAATTTAGCTGAGAAGGCAAGAGCCGCCGTAGCAAAAGCAAGATACAAATAGATATAGACTAAGGATTCACCTGGAAACAACTGCTCTCGTAATGAAGGTTCTAAGAAGAGATATGTACTTACAGCTGCACCTAGAATACCCGTGAAGATAATTGGCTTATGATCTTGATATAACGTCATCATTGCTAAATTAACATAGACTAAGAAATATGTACTAATAATAGGATTGGGATCTGAGATAATTAAAAAGAGTACGATTAAGGTGATTATACTCGCTACAAAATATTTTATGTATGATGCCCCAATTTGACGATAGGTCAAAAAAGTTGCCCCAGCACAGGCAACTCCCCCCAAAACTGCAAGCATTAGAATCATTTGAATATCAAGCCCGATTGCGAGATCCGTCACGATACCAAGCGCTAACATTCCCCATAAAATTTTAATAAACAAGCGATTACGTTTATCAAGTTCTGAAATGATCACTCTTTCCATAAAATATCCCTACCTTCAGCTTAATGTTAAATTAACTTATCTAGTTGTTAGCCGCATATCCTCCAATCTCTGTGAATAATTTTTAATCCATGAATACTCTTCTTTATTAGTGTACATCTCCTCTATATCGATAATAACGGGGACAACATAATCACCCTTATAAAATACTTTATCTCCAACCTTCTCGAAGGGTACTTGGAACGAAATACGGAGGGCTCGCAAAAATATAGGCTCCATCATCGCCACATAATATTTTATTTTCTTTCTCTCGCCATAAAGAACAGAACCTGCTAGAAGATCATCAATAAAATGTCCTCGATATTGATTAAGCACCGCAATCTTATCAATTTCAGCCACGGTACCCTCTTCTGCCTGACTAATTTTCGGATGATCGGCAAAAGGTGCAGACTGATTGATTATACCTTCGCGGATATTATAAGGTTTAATTTCCGACGTACCCACATAGTTCCCTTCCTTCGAAATAACCACAAATCTTTCTAGCACCTGCTCGGAGAACTCAAGCTCAAACCCCTTCTCAAGCCAAACGGTAGTCCAAATACTATTAAAGCGAGCTAAATCCAATTCGGTTTCCACAACTTTAAACATAACCTTTTCTACTCCCTCTCTCTACAGAATCTACGATAATTCATCCTGAATGAATGAAATATATATATATTCATATCGGAATAAGATGGTAAAAAATGTAGGTATTGTTATGTTTTTATACTGTAGAATGGGTTTATTTGTAAACAAAAAGTACCCATTATTAATATATTTCCGTACAAATAAGACCCCAATAAATTCCTCTCTAACAAGGAAATCATCTCAACAATACAATAAAGTCCCGTTAGATCGGATGTGATCTATCGGGACTTTTTATTTTATCTACTTATAATCTTCACACCAATCCACTACAACTCCACGGATGTCTTCATTTCATTCCAAGCAGCTTGTCCTATAATGCCAATCCGCCAGATTGCAATTCCCTTGAGATCATACCGCTTAGCGAGTCCAATCTTGGCATTAACGGATTGCGCGTTCTCACTACCTAAAGATATGCCTAGAATCAGCTTGTCCTTATCCACTTCTTTTAAAGCTAAAGTAATGGCTTCATCTACTTTCCCAAGTGGCTCTGGACTTTTCTCATCTTCAAAGGCATATCCCATAATGATCAGGTCATCCGCAAGACTACTGAGCGTTTTATAATCATATCCCGTATAAGAACTATTTAATGGATGAAGGACAATACTCAATTTAAGACCCGCTTGAGAAGTCTTCGCGGCTAGCTTCTTAATAAATGCATTGTAGTCTGCACGTGCTTTCGCTTTATCTCCACTCCAACCTAATCCCTCTAAATCAAGGACTACTCCTTTAAACCCCTTCTGAGAGGCGGTATCTACAATACCCGTAATCGTCTGATTCTGAAGTGCCATGTCTTCTAAGTTTTTGGTAAGTTCCAACCCACCATCAACGGAGTAAACCATCAAATATGGTGTTGTCCCCTGCTGGTCCGTTTCTTGGATAATAGATTCAGGTGTTACCGCCCCTGCGGCCTGAGGCCATCTATATTCCTTACCCTCTGTTGTAAACAGTCCATCTTTGTCAATTCTGCTCCATCCAAATGCAACAGAATCGAAAGAAGAAACCATCGACCGCTCGTCAAAAGAGGATAATGCATAAAATCCCATCGTATATATATCTTCTTTCGGTGATGTAATAGATACCGTCTTCGTCGCCTGATCCCATGCAACAATCGCACCAAACTGACTACTGAAGAAGCTTAATGGAATCATTGTACTTCCGCTGATCGTCTGTGGAGAAGCTATCAACTTCACAACCTGACCATTGACGCTCGCATTCTTGCTTCCCATTGTCAGTACGACTTGTTTGGTGCCCTCTGCATCTGGCTTAGTCGCTGTAATCTCCTGTTTAGCTTGATTCCATCCCACTGTAACACCTAGCGCTTCAGATATAGCCCGAAAAGGCACCATTGTCGTCCCCTTGATAACCGCTGGCTGTACAGGAAATGGAAATGGATATCCGTCTAACATAATACTAACCTTAGGAGTCGCAGCTGCCGCCTCACTTACAGTTGAATTCATAGCAGCCATACCGCTCATAGCAATAGCCGAGCACAATAATAGTTGAGCCATTCCTTTCATTATATGTCTCCTTTTCTATGAAAAATAAAATAGACTTACTCTTACTAGATACTTCGTATCTGCCCCTCTCATACTACCTCAATATGGTAGAGTTATCTATAATATGAATATCTTATATGGAAATAAATAAGTACAAAAGCAAAGACTTCGTGAGCTTGAGTACGCTACGAAGCCTTTGTTTATTCTAGTATCATGACCCGATGAAACATAATGATGTCTTTGATCATTCTACAATATAAATTTTCATTTCTAATTCTTTGACATACTCCTTAATTGGCCAACCCTCCTTATCTAGCAAGAATTCACCGGCATTTTTATCCTTGTATACGTTTGTATATGGCTTAATTGTGAAAAAGGTAGAAGTTGTGCTTAACGGCTCATATAAGAGATCTGTATATGCGTAACCGCCTTGACCACTTAATTCTTTTAATTCATTTCCTTGATCATCATATACATCGTAGCTCAATGACAACATGCTGGAACCAACATACGTATATTTTTTAGGTATTTTTCGAGAAGTGCCATCTAGAACAAATGCTAATCTTGTTGCCACAGGACTAAGTTCCACCTTTTTCAGAGTTATGGTTACATAGTCATGTGATTTAGTCACATCTGGTGTCAACACGATACTGTTCTTCAACGTATTCTTCACGGGAATATTAATGATATACGGTGTATTAATCCCTTCCAACGTTATCTCTAGTGTTAATTCAAATTCAGATGGGAGGGGCGAATAATCTGGACCTTGGTTTGATAAAAAATCAATAATAACAGAATTATGATCAGCGCCGCCTTTCATATTAAATCCACTACCATAAGTCTTTCCGTCTATGGATATGTTAGTGTCTTTCAATGTGCCCTTTGTGCCTTCAGGCTCAAAGATAACGATATCCTCTGGAGTAACATAGTTTCCTATAAGATAGCTAGTTATGCCTTGTGCCTCCCGTTGAACAGCAATGGATACGCGATTTCCATCATACATCACTTGAGGTACGCTTAAGGTCACACCATCATGTGTATCACTGAGATTAACTTTTGTGACCAGACCCTTTTCCTCGGCGGCTTGCAGTCCCAAATCCCCTGCTAGCTTGAATATGCCGCTTACCAGTGGTATTTGTTTCAGAGAATCTGCCATAGCAGGAGATACAAATCCACTTCCAATAACGCAAATGCCCATAATTAATGCCGCTGAAATAACAAGAAGTGTGCTACGAACTACCTTTTGTTTACCTGACTTCATAACGGTATGTAACGGTATATCGTCTAACGATGCGTATATTTCATCCTGCCGTATTCGTATGAGATCAGGGAGTTGTTGAGGCATCTCCCTATTTCCCCTTTTCAATTCCATATCCAGATTAAATGGGCTCACAGATCATCTTCCTTTCAAGGGAATTTTGATACCATTCCGCTAAAATACCTCGTGCTCGATGAAGACGCGTTTTTATGGCACCTTCGGAAATCTCCAGAATACTTGCGATTTGCTTAATCGGCATGTCCTGATAATAATACAAGGTAATAACAATTCGTAGCGATGCGTCCAGGTGATCAACTGCCACCTGAAGGTCGACCTTATCATAGTTCTCGAAGTACCTCGGAGGTAAGTAAGATACTTCTTGAGGATCTGCCACAGTTAATTCCTGCTTCCGGAGTAACTGGTTGCATTCGTTAATCAGAATTCGAATGACCCATGTTTTGAAAAACTTAGGCTGTTTGAGGGTGGATAGCGCCTTGTATGCCTTCAATGTAGTCTCCTGAAATACATCAGCACAGTCCTCATCCCGTTTGACAATGGACTTAGCCAATCCATACAGGTCTAGTTCTATACTTCTAAATAATCGGATAAAGGCCTCTTTATCTCCGCGCTGGGCTTTCTTTACCTCTAGTTCCATTTGCACACGAATGTTCCTCCCCTTTTTTTATCCTTTATAAGATTAGATGGATAAGATGTATGAAAAGTTATATTTTAGGAAAATATTTTTTTGTGGAAGTTATTGATTATCTTTGGTCCACTGAACAAAGGTTAATTTAAATATAATTTTTACCGATATAAAACCATATCCAATATTTGAAACAGATAACGAAAAGGGGTAACGAATTGAAACCAACATCAAGAATACTTACGTTTTTGTTCTTAGGTCTTATGATTTCTACGATGAAGTATGAGACCGTTCATGGGCAAGATGTGCAGCAAAGTGTCACGCAAAGAACGAAAGAAACCATTATTCAGAAGTATCAACAATATTTGCCGCTTAAACAAAGTTCAGCTTATATGAATTCGAACACGATATTTGAGAATGTTCCTAAATATACCGCTCCTTACGCAGAGGGGAAATTGAAAAAGGATATTATATTAGATGGCATCCACGCGGTGAATTGGGCTAGGTATTTAGCAGGAGTTCCAGATGATATTGAGCCGAATTGGAGCTTAGAGCAACAAGAACAAGCCGCTGCTCTTGTAAATGCCCTCAATGGAGGATTAAGTCATAGCCCTTCCCAACCCAAGGGTATGACTCAATCTCTATTTAATGCTGGCTACAAAGGTGCTGGCTCTAGTAATCTATCTTACGGACGTCTTTCATTATATGATACTGTCCTGTTCGGTTATATGTCAGATAATTCAGCAAGTAACATTAATCGCGTAGGACATCGAAGATGGGTAATCAATCCTTCTATGACAACAACCATGTTCGGTTATGTATTTAAAGATGAGAAAACTAAGTCGCCTTTCAGTTCCATGTACGCTTTTGATCAAACACGCGCGAAGGATCAAGTCACCTATGATTATATTAGTTGGCCTTCTGCTGGCTACTTCCCAGATGACGTATTTGCTACCAAGGATCCATGGTCCGTATCTCTAAATGTATCTAAATATGATAATAAGCGTACAAAAAATGTCCGTGTCGTTCTCACAAGAATCTCAGACAATAAGACTTGGAATTTCAGTTCTAGTGATAACGATACAAACGGTAAATACTTTAATGTCGAAACGTCAGGTTACGGCATACCCTACTGCATTATTTTTAGACCTAATGATATTAAAGATTGGAAAGAAGACGATCGGTTCAAAGTAGATATTCGAGGAATTTACAATATTTCTGGGCAAGAAACCAGCCTTTCCTATGAAACCACATTTTTCAAAAATGTACATGATATAAAGGAAGTAACCACTACGGAGCAAGTCAGTGCATGGGCGATAAGTGATTACACGAAAGCTAAGAACAATGGGATTATCGACAGTCGTTACGACAGAAATTATCAACAACCTATTACTAGACAGACCTTCACAGTAGCCGGGTTAAAAGTATACGAGCATGTGCTAGGGAAACAAACTGGAACGGTAAACAATCCCTTTAAAGATGTACAAGAACAACAAATCGCTTATGCCTACCAATTAGGCCTAATCAAAGGGACATCGTCAAATACCTTCTCTCCTCAAAAAACGTTAACCCGACAAGAAGCCGCAACCATCTTAGTTACGATTTATGAACAAGTCAACAAGATCAAACAGTCTAATAAGGCGACTCTTGCGGTAGCTAACCCTTTTAAAGATGATGCAAAGATCAGCGCATGGGCCAAAGAGAATGTCTATAAAGCCGTAAATCTAGGACTCATGAGTGGACTAAGTAATCAACTGTTTGGGCCTTCCCAGCAAATTACGCATGAACAAGCCTATGTGACTCTTCAGAGACTCTTGGAGAAGCTAGAAACAGAGTAATCAACATAAAGGTGGCCTTTCGTTATATCAGAGAGGTCACTTCTTTTTAATTAGGTAACCTTTTATTGGTTTTAAAGTCTTATTACTTACAGGCGACATGAAAATTAACGAACTACAACGAAGACACCTGACCAAACCCCATTAGAAAAGAGGGTCAAAGAGGTGAAGTTACTACGTTATTTCTCTTTACTTAGCGTTTCAATTTGTGCATTTTCAACTTTCGGGTTGCATTCCGTTAGCGCCGGGATGGTGATGGAGAACCGAAACAGCTGGATACGGTAAGCGTAATCATAGACGATACACTTATGGTACCCGCACGATTTATCTCCGAAGTGTTTGGAATTAAAGTTAGTTATAACCAAACAACAAACGTTGTTCAGCTAACGGATCCAAGAATCCTTAGCTCAGAAAGGCTTACACCCATTGATGAAATGCAAAATATAAATGAATCCTTTAACGACTTGATCGTACCTACAAATGTGATATTTTCTACTCATCCCACAGACGACGACAATAATAAACTAATGATAGAAGTATTCAATCACTCTTCTCAAACCGTGGACAAAGGCCGCTTAAATAGTAATGTTCTCTTCTTCGCAAGTAAATCAAACATATCTTTTATCGGTAAACACCATTGATGATGAGCCCATTCGTTATGTATTTTGCAATTATTTTGTAACACGTTGAGTACCGTTGTGTGGTTATTCCTATCAATAAACAAAGACAAAGAGGAGCTACTCCGCTGAAGTAAGCTCCTCTTCTATATTTAAAGTCTTTCAATGAAATAGATTACTCCCCCAACACATCTGCTCTTAATTCGCTTGCAACTTCCGTCATGATGGGAATCACTGCTTCATTCGTGCCGGAAACATATATATCTCCCTGATAGTGTCTGAATGGGATCTTAGTATCATTGTAGCTCCACATGAAGAAATCCCCTTCAATGGACATGCTTGTAGCTCCTGTCACGGTAAACACAGGGGTATATTCAAAATCCGGTTTAGACGCAAAATACTGTTTACACTCGTGTAAGGATATGGTCTGTTCTGAAATGCCATTCTCCTGAAGTGATCTTGTAATTCGATAGCGTTGACTCATTGTAATGCCTCCAATGTTAATAATAATTTCATAATTCTTTTGTCATAAATACACTGTATGGGTCTTCCACGTAATTTGCAAATGGTTCACAATATTGAAATCCAACACTAAGGCCCATTTAGGTCATCTATTTTTATTTCCAAAAAAATCACTCCACCATCTCTATAATTTCAATCATTACTTTTATTTTAACATCTACACTTCTATACAACATGTTGATCTATTAAAAAATTCAAGAGTAGTCGATTAAATAATTGAGGCTGACATAGATTACTTGGGTAAATGGCATCATCTACAATCTGGAGTTGTGCATAGGGAAACGCAGCTTCTATGTTCTTCATATGCTTTAGACCCCATTCATTCTGACTGCCAGCCACGCATAATATAGGCACCTGATATCGGGCTGATTGACGACACAAATCGATCTGTCGTAAAGCCATGCGCTGTTTGATTAATTCTGTTGGTCGCTTGTTCAGTAGGTCTTCTCGCATAATCCTATAAGCAGGTGTCCAATGATGGTAGGTCAGTTTAAGTGTACGCAGCAACAACTCCGCTGGTAAATAATACGATAGCCAACTGAAGGTCTCAAATACCTCCCATAGCTTATTCGTCTTGCCAGATAAGTAGCTATCCACTAGCACTAGAGCTCTCACCCGTTCCGGATAGAGATCAGCAAACCTCCCAGCTAGGACCCCCCCACTAGAACAACCGACGAGTGTCACCTTCGAAACGCCTAGTATATCTAGTAACTCTCTCAAATCTTCACATTGTGTGTCAATAATCCGATTAACTTCAACATCCACTTTTCCCGACTGACCATTTCCCCTCAAATCTAGTACGATCACCCTTGCTCTTGTACTAAAGTATTCCACTTGCGGATCAAACATATGGTGTGAGGACAGATGATCATGAACAAAGACTATGGGTACACCATTTCCATGTATCTCATAATATAAAGAAGTGCCATTCAATAGAATCTGGGGCATAATTTCAACGTTCCTTCTCTCCGTACGCTTACGAGGTTAGCTGACGGATTCGGGCTCAAAGAGTAACCCTACTCGAATATTTCGAGATTCACCCCAAGTGAAGAGACGATCACACATTACATCTTCACAGTTGGTTCCCCCGCTCCCTAATGGGAACTCAGCGATATAATTTTTGCAGAATAATAATGTATTCATTAATGACTTCGTTGTTCCTTTTCTTGTTCCAAGGCAATCATCATCATTTAACTATATATCTTAAAAAAATGCAAAAGGAGCCCGCGGTTGACAGGCTCCTCCAGTTGAACAAGTATCCAATTACATCGAATTATATCGTTTCAGATGAAGGCTGTAAAGTGAGTGAGCTATACTCATATCTTTTTCATTTTGTACTCTCTTATTAAAGATATAACCGCAAGAAAAGCAATATACAAAGGAAACCCAATTAATAATATGGCATACAAATCTCGTGTCGCAGTATATGACGACGTAGAAAATCCTCTAATAATTAACTGCCCTAAAAGATAGGATACCGGCAAAAACAACATTTTCATGGTCAAATTAATCACCCTTTTATGGCTACGGAACAGAGCCATAATTAATCCACAAATGACAGTTAAACTCATGGCAATAAGCGAATAATATGATAAGAATAATCTTGGTAAGGTAACTATTCCTCCACTTGGATTGATATCTTTACCATATACCAAAATATCTTCATTTCCATCTGTTAGGTTATAATATACAGCAGCTACATTTTCATCATTCGGATTTAAAATAGTATTATTTATACGAGATTTATTAATATTCCTGTTCCATATGCTATCCCATGTCGTTATATGATAAACATACCCTGTATTGTCCTCTGTAGGATATCTATTAATATCATATCCAGACACTGTATCCTCAAATATAGCAAGTACAGATCCATTATCCATTTCATTTATTGATACACTTTCCTTACTAAACGGAATGTACTCTGGTGCAGTCAAGAAAGCAATTGCTATAACACCAATTACAACCGTAAGCATTATTGAAAATATGGCTGTCTGAATTTTTTTCTTGCGTAATGTAGATTTTATCTTTAATAACGGAGAAGTATCAATATCTGCAGGTAGTTTATAAAAGGCCTTCATCTCATCAAGACAATTCCTACACTCCTCACACTGATCAATATGTTCTTCAAGCATAGCGCATGAGTCATCACTAGCTATATTCTCTATATATAAAGGTAAAATATCTCTAATAATATTACATGTTATTTTCATCAATAATCCCTCATTTCCTCTCTAATTTTATTTTTTGCCCTATGGAAAGTAACACAAGCCCAATTATCTGTTTTGCCAAATAAGTTAGCAATCTGCTTAAAGCTTAACTCTCCAAAGATACGCAGTGTAAAAACTTCCTTATACGGTTCAGAAAGGCCGTGGAGAATCTCATGAAGTTTAGTTGCCTCCTCAGATGAATATAATATTTTCTCCACATCAATATCACTTTTCTCTTCAGGTACTGTATCAAAATTGACCGTTTTTTTATTTTTTCGTAAATATGATATATATGTGTTTTTTGCTATTTGACATAACCACACCCGAATATCACAATTTCCCTTGAAACTATCAATTGATTTTATTGCCTTCAAAAATGTATCTGATGTTACATCTTCAGCGATATGTTTATCTCTAGATAAACTATATACAAATAAGTACACATCCTTAAAATATTTATTATATATCTCCTCAAGCTCTGTCACTCTCCCACCTCCTACCAATAAGACGCATGTAATGTGATAATCTTACAAATAATTTTAAAAATGTTCCAGAAATAATCCAAATAAAGAAATGGAGTAAAAAAAGCCTTGATATACCTATAAAGATGGTAAATAACGAGCATTAATAGGACACGTCTGACCAAATCACTCATTGGTTATACTAGTATTATTCGCTAATCATTAGGGGGAATCTAACAATGACTTATGAGGATATATATAACCTACACTTTCAACTTCTCAAAATATATGAGGACAATGAAAAGGTTCCTACTCCTTATCAAAGTGAAATAGATCACTTTAAACGGCAGTTAAACCTTTTTACTGAGGATATCGTTCAAAGGATTTTTGTTCTAAATCAAATACTTAAAATATATGAAAAGAATAGACAAACAAAAATCAAATGGTGCTCTGAGATGTACTTTTAATCTCGTAACCACACTAAATAACCATCCAACAAAAAAGCCTTGATAGACCAAGGCATCTGGTCATCAAGGTTTTAAATATTTGTCTCAGACTAAATCTTATAAGCCTTCATCGCTTTACGAAGCTCTTTCATCGTCGGACGTTTACCATACATCAGTACACCTGTACGATAGATTTTGGCAGATAACCAACCGAAGGCCAAAATGGAAACCATAAGAATGAGTATAGATACCCATATTTGCCATACCGCTATTTCTCCTAGACCAATCCTTACAATCATGGTCGTTGGCGATATAAATGGTATGAATGAAGCCACTTTCATCAAGGTCGAATCAGGGGCATTTATACTGAAAGTTCCAATGTAAAAGGCCGCAAGCGATAACATCGTAATTGGCATGACTGCCTGACCTAAGTCTTCTGTACGGCTCACGATCGAGCCAATCGCTGCAAATAATACTGCATACAGGAAGTATCCCAAGACATAGAAGATGAATCCATAGACCAGAACATCCGTACTGACTTGCGATAAATCAATATTGAAATCTGCTAGTAATTCCTTGTTCTGTGGCATGAATAGATTCCCTAGGATCACTAGGACAAATATAGCGATCTGAGTTAAGCCCACTAAGAACATGGCGATAACCTTTCCGAACATTTGAGTTAATGGCGATACACTGGTAATGAGGATTTCCATGATCCGTGAACTCTTCTCTGTTGTAACTTCAGACGCGATCATGTTACCTGTTGTCATAGAAGTAAAGAAGAAGAGAATGATCAGGATGTAGACTACAGCGAAATTCATAGGATTGATATCTTTCTCTGCACTGGCTTCTGTTCCGGCTTCACTATCGTGATTTGGATCTACGTTCTCAGTGTTAAACTGCACAGGTGTTTTTAGCTCCGCGATTTGTTCTGCTGTAAGAGAATCCTTCACGATATACTGTGTCTTAACCGCCTGCAATGCACCTGTAAGATCTGCCTGAACGACAGGATCCAATCCATCATCTTCGTCAGAAGAATAGATAACAGCAGGGAATAACGTTGACTGATCTCCCGAGAACTGTAGATAGCCGTCAATTTTGCCCTCTTCCATATCTCTCTTTAAGACACCTATATCTGCTGTATCATACTTCACGAAGGAGAATTCATCACTGTTCTGTGCCTTCCAGTACGTATCTAGTTCTCCAGCTACTTCTGCCTGTTGAGCATATACGAGACCTACCTTCGTTTCCCCTGACTTTAAATCTTCCCCCGTAAATAACTGAATGAAATAAGGGATATTGATAGCAATAGACATGATAATAGCTAATACTAAAGTTGTTATGAGAAAGGCCTTCGTCTTCACCTTATTGCGAAAAGTAAACCCAATAACAGTACTCATTTTATTCATGAGACTCACCTACCTCTTTAATAAAGATTTGATTAAGTGTGGGTTCCTTGATCTCGAACTTCTCTACAACACTTTGCTGCATGGCTGTCTGCAAGATCTGTTGAGCAGCAGATAGTTCTGTAATGGAGATTAGGTAACCACCTTGCTCCTGAACCGTCACTTTACTTACACCTGGAATATCTGCTAATCCAGTGACTTCACTTGTCGTTCCCAACGCAACTTGTTCGCGTGGATATCTTCCTTTGATTTCTTTGATACTACCCTGAACAATTGGATTGGAGCGGTGCATGATTGTTATATGTCTGCATAGTTCTTCAACATGTTCCATACGATGGGTAGAGAACAGAATACTTGTCCCTTGATCACGCAATTCCTTAACGGTTGATTTCAATAGCTCTACATTTACAGGGTCTAACCCACTGAATGCCTCATCCAGAATGAGAATCTGAGGTTTATGCACGACAGCTGCGATGAACCCAATCTTTTGCTGATTCCCTTTAGATAATTCTTCAATCCGTTTATCGTAATACTCAGGAACCTCGAATCGTTCTAACCAATAGCGAAGGCTCTTATCCGCATCCTTATGCGACATACCACGAAGTTGAGCCAAGTAGCTAAGCTGATCACTCACTTTTATCTTCGGATACAGACCTCGCTCTTCAGGCAAATAACCCATGATTCTCCGAAGTTCATCATTATGTGGTTTACCATTGTAACGTATACTTCCTCCATCGGGATATATTAGCCCCAATACCATACGCATGGTCGTTGTTTTACCTGCCCCGTTTGCTCCCAAGAGTCCATAAATCTCCCCCTGCTCCACTTGTAGAGACAGTTCATTAACTGCGGTCTTATCTCCAAATTGCTTAACTACCTTCTCCAACTTTAAAGATTCCATATTATTCTCCCCCCTCCGACTGCGCTGTGGCAGCCTCATCTCTTTGTATCCATAGACTTAATATTTCATCAAGCTCCAACCCACGTGTCTTCATTAGTTGTATGCCTGAAGCATGTAAGAGATTCTCTAATTGCTTGCACTCTGTAGTAATCATTCGTAACACACCCGCAGACTCCTGTTGCGCATCCACGATTGCAGGTAAATCTTCTAGAATTGAACGATCACTTTTAACCCATACTTCTTTCCAATTATCCAATAGACTATCTTTCTCAACCGTACCGAGGATTCGACCATGATGTACAAGTATAATGAAATCAGCAAGTCTCTTAATCTCATCTACAATATGAGTAGACATCAGGATCGTAGAATCTCCTTGTTCCATATAATCATGAAGCTCTTCAATCATTCTCTTCCAAGCAAAAGGATCAAGTCCAGAAGAAGGTTCATCTAACAAAAGCAATTTTGGGCGTGGTGCCAGTGCTACCGTAATTTCTAACTTTCTTCGTTCTCCCTTGGACATCTTATTTAACTTCGTATTAGTAGGAATGTTAAAAGCCTTCATTAACCTCTGGAACAGCTTGTCGTCCCAATTCGGATACCAATAAGAGCGAAATTTAGCAATTTCCTCGGCAGTCATATGATCCTCTTCGATGTTAGATTTCTCCGAGACATACCCGATCTGTTGCTTAACCTCTGGTGGAATACCCTTAGGATAGGACTGACCGAACCAAGTGATATCCCCTTCGTCTGGTATGACCGTCTGCATTAGCATATTCATCAATGTACTTTTGCCAGATCCATTCTCTCCCACGATGACAACGACATATCCTTGTGGGATAGACAGATCAAGAGGTCCTATTACTTTGTTCCGTCGTTTCTTCTTAACACCCACCATATTAACGACCATCTGCTCCATATAACGATTACTCCTTCCCATTCTTGGGATGATATTTACGCGTTACGATATCTAGAAACAGCCTCTTGATCTCTTCTTCACTACACTGAATCGAAATCCCAGTGTCTACAGCCTTGCCTAAAGCATCCTCGACAGATTCACGTTTAAAAGATTCCCGTTTAGACTCTCCAACCTTTGCAACAAAGGTTCCTGTTCCTTGTTTCGTTCTGAGTAGCCCTTCACTCTCTAAATCCTGGTAGACTCTTCGAACCGTAATAACACTGCAATTTAATCCATTCGCAAATTCCCTGATTGATGGTAAAAGTGTATTTTCCTCGATTTGCCCATTTATGATAAGCGATCTTAGTTGAGTCTCTATTTGATAATACAGCGGCTCAGCACTATTCTCGTCAATTTGAATTGGAATCCACACCTTTCACACCTCATTCCTGACTTATCTTGTGATTTGAATTATAGAAGATCTCTGTTTTGTAATTTACTCAGTGTGAACTTGCCTAATACAAACAAACAGAGAATTCCAATACCTAATGTACCCCACATAACTGGCGATAGAATCCCCCTCTCTTGGCTTGCTTTAACGGTATATAACAACAGATTGCCATCTAGTAACCTAATGACTATTCCAGCAATAATAGCGGTACCCATGAGCATCATGGTCATCCAAAAATATCGTGTACCACTATACATAAATTCTAAATAAATATATATCCCTGTTATAGCCAGTGCATATCCAATCCACGTTAACGCGAAGCATATGTAAGTACCTATAGACATTTCCAATCTCAACTGATGGCTCATACCATACATAACACTGAATAAGATCACACCATTAATGATAAATGCCATTAACATTTGAAGGTGTCTGTAGCCCATGATCACTTTAGGGGGAATCGGCAAGCTACGTAGATAGATCAACATTTTTGTGTAAGAGTCCTCTGTTAGGTATTTAAAAGACCTCTTCGAGAAATAAAAACCTAACATCGGCATAAATGTTAACAGGAAGATATCACTTACTGGAGATAATTCATTCGGGTCTCCCAGCTGATCTTCAATAGGGACGCCGACCATTACCCCCAAATACCCCATGAATAATACAGAGACCAATAGTATATACTTCTCAATTTTTAAATCCCTTTTGAAAATAACCCAAGCATCTCTTATTAACATATTCATATCGTTCCGCCTCACTTTGAATATTGTCATTTCCCATTATTATGGTCAATTCAATATGGCTGATGTCTCTGTGTATACTGTATATATCTTTATACACAGTATAATGTGTGCTCAATCTTCCGTCAAGATAAATTTTGAACTTTTTTCCATAAAAAAAGAGATCTTCAGTTAAACTGACAGATCTCTTTGCTGCGTTACTATGATCTTGAATCCGCTTGGTTACTACATTCCAAATATAGCATCTAACATCGGTTTCGTATGTCCACCTGGATATAGAAGATATAGAAGCGTGTATACCGCAACACCTGTAATCGCTGTGAAGAACCACATGATGGATGTTACCTTCCCCCATTTACGATGCTTCGCATACTTTGCTTTAAACCCAAGCGTAAGTGTTGTAATCCCAAATACCGCAGCAACCGTTGCCAGGGTAATATGGAATATCAAGAATACACGATAATAAATTTCAAGATCATCAGGACCACCCCACGCGGTATTACCCACGAATATGGTACGTGATGTGTAAATGATGAAGAATATCAACGCCGCTATAGCTCCGCTAATCATCACTTTCTTATGCGCTTCCCTCTTACCCTTAATAATAAGGATCCAACCAATAGCCACTAACACTGCACTAATGACTATGAACGATGTACTGATTGTTGGCAGTATGAAATACAAATCCATGTATATCCTCCTAAAAGTTTTTTAAATAGCAGCGCTTCTTGAAATACTTCGTTAAAAAACTAGCATCGGAAGCGTTACTAAAAGTTTTTTAGCATTACTTCGTGTATAGCTTCGGAAAAACTTACTTCGAAAGCGATACTAAGTTATTTAAATAGCTTATTTACGCACGATTCAAGGATTGATCACTGAGCTCATCAGCTTCCAAATCATCTTCTTGATTCTCTCTCTTATACCAACCATAGAATACATAAGCTAACATCGAGGCGAAGATAATCTCCTGAATGAACTTCATCAGTATACCCCCTACCTGTTGATCAACAAGTGGAGACATTAGACTAAAGAACGTCGGCCCTCCGAAATTACTCAGAAGTAACGTGGGATCCCCACTAATACAATACCCCATCGCTTTGGCCCAGATGTTTGGATCACTGTAAGTCGCATACATTGGTGATGATGCAAAAATAATTAATCCGCACGCTGGAGTTAATAATACCATATTCAAAAAAATATATCCCATTTTGCCAAGACTTGATCCTTTCGAATTCTCAGGCAAAGGATTAAGAAGCGTCCACCACATCAGCATGGATGTTATGAATAATACAATGTAGTATAGCCGATGCACGTTAAAGTGTAGCATGACGTAGTCATGTATGGCAGGAATATGATAGAGGGAGAATAAGCCATTAAATAGGACAGCTGCCACTACGGGTTTAGCTAAGAATCTCAATTTGCGGAAAGGATTCACCTTCAAGAGTGCTCTCCATAGCCAAGTAGGTATTCCCAGCATAATTAAAGGAGGTGCCACTAAATAGGACAGCGCCATCGTTAACATGTGGAAGGAGAACATCATGTGCCCGAGCAGACTCACTGGACCTCCCTGTGCTAAATACAGCATGAACATTCCTATGATAAATGTGCTCTTCTTCATCCACGAGACGGGTTCAGCACCTATAATCTTCTCACTTAATGGACCCACAACTAGCAAATATCCTATAGTGATAAGTAACATAAACACCAGAAATAACGGACTCCATAAGTCTGCCATACTGAAGTATTCTAATCCCAGCATCTAATAACCTCCTACACAACCGGGTTTCTTTTTTATCTAAATTCATTCCATTAATTTAAAAAAGAGGTGGCCCAGGCCACCTCTTCTCATCCCCACCACATCCAGTACAATGCAGTAACAATAGCCGTACTTGCTACAAAGAATCCACCTAGCATGAATATAATGGGCATTAGATGTCCCTTATCCTTCAAATGCATCCAGTATCCCATCTGTACAAATACTTGTAAGACTGCCATCACCAATAATATAAGGATGGTAAAGGTTGCGTTCACTCCTCCTGCGGTTACTGTTGCGAAAGCAATCAACGTCAGGACAATGGAGAAGATAAACACTACAATGTGTTTCTGTGGACCTTCGTGCCTATGCTTCTGATTCACTAGCTGATGCTTATTCTGCTCATCTACTGTCATGCATTAGCCCACCTTTCCAAGCAAGTAAACGACCGTAAAGATAAATACCCATACTACGTCGATAAAGTGCCAGTACATAGCGGATACGTAAATCTTCGGAGCCGTCACGACTGTTAGTCCTTTTGTAAACAATTGTCCTATCAGAACACCGATCCATAATACCCCGAAAGCAACGTGAGCCCCGTGAAATCCGACCAATGTGTAGAAGGCTGAACTAAAAGCACTGGTTGTCATTCCGAAGTTTTCCTGTGTCACGTACTCATAGAATTCGTAAATTTCAAGACTTAGAAATCCAAGACCTAGAAGTACGGTAATGCTTAACCAAAGTTTCAATGAAGCTAAGTTATGACGATGCATCGCTTGGATCGCGAACACACTAGTTAAACTACTTACTAACAAGATAAACGTTGCTGCCGCTGTCAGTGGTAAACCGAAAAGTTCAGCTGCCGTAGGACCTTCATTCGTCTGGTTTCGAAGTGTAAGGAAGGTAGCGAAGAGCGTACCGAAGAGCACCGCCTCCCCACCAAGAAAGAGCCAGAATGTAAGAATTTTGTTGCGACCTTCAAGCGTCGCCTTCTCCGGATAATGCGGTAATTGACCTTTATCCGGTTGTGCGTGTGCTGTAGCCATACTTATACCCCCTCCTCTTCCAATTCCTCTGGTTCAATATGCCAGCCATGATCATCAAAGAGAGAACGTAGCAACATAGATCCAAAGGTGATGAGAAGTCCCAATCCACACACAATCCAGTTGTTAAATATTAAACTCATAAATGAATTGGAGAATTCTTCTCCGCTGAACATTAAACCTAGACCTGCAATAAAAATACCCAAGGACATGATGAAAGGAAGAATCGTAGGTGAAGGCATATGGATCGGTCCTACAGGTTCTGCAGGCGTCATCTCCTTGTGTCCAGCCATTTTTTCCTTCCAATAGGCATCCAGACCTCGAACAAGTGGTATTTGTTTAAAGTTGTATTCCGGTGGTGGAGAAGGAATCGTCCATTCTAAAGTACGTCCATCTTCCCATGGATCATTAGCGACACCACTTGGCTTCCTGAATGATTGAATAATATTAATTGCGAATATAATTACACCTACACCCATTAATAACGCGCCAATGGTACTTACTAGATTCAGTGTATCAAACCCTTGATTCCGTCCGTACGTAAATACACGACGTTGCATTCCCCAAAGACCCAAGAAATGCTGTACAAAGAATGTCATGTGGAACCCGATTGCGAAGGTCCAGAAAGTCCATTTCCCTAGTGCTTCGTTAAGCAAACGTCCGAACATTTTGGGCCACCAATAATGAAGTCCAGCCAATAGTCCGAACACCATACCACCGACGATAACATAGTGGAAATGGGCAACTACGAAATACGTATCGTGGAACTGAAAGTCCGCAGGTGCAGATGCTAACATGACACCTGTTACGCCACCCATGGTGAATGTTGGAATGAATCCAACGGCGAAGAGATTAGCTGCTGTAAACTTCACTTGACCACCCCACATGGTGAATAGCCAGTTGAATATTTTAATTCCCGTAGGAACCGCAATTAACATCGTCGATATCGAGAACAACGCATTCGCGACAGGCCCGAGCCCTGTTGTAAACATATGATGCGCCCATACCATGAATCCTAAGAACGCGATCAAGATCGTTGCAAATACCATAGAGCTATATCCGAATAGACGCTTACGTGAGAATGTAGGAATAATTTCTGAAATGACACCGAACGCAGGTAAGATCAGAATATAGACCTCAGGGTGCCCAAATATCCAGAAAATATGTTGCCATAGAACTGGGTTTCCTCCTCCATCAACATTGAAGAAGTTTGCACCTAATATTCGGTCAAATGTTAGTAGTACCAGACCAACCGTAATAGCTGGAAAAGCGAACAAGATCATAGCCGAAGTTACAAATGATGTCCAAGTAAACATAGGCATACGCATGTAAGACATCCCTGGCGCTCTCATCGTTATGATCGTTGCCAGGAAGTTAAGACCCCCAATTAGCGTACCTAGTCCCGCAATCTGTAACCCAACCGTATAGAAATCCACCCCGTGTGAGGGACTATACATTGTATTAGATAACGGTGTATAAGAAGTCCACCCCGCGTCAGGAGCGCCACCCATCACCCAACTTAGATTAAGTAGAATTCCCCCGAACAAGAATGTCCAGAAACCTAAAGAATTTAGAAATGGAAATGCGACATCACGAGCACCAATCTGAAGAGGAATAATAGCATTCATAAGTGCGAACACGATTGGCATGACGCCTAAGAATATCATTGTTGTACCATGCATTGTGATTAACTCATTAAAAGTCTGAGCCTCTAGCATGTCATTCATAGGTTTGATCAATTGAAGACGAATTAAGATAGCTTCGAAACCACCAATTGCAAAAAATAATCCTCCGGCTAGTAAATACAGGACAGCTATTTTTTTGTGATCGACAGTCGTTAACCAATCCATTAAGCCCTTGTGACGCTTAACACTGTGAGCGTGTGCCAAGGTTGTGTACCCCCTTTAGAGTCCTTGCTGATTAATATACTAATTTGTAATTAGCTAAGTATTCTGCAATGCCATCAATTTCTTCGTCGGTAAGTCCCATATCCTCTTTAGGGGAAGGCATCTTGTTTCCTGGTTTCACTGATTGTGGATCAGTAAGCCATTCCTTCAAGTTATCCTTAACGGGATTTCCTTCATCATTACTCTCCGAATTCAGCAACATACTTGCGACGGATTCCTTCGAACCCATACCAGTAAGACTTGGTCCACCTACACCGCCTTGATCACCAACAGCATGACAAGTTAAACATTGGTTCTTAAATGTTTCAGCTAGTGCAGCATCTTCAATAGCTATCATAGGTTGTTTCATAGCGGCAACCCAATTCTCAAAGGATTCCGGACTTACGGATTTCACTTTGAATTCCATGAAACCGTGGGAAGGTCCACATAATTCTGCACATTTACCACGATATACCCCTTCATTTGGAGCGCTAAAGCTGAAACGGTTAATCGTCCCATCGGGGTTCGTATCCATTTTCCCGGATAGTGATGGTACCCAGAAAGAGTGAATAACATCTTCAGTCTTCAGTTCAAAAGCAATGTTCTTATTCGTTGGAATAATCAAATCCTGTGCTGTCGTAATATCATACTGAGGATATTCAAACTCCCACCAGTATTGATGTGAAGTCACCTTCACTTGGATCGCTTCCTTATCATTGGAATGATCTTCACCAAATGCAAATACCTCTTTTACCGTAGGTACTGCAAGGATAAGAACCAATATTAAGGGGATAACTGTCCAAATAATCTCCAGTTTGAAATTACCTTCTACTTGCTTAGGCATCTCTGTCTGTTCAGCTTTTCTTCTGAATTTAATGAGGACATACGCTGTAATAGCAAACACAACGACCAACACAACAAACATAATCGAGATAGAAAGCTTAATTAAATCGAATTGACCTTGTGCCACAGGCCCTTGTGGTTTCAATACGGACAAGTCCTCGCGGCCACAACCCGCTAAGAGCAAGGAAAACATTGCTAGCATTGGAAGAAGTCGTTTCATAACCTGCCACCGTTTCATAAATGATCTACCCCACTTCTGTTACGATTTTACATATTTTATAAAACATTATCACCGTAAAAGCTTTGTTTTTACGCAAAATATCGATCTGTCAATTACAATAATCACCTATTTTAATATAAGTTTAAGGTACTACTTTGTCAATGATTGGAACTAAGTTCACAAAATGTTCAAATATTAAAAAAACAGCATCACACAAGCTTTTGTAACCGATTTCAAACTTTTGAAATATCTAAAATGACTTAGAATCTAGCTACCAAAATTCCTTACACTAAGGCTTTTTTTCTGTATATTTGCCCATTTTGTGTCTGCTAATCTTTTACAAATCTATTATTATCCTATTCATTTCCAGTAAATTTAACGCATAAAAAAACCGTATTCTACGGTTCGTAACCGCAGAAAACAGTCTATAAAGGTAATTCATTATGTTCAATTCATTACATCTATGAAACGGATGAATTTATACGTCCCAGTTCATGTTCAACCACTGAGGTCAATTCCTCTTCGTATCCTCCCATAATATGATATTTCCGGACATAATCCTTTACAAATTTCTTAGGATCCTTGGGCCGGAATATTCGCGTCATTTCCCTCAGACTTTCCTTGACTTCGTTATGACCTTTACTTGCCATAATTGTTCCCTCCCAAAACGCTGAATGAAAAGCACGGGTTAAGAGAATGCCGAAAAGATCTTCCTTAAAACATCGTGAAGTAGTATACAATATGAGGTGGATAGAAAGCTCTTCGATCACCGCTCGGGCATCTAAAAATATAATTACCCTGAACCAGTGTAGCTGAATCACTCATCCACATTATATCATACTTCCCAATAACTTGGTTCATTTGATTCTTTTTTCTTTTTTTATAATCTTTATTCATCGCCCTATCCTCATGCTACTTACTCGTTCTACTGTCATGTTATGCTGCTTCACACCATTTCAACCCTACCATCTGCCGACTATATAATAATCCACTTCCATTAAAAAACTTGCTCATAACTTGTCTTCTATCTACATAGGGTAAAAGGAAACAATGGGTCTAGATAATAAGGAGCGTGGTCTAATCATGTCCCCATTCAAATCTTCCTCTGGTTTACCTGAGAATATTGCAGCCGCATTATGTTACTTGTTTTCTTTCGTTGGTGGAATCGTCTTTCTAGCTGTAGAACACCGCAGTCGATTTGTTCTATTTCATGCGTTGCAGTCCGTTATATTCTTCTGTGGCATATTAATTGTGCATGTGATTGTTGGATTGATCCCTCTTATTGGTCCCCTGATCGCTTCAATGTTATCCATTTTTACTATTATTATGTGGGTGCTCTTGGTAGTGAATGCCTTTCAAGGGAGATGGTTTAGAATACCGTGGATTAGTGAGATTGCGGAAAGCCAGCTGCGGCACTTTTAGAATTACCATAATTTGCAGTTTCTTTTTCTCTATTTTCTTTTTAAAATGGAATGATCCATTACTTGGAGGAGAAGAAATGTATCTATTCGTTATAAATAAAAGGTCTGGTAATGGAAATGGGTTACGTACTTGGCTCAAGGTCCGCTCCATACTTCAATCAGATCAGATTGAATACCGCTATATTTTCACAGAGAACTCGGATCAAGCTGTAGACTTAATCTCAGAAATGTTGCAACAACCTGAGCCTTGGAGAGCCGTTGCCGTTATCGGTGGGGATGGTACCCTTCATAGTGTGTTACCTATTCTAAAAGAAACCGGAATACCCTTAGCGATCATCCCTGCTGGTTCGGGTAATGATACAGCCCGCAGCTTCGGCATTCCCTTTGACACGGTTGCTTCGTTAAACATTCTTCTTACAGGTCAATCTCAGGCCATTGATCTGATCTCAACCTCAGGAACCTTAACATTAACAGCGTTAGCCATTGGCTTTGATGCTCAAGTGGCAGCTAACGTCAATGATAGCTCCTATAAGAAGTGGTGTAATACACTTAGAGTGGGTAGAGTAGCTTATGTTATTGGTATTCTGCATACCCTGCTTACATTTAAACCTGGAAGGGTTAGCGTTACCTGTGACGACCATACCCTAACGTATGACTCGACATGGATGACAGCGATCTCGAATATGCCTTATTATGGCGGTGGGTTTAAGATTTCCCCTCAAGCCCATCCGAATGATGGAGAACTAGACATCTGTGTCGTTCATGGCTGCACGCGGTTACAGTTACTGCGTTTATTTCCTACAGTTCTTATTGGAAGACACGTCAACCTTCCATTCGTCACGATGCTACGGGGACGTCAAATTTCCATTAAAAGCGAGATGAAACAACTTGCCCTTGGTGATGGAGAAGATATGTCCAACCTTCCTCATCATTCTATCGTGTGTCCTGGCATGTTACAGATGATGGTTCCTCTTGCCAAATCGTTAACGAGTTGAATCAAGCATAAACGGCTTCGTCGTCCTTTAGTGGGGAAGAAACGTTTAGCGTTGAAATATAAGCCTATTTATAGAAATACTTATAAATTCTTATATTTGAACAAAAGGGGCTTACGCCAGAAGATCCATATAGATCTTCTGGCATAAGCCCCTTAAATATTTAGCCTGAGTTAAGGTTCGACAGATTGATTATCGTGCCGGACTGCACCTTTTAACCCGTTGAAAATAAGATTCATTGCAATAGCCGTTACGCTACCCGCAACAATACCATTATCTACGAGAATACGAGCCCCATTAGGTAATTGCGCAAATAAGTCTGGCACTACCGTAACTCCAAGACCCATACCGACTGAACATGCAATAATGAATAAGTTCTCATAACGATTCAGATCTACTTGCTCACCAAGCATACGAATACCAGATGATACCACCAGACCGAATAAAGCGACCATCGCCCCGCCTAGAACAGACGTAGGTACTAACTGCGTTAGCGCTGCAATCTTGGGCACAAACCCGATCACAACAAGAATGCCACCTGCCACGACGATAACATCACGCGTCTTAACGCGACTCATTTGTACGAGTCCTACATTTTGGGAATAAGTCGTATATGGAAAGGAATTAAATACTCCTCCTAGCACAATAGCTAGTCCCTCAGCACGATACCCACGAGTCAGATCCTTAGAAGTTAGATCTTTATCCACTATTTTACTTAGTGCCATAAAAACACCCGTAGATTCCGCGATACTCACAACAGCGACCATGATCATCGTTAAGATAGCAGAAGGATGAAAGGTTGGTTTACCAAAGTAAAAGGGTTGAATCGAATGGAACCAACTCGCTTCTCTAAATGGTGTCAAATCAACTTGACCAAACATCGCTGCTACTAACGTCCCTACCACTAACCCAATAAGAACGGAGATCGATCTAAGGAACCCATTGGTGAAACGATTCATTAGAATAATAAATACCAGTACACCGAATCCAAGACCTAGATTTGTCAGACTTCCGAAGTCCTCCGCTCCTGATCCCCCACCAAGATCCGTTAAAGCCACTGGAATAAGCGTCACTCCAATGATCGTTACAACCGACCCCGTGACAACGGGTGGAAATATAGCAATTAACTTACCAAATAGACCTGCGAATAAGAGTACAAAGATACCTGATGCAATGATGGCGCCATATATCGCAGACACACCATACTGCAGTCCGATAGCAATCATTGGAGACACAGCTTGAAACGCACATCCTAACATGACCGGAAGTCCAATTCCGAAGAATCGATTTCCCCATACCTGCAACAATGTAGCCACACCACAAGCCAGCAAATCAATACAAATGAGATACGTTAATTGTTCTGTAGAAAGTCCCAGTTGTCCTGCTACGATAAGAGGAACAATAACTGCACCTGCATACATGGCAAGCACATGTTGAAGTCCTAGCGAGAATGTTTGTAATGGATTTCTATTTTTTTGAAAAATAGGTTCGTGACCTTGATCATGCTGTTGCATTTACTTGTGTTACCCCCCAGGAACTTAGTCAATCTTACCACTTAAGCTTGAATTTCCTCTTCTTCTACAAAGGTCACTTTCTCATCATCTAACGCAGCAACACGTACAAGCGATTCTACACGATAGCCTGCATCAAGCAATAATTGACGTCCGGGTTGGAAAGATTTCTCGATAACAATCCCGATTCCCACAACCTCAGCCCCTGCCTGTTCAACGATCCGAGCTAGTCCAAATGCTGCTTCCCCATTAGCTAGAAAATCATCAATGATCAATACACGATCCGTTGGTTGTATGAATTTCTTAGCTACAGTAATCTCATTGGTTTCTTTTTTGGTGAAAGAATATACCTTCTCTACATAAATATCGTGTTTCAGCGTTAATGACTTCTGTTTACGAGCAAAAATCATAGGCACATTCAATTCAAGCGCCGTCATAATCCCTGGTGCAATGCCGGATGATTCAATCGTCAACACCTTCGTAATGGCCTGATCTTCAAATCGACGAGTAAACTCCTTACCCACTTCCTTCATCAATACTGGATCCATTTGGTGATTCAAGAAGGAATCCACCTTTAATACTTGATTACTCAGGACGATGCCTTCGTCTATGACTTTTTTTCTCAATAATTGCATCTTATATCCCCCTTAGTTAGTTTACCTGTCCTTATACCATTACAAAAAAAGCCCTTCGTCACCGCTAACTTTAAGCGAGAATCGAGGGCTTTAGATTAACAAATATACCATGCTACGCTATGATTCACAGTCAAATAAACCGATCACAAAGATGGAATGGATATTATAGTGTTAACCCGTAGTCCAATCATTCCGGTGATCGGGTAGAGACATGCAGGCCTATTCCTGCACCTATACGAGAGCAATATAATCATAATCATATAAAATGTAACTTGAGAAAGTATACCTCATTACATAGCATAAAATAAAGAGGAAAATGCTAGGGTGACTCTCCCGCCTATAAGAAATTGCTTAAAATAGACTTAAGTTCTCTATCTTCCGTGTACTTATCTTCACCCATGTCCAGTTCAGTAATTCTGATAGATAGGTAATCTGCAGCTGGATCAATTGGCTTAAATACTAAATCGTCAGGTTTGGACACCATGACCATGTAACCCATGTCCTTAAACATTTCTAGAAGTTGTTCATTACCTGGCTGTTTTTTCTCATCAAGAAAGATTAACCCTCTTAATTGCTTGACCTCTTCTTTATGTTTCACCTCAAAATAAACTAAACATTCTTTCATATCATTACTCCTCCTGTTCCTATAGTGATTCATTATTTTCTGACTTATCCGATTGTTGCAATGTACTGTCTATATCCTTATTCTCCATGCTCGTATCTGCACCCACGTACTTATTGAGGATCTGCTCATAATGGGGGCCATAACGATCTGTTAGTACGTTGCCCATATCATTCTCCATTTCATACAAGACCATTTCTTGTGTGAAATGGCTAAGCAGTAGCTCGGTCATGACTGGATGTGCCGTTACCATGGCAACCGTTGAACAATGATCTCCACGTACACCCAGCATGCACCAGCTTCGATCGATAACAAATGAGAATTTACGACCTTCTGTTGCAGATGTTTCCTTGAAAGAGGAATCCCACCCTGGCCATAACATGTGCCGACTTAGTGAGGTTTCTCCTCCATCTGTTGACCAGAGTAGCTTCACTCCTCTACCTTCAGCACGTTCTAGTTCATTTCGTAATAGTGCCGCTTCCTCATGCCACACATCAATGACAATTTCGCGCTCTGCACGCTCCAATTCTTTCGCAAGTGCCGTTAGAACATGGTTATCTCCTTCGACAGAATAGAAAGGTGGATGATCTGATTCTGATCTGGGCATTTGACTCTCAACGAATGATAGCGATTCGCGCATCTGACCTGAGATCATGTGCGTTAACTCTTCAGTCTTTAGCATATTGTAACGTACAGGCTCTCCATGACTACTATGTAGAAAACCCTGTTGGGTTAACCGTTGCAACGTCGTATATACATTGGAACGCGATACGCCCAACCTTTTGGCTACCTCATAGCCCGATGAAGGGCCACTTCCAGCCAATTCAACCATCACTTTGGCTTCCATCTCCGTAAATCCTAGATTCCGAAGGTGATGTAATAACTGTTCCATTCTTCTGTCCTCCCAAGTTGCATGAACGTGTTCCACTTCTGAACCCATTAGTTAACCTATGATTATTAAATCTGTTCTGCACCACACCGAGGGCACCATTTAGAGCCTACTTGTAGGTCAACCGCACAAATCTGACATTTAAACGCTTCTGTAGAGGACTCTTCCTCTTCCTCCATACTAATTTCGGTATGTGTACTATCCTTCCAGTATCGGATACGACGGTCAAGTTCCAATTGTCTCTCACGCTCTCGTTCTAAATCTGCGGCTTGTTTGCGCTCTCTCTCTGAATCCATTGGCTCATCATCCATAGTGTCTACAGATTCTTCTTCATTAACCGAATCGTTGTACACAGGATTAAGTATCTCCAAATCTTCAGGCGGTATAGTCTTCTTCTCTGTGAAGGCTACCTTTCCCTTTCGTTGCTCCGGCTCACCTTCTGACATTTTTGTGCCACAATGAGGACAGAAATTAACATCCAATGTCACTACATGGCCACATTGGCACAGTATCTCATTCTTCAACTCTGCAATACGTCCACGAAGTCCAGCTATTTCTCCACTCAGGTTATCACAGGCCTTCGACAACTTCACCATCTCTGTCTCAGCAACTCTCATATCCTCTAATTGATATCCTTCATAGAATACTTTTCCCATATCTAAGAAATGAATATCCATCTCCTGTTCAATCTCCGTAATTTGTGCCTTTATTTTGTTCACTTCTACCATATTCTGAGCCTTACCCGTAGCGCGGTTCGCCCCATTCTTGATACGTTGTATAATATTCATAAATATCATTTCTCCTCCTCGTTAATTACAATACTTTCCGATTTCATTCCTATAATATCCCTATGATAGTAAGCAGGGATTATACTCACGGCTGTTGGAAAAAGGAATTGTTGTCTTCACCCTTGTCATTAGCGTTATAATATTAGTTACGAGTTGTTTAACTACTCACATTTGAACTAACCATATGTCTTAATATATTGTATCTTACTCTATCATACCAAATTTATAGAGGGATTGTGAAAGGGGATATCCCAAACAATTCCGAAAGGTAGGCCGAAATTGCACCAATCTACTACTAGATTTCAAACGCATCCGAGCAGTATACCTATAATTACACCATTGCCACAGACTGCATCCGCTCCTACAACAACAAGTAAAGATCTCGTTCACTCGTCCATGGAAGATGCTTTTTACTTCCGTGCGCTTGAGGAAGAAGGCATTCTCCTAAATGGTCCGCAAATTGATGCCGTGCGGCACGGACAGGGTCCTTTACTCACACTTGCTGGAGCTGGCTGTGGGAAGACTACCGTTCTAGCAGCACGTACAGGCTATCTGATCGCCGTTCGAGGGATACCTGCATCTCAGATCCTATTAGTCACTTTCACTAGTAAAGCCGCTTCAGAGATTAAAGGACGGATTGCTCGTATTCCTTGCATTACATCTAGTGCAGCACGTACGGTTCAAGCGCGAACATTTCATTCATTCGGTCTAGCTCTATTACGTCAAGCTGGACAACATGAGCAAATTCTCAGTGATTATACAACTCGACATACGATCATGAAGATTATATTACGTCGGTTAAAGGCAGGTGAAACTTATCAACCTGAGACCCTCTTAGCCGCGTTATCCTCTTGGAAAATGAGCGGCGCTTGGCCATCTGATCTTCCATCCAACACCGAAGATGAAAGAAAGATCAAGAACATACTACTCACCTATGAGGAGTGGAAACAAGGACGCAACCAATGGGATTTCGATGATATTTTGTTACACACGTCTGAATTATTAAACAACTCTCATCGGTTGACGCAATTGCAATCGCGATTCACCTATATGATGGTCGATGAATTTCAAGATACCAATACAGTACAATACAACATGGTGCAGAAGTTATCTGAGGGACACCGCAACCTAATGGTTGTTGGAGATGATGATCAGACCATATACTCCTTTAACGGTGCACGTCAAGATTCCATTCTCGATTTCGATAAAGTCTATCCCGACGCCACGGTCATTTCGCTTCCCATTAACTATCGTAGTGATAGTCGCATTCTCGGTCTAGGTACAGCACTTATTACCCATAATGAATTCCGACGACCGAAACAACTTGTAGCTGCAGGATCTGTAGGGTTATCCCCCCACTACGCGTCGCCTGCTAATGTGGAGGAAGAAGCTGCTTTTGTAGCAGATCACATGGAAGAGCAAATACGACTTGGAGAAGTAGCCTACTCAGACATAGCTATCCTCCACCGTACAGCAGGTAGTAGCCGCGCCATGTTAGAACAACTGTTACTTCGTGGAATTCCTTTTGTCCAATATGGGAATAATACCGTATTCTATGATCAGAATCTGATCAAAACATTGATGGATCACCTAAGACTATCTTTAAATCCACGATGTAAAGAGGCCTATCAAAGCGCCCTTGGCCCACTCTATATTCCTCGTGAAGAGGGCATGAGTTATCTCACGGAACAAGAGCAGAGACAACCGAAGAAGTATCCTCTTATTCACCTATCGCGTTGGGATCGTCTTAAGCCCTTCCAACAAGATGCAGTCAAAGAAAGAATTCGATTAATTAAGAAACTTACGTCACTGAAGCCTGTGTATGCTATACAGGAGATGCGTAGACTGTTTTATGATAAGTATTTAGAAGCGGGAGATCCCTTGCTCCATACCCAATATAAAGAAACCATGACAGATGGTCTGGATGAACTTGAGAGTGCTGCTGCACGCTTTGATACCGTTGAGCAATTCATTGCTCATGCAGATGAATTAACATTAAGGCATCAACAAATGGAAGCTCTGCGTGACAGTGGTGGTGACACCGCTGTACAGCTAATGACCATTCATCGAGCCAAAGGAATGGAATTCCGCCAAGTTTATTGGATAGGCGCAAGCGAAGGAATTCTCCCGCATAGTACCGCATTAAAGGAACAAGTAACGCAAGAGATGAAGGCTACTCACCCACAGATGCTTGAATCGAAACTTGCTAAAGCAGCGCTTGAGGAAGAACGCCGACTAGCATACGTGGCCGTGACTCGTGCCAAAGAACGCCTGTATATTACATCACCCTTACATTACCATGGCAAAGCTGCCGAACCCTCACGTTTCTTGTTAGAGGCATTCGGTGTACTTCGTGCCAAGTAAACAAATATGCCTTCTATACGGTCTTATGAACTCATATATCACTACTTAGCTCTTGTTCAACATATGACGCGCTTGGTAGACGCTGTTTCAAATAGGCCGTGCATGTGTAAGACACAGTAAACCCATTCATAACGTTGTATTGTACAGCAGTATAGAATGAAGGAGGCTGTGTTTATGGAAACTTCCACTAAAACTTATTATGTATCTGTCCATCATCAGTTAATTCAGGATATTCCTAACGATTCCACAGAATTCACTGTGTTAATGAACAATGAAGAATTGGCACTACTACGCAATCAAATGAGTGAATTAGCTAAGGATGATGAATATTCCTTCAGACGTGCTTTCGTGCCCTATAAGTCAGCTGATCACGACGAGGCAACCCAACAGTTTGACGATAAAATATTAGAGGTCTATAAAGCCATTTATCGATATGGTGATCAGGTAACCAAGCAAACCATCACGGAGATGAATATACTGCCTAAGCTGAAGAATACGAATTATCACGATAAAGGATATGAATAATCTCCTTTTAACAAATAAAATGGATGTATCCAAATGAGGTTGAACATGTCCTATTTAAGGATGGCTCAGCCTTTTTTGGCTATAACTTTGCAGGAAATTCAGAGGATGATTTCTCTTTGTTTTTTTGCTAATCCCCTTCTTTTTCAGTTAAAATAGAATCATCACCATATTTTGAAGTATAGGAGAAGACCTATTGAAAGAACATGAAGGTAGTCAACTTGTGATGCGTCAGATCCATCTACAGGATATTGAAACAAGGGAATTAGACAACGAACTATTCCTCCAACTCGATGAATGGAACAAACTTCCTACGTTATATCAACTGGCTCTAGAAGAGCTACAGAATAAGATTAAGGTCATCAAGACAGAGCTGAAACAACTAGATGGTTACAGTCCTATTGAACATATTAAAGTGCGAATTAAAGAACCTAAGAGTATTCTTGAGAAAATGAAACGTAAGGGCTGTGACCTCACAGTTGATAATATGCTTAACTTAATCCATGACATTGCTGGTATGAGAATTGTATGCGCCTTCGTCAAAGATATTTATCTCCTTCTGGAGCACTTCAAACAACGTAGTGACATTCGTGTTCTAGAGGTCAAGGATTATATAGAACATCCGAAACCTAATGGTTATCAGAGTCTTCATATCATTCTAGCCGTGCCTCTCGTCCTATTAGAAGGAACCCGTTGGATGAAAGTAGAGATTCAGATGCGCACCTTGGCCATGGATTTCTGGGCAAGCATGGAACATATCTTATATTCTATAAGTATGACAAACAGGTACCTGAGCAGGTACACGTCGAGTTGAAAGAAGCTTCTGAAGCTGCCTATGCACTAGATCAGAAGATGCTTAGAATCCAGCAAGAGATTCTGTCAGATAAGAACAATCGGAGGTCCAAAGATATCATTCCTGTAGATAAACATTCTGACTTAACCTAACACGCATTATCTGTAAATAGTAGCAGCCATAAGTCATGAAAATGGCTAGGGGGCACCCCATTTTTCTGAGAGAACGCTCCGCGAACGGATCATTTCTCCAATCGCTGTGGTCTCCAAATTTCTGAATTGAAACGACTCAGCGGTTGAAATTCGGAGACCAAGGCGACCGCTACGCTTTTACGAAATGATTCCGTCCACTGCGCTAATTTATGTGGACCAAAGACGCCAAATAGCAGGTCAAGGACTACTACCTGCTATCTTTGTGTATCAGTATTTTTTTTAACAGTCGGCAACCTTATCAAAAGATTAATCTCTTTTGGGACAACCCCTTATTGAATATATGAATGGCTATTACTTAAAGTTTAATAAATGCATCATCGAAGTATTCTTCGATCGTTAATTCACTAGCGGCTAAATCAGGAGCTATATCTGTACCTACATATCGAATATGCCATGGTTCATATGCATAGCCTGTTTTCGCTTCATCACCTTCAGGATACCGGATCACGAATCCATACTCCGGAGCATGTTCTGCTAACCATTTGCCTTCTGAGGAGTCGCCAAAGTTCTCTTCTAACCCATTGCCAACACTTGGACTCGACACATCAATAGAAAGACCCGTCTGATGTTCGCTATTTCCAGGAATGGAAACAAGACGAGAGGCTTCTTCCTCTCCACTCTTACGAACCTTAGTATCATAAATAACCTTTTGTCGAGCATAAGAACGGTATCCCGATACAGCACGTAACTCAACACCCTCTGAATCTGCTCCAGCAAACAATTTCTCTAAAGCCTCAGCAGCTTCTTTACGCATAAATCGCTTCTCATTTGGTTCGTCAAAAGAGAAGGTAACATTCGGCTCTACCAAATCCTTCGGTTCATATCCTTCAGGCAGGGCCCGTTGTTTGTTCACGATAACCGTCATAGCTTCCGGATTCGTTACGACAGATTTCCCATCTGCCTCTTGAATCGTTGCCTGAAGCGAACTCTCACTTCGTAAGGCCATAACCGGGTCAGAGACTTGTCCCTCTGTAACTTCCTTTGAATCTCCCTGACCAGCCGGAGAAGCCTGGAGTGCTTGTCCTTCTTGTTGGGCGGATCCTCCTGTATCGGATTCGCATCCCGTTAGAAGTAGAATACCTGAAAGTATGAGCACCGGACCCAAAACGCGTATTCGACGTCTCTTTCTCCATGTCTGTATTTTCATTGATGATTCTCCTTTGATATCTTCTTGTCCTGTATATCATACATCACATGAACTTAATTCACACGTACTCTATTGTTATTTCTCCATTTGGCGACGGTGTTTTTCAGCTATGTCTGATGTCTTTTTCAAGATCATTCGAAGTGCCTTTTGGACGCCAGGAGACCCTGGCAACACGGAATTCCAGTCATCTGGATGAAGCTCAGAATCCTCAGGTGGGTTTAGATTTAACGTCACATCACGAAAGAGAGGACCCGGCTCATGCATGCGCCCTTGCTCAGCAGCCTCTGCTAACCATTCTCCTGGAGAAGGCCCACTCTTCCCCTTTTCCTCCATGAGGGATGCCTCCACTGCAGCAGTTTCCTTCGCATCCTGGAACGTTAACGATGACCAAGCACCAAACACACTAGACAGTAGCTCCTGACGTGGTAACCCCATTAAGCATAATCTCATGATTGGGTCCGTTAACAACTGTTGCCCAGCGTATTCACGCATGAACAATCCCTCTTCGCAGTTAGTTACACCACAAGTACAAGTCGTATCCTTCATCAATGTATCTGCTATTGAAGGCAGTATTCCGTTAAGCCATGAAGGAGTAATCCCTTTTATAAGATCATATAGATCATTAGGAGAATGCTGTAATTCAGCAAAGATCTCCTCTCGAATGAGGGGTGAACACAACGCTGTCGATATGTTCACCTCATGTGTGCTAGCTCCCTCTGATTCATCTTGTGCGTTAGCGATTGTCCCTTTCAACAAGCCTGGACGGGCATCTAGTACGACCTCTGCTATATCTGTCAAACCTATCCCCTCCTGCCGTTAATCACATTGTAGAGTAACTCTTCTTTAACTTGATCAGAGTTACATCCAGTCCTCACCCTGTAGAGCAATGAGATCCTTCAGATCTGAATCTGACATCTCTGTTAACCATGTCTCACCTGAACCTACCACTTGTTCAGAAAGAGCCTTCTTATTCTCAATAAGTTCATCAATCCGTTCTTCCAAAGTCCCCTGACAGATCAGCTTATGAACTTGCACATTCTTATGTTGTCCAATACGGAATACACGGTCTGTCGCTTGATTCTCTACCGCGGGATTCCACCAACGGTCATAATGAAGCACGTGGTTGGCGCGTGTCAGGTTAAGCCCTACGCCCCCTGCCTTCAACGAAAGCACGAAGAACGCAGGTCCTTCATCCTCTTGGAAAGCACGGACCATCTCATCTCGTTCTTGTTTCGGTACACCTCCGTGAAGAAATGAAGGTGCCTTACCATATCTTGCTGCTAGACGAGAAACAAGCAATTGTCCCATGGCGACATATTGAGTGAAGATTAGCGCAGATTCACCAATCTCTTCGATACTATCAAGCAACTCGAGTAGACGCTCCATTTTACCGGAAGCCTCCTGTTTGGTTACCCGACTCTCCTCTCTACCGAGAAGTTGTGGATGATCGCAGATTTGTTTCAACTTCGTAAGCGAAGATAACACTAAGCCTTTTCTAGCTATTCCTGTCTGCTGCTCAATCTGCACCAACATTTGATCAACGACCGCTTGATACATCGCTCCCTGAACATCTGTTAACGTACAGTAAGATTTAAGTTCAATCTTCTCAGGTAGATCCTTCGCAATATCCGGATCACTCTTGAGACGACGCAACATAAATGGTGCAACCAGTTTATGAAGTTCCTGTAAGTGTCCCTGCTCATCATCCCCCGTGTACCGATGCCGGAAGGACGACGATGTTCCTAGATAGCCAGGGTTTAAGAACTGAAAGATAGACCACAATTCACCCAATCGATTCTCCACAGGTGTACCCGTCATCGCAATCCGATGAGGAGCTGCCAATTTCATCACACTTTGAGCCTGCTTCGTCCGATAATTCTTAATGTACTGCGCTTCATCCAATACAATAGTTGACCACGATACCCGTGCCAAATCGCCGCCGTCTCTGCCGCATAAATGATATGTTGTCAGAATAACATCATGTTCTCCAGCCTCCCGAAGGAATTCATCTCCATGAAGCCGTCGATTTCCATGATGAATATAGATAGACAAATCCGGTGCGAAACGTTGTAACTCCCGCTGCCAGTTCCCAAGTAATGATGTAGGACAAACAATCAATACGGGATGCGTATGCTCAGCTATACGTTCTAGAAGGCAAGTAATGACCTGAACAGTCTTTCCTAATCCCATATCATCCGCTAGACATACTCCGAACCCTAGATCTCTCATCGCTGCTAGCCATTGGTATCCGCGCTCCTGATAAGGCCGTAAGACACCATGTAGTGACTCGGGTATGGGACGAACAGGTACACGGCGTGAACTGTTACTTTCTAGAAGAGAAGATAACATCCCCACTGTTTCCATACCCATGACGTTAAGACCCTTCCACATCCGATCATCGCCATCTTCAGCTGTGAGGTGCATCCAATCGGATATTTCCATCTGGCCTTTCTCATGTTTCTTAATATATCGCATAACTTGACGAATTTCTTTCAGATCCACTTCAATCCATTCGCCACGGAATTCTGCATAAGGAACATCAGACTCAGCTAATCTAGCCATTTCCTCAAGGGTAAGCGTTATTCCACCTAATGCAGCCTCTACTTCAAAAGAGACTAAATGCTCCATTCCTAATGAAACAGGAAGCCCTTCTCTGCTCTCCATCTCAGGCTGTACCATTTTGAGAGATAATCCTACACGACGACGTTCCCGGCTCCAACGTGAGGGTAGCTGAACAGTAACCCCTGCTGCAGTTAGTAACGGAACAGATTCCCGAACGAACACAAACAATTGTTCTGGCGTAAGTTCCATTCCGATTGGCGCTTGAACATGCAAGGCATTACGAATTTCGTCAGACACCAACGCGGCATCCCCAAGGGCCATGAGTAGTTGTTCCTGAACAGCTTCGTAATGTCTCCCACGAACTTCTAGATCTTTCTCTTTTCTACCCCAAATAAAACTTGAAGGTAGCCAAGTCCCGTAATCATCTTGAATCTCTGCCCAAAAGGAGACATACCATCGTTGCTCTTCCACAATACTTCTAGGCTCCATCCGTAATCCTAAATTTAGACGCCCCGTCTGTCGAGATTGCTCTTCTTCATTTCCGATCGCAGGAATGGAGGTTCCTCCAATTTTTGCAACAGTACTCGTTAATTCTTCGATTTCATCAGGTGATCCCTGCACGGATATATCGCGACTTACCGTCAATAATCCATCCCACCATAATTCAGACAGCGGTGAATGGCCTCTGCGGTAATTAGCCATATATCTTGTAAGTTTAGCTTCTAATCCTTGTACCACATCTTTAACCTCAATATGAATGATGGCACTAAGGAAGGAATGCAACACAGCAGCACCAGCTTCTTCTTTGGTTTCCGATCCCCCGAAAGCAGGCACACCAAATGCAAGTGGTGGCATCGAAGCAGCGAGTTGTAAGAAGATCTCTGCATCATGTTTATCCTTAAATTTAGGTTTCCATCGGGCCGTCACGACCTGTTCACCCGTCCGTCTGCGTGTGCCTGTTGTAACGAGTGGGGCTGTACCAGGGGCAATCCGACCATGAAGTATCAGATCCAGTGCGAACCGGGCTACTTTCACCCAGTAGCCCATTTCTGCGCCTGGTTGTATTCCCTGTGCCAAACAAGTTTCATCATCCCATGCAAGAAGCATAAAGAATGCATCCCGTGGAGAAAGAGCAAGACCCTCTAAAGTCCTACCCATTAACTGACGTCTTTCTCCCCGTTTATTGCTTGCTTTGGGGTTCGAATTCGAAGAAGGGTATCGGAGTTCTGCTAGGCGAAGTATTGCATTCGCAAATGGACGCGCTCCACCCTTCCATTCAAACTGTTTAACTACACGGCTCCAAGCATCTACTCTAGGTTCAGATACCTCACCGGAAAAACAAAAAAACACATCGCCTAGCCATACGCCATATAGCGGTTGATTCATCGTTGTCTCCTGTCGTTTCACTGCTCACATATTTTAATTACATCTTATACGAAAAAGGGAATATTTAAAAACTACTTCAAATCAGAACTAAGCAAATTATTCCCTTTTTCTTAAGATCTAATTACAATAATGCTACTTTTTATAAAAGAAATTCGTACGAGTTAAACTGACACTTACTTAGCGTTTTAAAAGTGTAAAAAAAAACACCCAAGTTTACTATCACAAAGGTGGATTTGTGGACTTTAGGTTCAAAACTGGAAATTAGCTATTTCAATTATGATTGTAATATAACCCCATTTACCACTGTTTATCATACCATACGCAAAGAAGCATTAACAACCGAACTTCGTTTCCTGCAGAAAATCTGTAACAAATGTTCCTCTATTTCATCTGTAAATATATATTTATATAATTTAGACAAGTTGAGTCTTATTATCCCTATTTAGGGTATATCTTAGAAGTAAGCAACGATACTACATATAACAATCCGTTGTTTATTAACAAGGAGGTTTATATTTATGCTCAAAAGAAATCCTTATAAGTGGTGGAACCTGATTGCATTTCTTGCCATGATTGTAATCAATGTTCTAGCTAACACCTCACTGCTGGGGGGCAAAACAACTGGCGAAATCTCAGATATGTATCCAACTTATATAACACCTGCTGGATACGCCTTTGCCATCTGGTCCGTCATTTATATCCTTTTAGCAGGATTCATTTATTATCAGTTCAGAAAAAATAATGAAAGCCGGGATTCGGTAAGGACCGTTGGTATATGGTTCATCATCAGTTGCATTCTTAATATCGTGTGGATTCTATTATGGCAGTATCTCTATATTGAACTATCCGTGATAGTCATGATACTCCTATTAATGACCCTTGGTGTCATATATCAACGCACACGGGGTATAGCTCATCCTACAAAAGGTGAATTCTGGTTCATTAAGTTGCCCTTCAGCCTATATTTAGGATGGATCAGTGTTGCAACGATATTAAATATTGCAATTTCTCTCACGAAACATAATTGGGGAGGATTCGGTCTAGACGATGTGACCTGGGCCATTATCATGTTATGTGTTGGAGGCATAATTGCTATACTCGTAAGCTATCCCTACCGTGACAGTGCTTTTCCTTTGGTCTTTGTATGGGCATATATCGCTATCGCGGTGAAACAACAAGATGTCGAATCAGTATTCCTCGCTGCATGTATTCTTGCTGGCATCCTGTTCTTGTATGCGATCTGGTTGTTCTTTATACGTAATCGGGATCGTGATTAGGGAAGATCGGGTTGTGCGATTACACCGCTGTTGGGAAGATCGGGTTGTGCGATTACACCGCTGTTGACATCGTATTCTCTTAATTAGACTAAAGTGGTTAGAATACGATCTCAAAGGCGGCCGCTCCGCTTTCCATCCCACAACCCTCTCTTCTTGCACGAGAACAACATCAACAGAACAACACCAACGGAACAACATCAACATCAAGGAACAACATCAACAGATATATTTGGCCGTTTCACTTGGCCATCATTAAATGCACAAAAAAAAGGCTGAATTACGCGGGAACACCAGCGTAATTCAGCTTTTTTAAACTACAGATACTATTTCAATACTATTTCTTTAATACTACTGCTTCGATCTCAACCAATGCATCTTTAGGAAGACGCGCAACCTCAACAGCACTACGTGCAGGGAACGGTTGTGAGAAGAATGAGCTATACACTTCGTTCATCGCAACAAAGTCATTCATATCTTTAAGGAAGACCGTTGTCTTCACGACTTGGTCCATTTCTGCTCCTGCAGCTTCTAGAATAGCCTTCAGGTTCTGAAGTGATTGACGTGTCTGTCCCTCAATACCCTGTCCAAATTCTCCAGTCGCTGGGTTAAGACCTAGTTGTCCTGATGTAAAAATAAATCCACCTGCTTCGATTGCTTGGCTATAAGGCCCGATTGCTCCTGGAGCAGATTCCGTTGAAATGGCTTGTTTACTCATAGTTGCATCCCCTCTCAATGTCGTTTATTTGTTAAGTGAAGATTACTTGATAATCTTTATTGTATCAGCCCAACTGTATAAATAACATCATTCGGATAAATATGTACTCCGGTCGGACCCGTTATCGCAATCCTCACCATCGCGTTTGCCACCACTTCTGCAGGTATTGCCCGATATTTAGCCGCTTTACCCCGGAAAAGAAAATCAAACGTTGTCATGAAGAATGCACCTACTCCTTCGCCCAACCTTTTCTCATCACGATTCCCTAGTAGCAAAGAGGGACGAAAAAAGTGAACCCCTGTCATTCCTACTGCCGATATAGCATTCTCTACTTCACCTTTGGTTCGGTTATAGAATACCCGAGATAAAGAGTCAGCCCCCATCGCAGTCACACACATAAATTGGTGAGCCCCTGCTGCATGTGCTAGTTCCGCTGCAACAAGTGGATATTCAAAATCCACCTTTCGAAATTGTTCTTGAGATCCAGCTTTCTTGATTGTTGTTCCCAAACAACAAAATACATCTCGCACATCCGTGAACAACTCCGGGCGTTGATCCAAGTGGTCCCAATCCACCACAACCTCCATCAGCTTGGGATGCTGTATACCTAGAGACTTTCGAACAAGTACCTTGACTACATCATATTCCTTTCGCTTTAACAATTCCTTAACTACAAATCCTCCGACTAATCCAGTGGCACCTAGTACCACGGCTTGAGCTCCCATGGGATCCTCCTTAAAGTTATTGCATTGTAAGGACTGCTTGTGATACTTCGCAATAACTAGCATCGTAAGCATAACCCTTAAAGTTATTAGAGCGCCGCATCTTGGGATACTTCGATAATAACTAGCTTCATAGTCTACTCGCTTTGTTTCCCTCTTTGAGAATTCGACGTCCGAATGTTAACGCTACAATTAGCATAGCAAAACCAACAACGGTCTGGAAGCCGTAATGCTGAACCCAGTCTGGGAAGCCTTCCATCATGTTATAGATTTGACCACCAAACACAGGTCCAAGGAAAGAAGTTACGCCCGTTATTGCAGCATACATAGCTATGAACATAGGTCGTTCGCCTTTCGGCGTATCTCCAATCGTGAAGTTAAATACTAATTGATTGAACCCACCAACGCCTACCCCTAGCAGAATATGTGAGATAATCAGCACGAGAAGCATAGGAAGAAAGGATAGAGATCCCCATACTAAACAGGATAGTGCAATAATCGGTAGTGTCCAGAATAGGAGTGTCTTATTGCTAAATCTAGCATTCAGGTTACCCCAAATATAGAAACTAACCATCATAGAGACCGTCTGGACGACAGTTAACAAGGATACGATCTGATAGCTTATATGTAATAAATCTAGCATAACGTAGGAAAATAGAGGCACCACTAGTGTCTGAAGAAATAACCAGATCGCTAGGAAAATAGTAGACTTCATAAATGGCCCATCACGGAGTGGTTTTCTCATCATAGGCAACATCCGATTCTCCGTTGAACGTTCAAAAGGGACATCCGGATAAAAAATGAACATCACAATATTAGATATAGCAAAAATCCATACCAATATGAATAAGATTAGAAATCCCGTACTTTCCGGGTTACTATCCAATATTTTTCCGCCAACAAACAACATAATACTTCCCAAAGCATTTAAAAATGTATTACGAATCCCAAAATATCTGCCCCTGATGCCCGCGGGTACGATATCACTGATCAATGATGCCCATAATACCCCCACTACGGTATTCGCCATAAATGCTGAGGTGTACAGAATAATAAAGACGGGGACCCACCATTCTTTATCGAATATAAAGGGAATAAGTCCTGTAGAACTCCAGAGTATCCTATGAAGTGTGACGAATATAACCAGTGTCCACTTTCGACTCTGTAATTTCTGAATCATGAATGCAATAAATAGTTGTGCAACGTTCACTAACGTCGTGATGGCAATTACGAATCCCACTACTCTCGAGTTAGCACCTAAGTACAATAAATATCCCGTGAGAAAGGGGCCTCCAAGTAATGTTTGAAAAATAGTAGAAGGTATTCCTTCTCCTGTTGCAATAAACAAATGTTTGCGTTGAAGCGAAGGTTTCCGCTTTCTCTTAGAAGCAGTAGGTATCGTGATGCACTCCTTTGCAAATCTCTCTTTTTTCATCATTCTACACTCAAGTAATAATCTGTCAATCTTATTTAAGAGGCAAAAATAATGAAAAGGTACTACCCTTCCCTTCTATGCTCTCCACGGTTAGGAATCCCCCTAATAAATAGGCTAAATTACGGCTAATAGACAACCCAAGTCCAGTTCCACCGTATTTGCGACTTATGGTACCATCTGCTTGTTGAAAAGCATCAAATATCACCTGGTGTTTATCTTGTGCAATACCAATCCCCGTATCCGTAACGGAGAACACCATCCATCCTAACTCACTACCCTGCTCAAGTTGTACCTGCTTATGAAGCTGGAGCGTAACAGCCCCTTCACGAGTGAATTTGAAAGCATTGGTTAACAAATTCAACAAGATTTGCTGTACTCGCTGTGGATCACAATAAATCGTCTCTGGTAAATTGTCACCCATTAAGATTTCAAATTGGATATTCTGCTTCTCTGCAATGACATCAAATTGCATCTGAAATAATTCTGGAATTTCACTTACATTCATATCTTCATTCGATATTTCAAGTTGTCCAGCTTCCACTTTAGACATGTCTAAAATATCATTTATTAACCTTAATAGATCATGCCCCGATTTATAAATAATGTTGCCATACATCGCTGTTTCATCCACTGTTCTGGACTCATCCTTTTCGCTAACCATCTCTGCAAGGTTAATAATGCTATTCAGGGGTGTACGTAGCTCATGCGACATGTTCGCGAGAAATTCCGTTTTATACTGTGATGAACGCAATAGCTCTTCTGCTCTATATTTCAGGATGATTTGAGCTTTACGTAACTCTTCAGCTTGATTAGACAATAATACGTTTGAATGTTTGACCTTAATCATACGCAATTGCTCTTGATAGAAATCAAGTAGGATAAGACCAAAGATCAAGCTAATTACAATACCTAATGACATCGTGATCGGAAGAATTTCTAGAATATACACGTTAAACGGAATGACTCCAAATATGGCGATATTAATTCCGTTCACTATATTAATAACGACAATTGCAATTAGACCTCTTTTTATCAAGCTAAACTGTTGTCTATTCATCCAAATGTACAATCCTGCCGCCACAATACCCAAGATAGTTAAATTCACAAATCCCGCAGTTGCTGCTTCGTTAACACCTAATGTATATCTGGAGAGTCCTATTCCCAAACCGATAACAATCAGAGAAAAGGGTTCTCTACACGACACAATCGCTACTACTAATGGTAAGAAACGAAGATCCATAATAACCGTATCCGATACATGGTACCCAAAAAACATGGTAAGCCATCCACAAAAAATCACCAACAGAACATAACTAACATTTTTGGTTAGTGCCGATGTGAAATTCAACAAGTATTTATATACCAGATTTGCTAGATAGGCAACTGTAATTAAAATTGATGTATTGATAAGAAATTGCTTTAGGTAATCCATTTACTCACTCCTATGATGTCACTCACAAAAAAAACCAACAAAATCATCATACCATTAATATCTTATATTGTTATTTAATCCAAATTGTATCATTAGGTTCCTATCATTATACTTCGTTTGTTTACAACGATTTATAGTAGTATAATAACTTTTCTTGTTATGCTTGTGTTGTATATGTTTTGATTAAAATTGTATTATTATCATTATTAACTAATAAAGGGGTTATTGACGTGTTATCTCGGTTAAATAAATCATATTTAGGATCTCTTAGTCTTCTTCTTTCACTCGGGATTATGGGTCTATTCTATAATGTTCTAAATGCATTCACGCACGATTCTTTCGTTCTTTCCTCACCTATCGATAATTTGATTCCACTAGTACCTGCAATGAGTCTACCTTACTTGGGATGGTATCCTTATATTTTTCTAACGATGGCCATTTTGTGTTGGAAAGATCGTCAACTTTATTTCAGAACACTTCTATCAATGAATATTAGTGTTACCATATGCTATTTGATATATTACTTTTTCCAAACAACGGTACCTCGTCCTATGGTCATGGGAGACGGCTTGGATATTCAAATGTTGCAGTGGATCTATGGACACGATGAACCGTTCAACTGCTTTCCGAGTATACACTCCTTGTACTCTTTTCTCGTAATGAGAGCTTCTTGGAATTCAAAAAAATTAAGACTCCGCACAAAGATCATTTTTTCTGTATGCTCTTTAACCATCATCTTGGCAACTTTTATGATAAAGCAACATGTCATTTATGACGCAATCGCTGCTATTTTCTTAGGAGAAGCCGTCTTCATTCTAATTACTTCTAGCTTAAAGGTCCGCAAAAAGGCTCGTACCAAATGGAATGAGCGGTATAGCGATTAAAATTCCCTTATATTTTTATGTTTTTTTCCCTCTTTCTCCCTCAAATCGACAGATATTGATAAAAAGAGACCGTTGAGGGAAAAAAAACATTTAAAATTAGTAATATATTTTGAATTATGTGATTTTTTTCACATATATTGAGACATTAATCATGGTAACATTTTCTTGTAAGTGAGGATTAACGCAATATCTCCTTATATTTTTCCAATATGGTGAGTTTCTCAGATAGCGAAGTGTGCTCTATTGTCACAATAGTTCACATTTTAATATATAAAATTCAATTATTACGGGGGTTAATACGAATGAAAAAGAAATGGTCTATCCTATTGTGCAGTTTGATGATGGTTGGTGTACTGGCAGCATGTGGGAACAACAATAATGAAGCAGCAACACCTGCTACTACTGAGCCAGCTACTTCTACAGAAGCTGTTACACCAGCGACAACAGAGACACAAGGTCAATATAAAGATGGAGCTTATTATGCAGAAGGAGAATTCGATGCTGAGAGCGGATGGAAGCCTTACATCGTTCTTACTGTGAAAGAAGGAAAAATCGCTACTGCAGATTGGAACTTCGTTAGTTCTAAAGGCGGACCAGATAAGAAAGCACTAGATAAAGCTGGTAAATACGGTATGAAGGCCAATGGTAAAGCTCAAGCCGAATGGTATGAACAAGCAGCTCTTGCTGAACAATTCTTAATTGAGAAACAAGATCCTACTGCAATTACTTTGGATGCTGAAGGTAAAACGGATGCCATCTCTGGGGTATCTATTCACGTTAGCGACATGACTACTTTAGCTAAAAAAGCATTAGATGCTGGTCCTGCTGAACCTGGAGCATACAAAGATGGATCCTATCATGCTGAAGCAGATGCATTCGAAGCTGATTCAGGTTGGAAGAGTACCGTTGATCTTACTGTTGCTAACGGAAAAATCATGTACGCATTCTTCAGTGGTGTAAATGAAGCAGGAGAAGATAAACAAACGAACTCTATAGAAGGAAAATATGGTATGAAAGCCAATGGTGGTTCGGTTGCTGAATGGCACGAAGAAGCTCAAGCTGCAGAAGCTTTCTTGATTGAGAAACAAGATCCAGCTGCAATTACTATGAATGCAGAAGGTAAAACAGATGCTATCTCTGGCGTAACCATTCACGTATCTGACTTTGTTACATTGTCCCAAAAAGCTCTTGAAGGTGCTAAATAATCTTTCTTATAAACACTAGAGAATTATAGGTACTATTAAGCGCTGGAACATATTAGATATATAACGAGGTGACTATCAGTGAAGAAAATTGTCCTGTTGGGCGGAGGTTACGGTGGCGTTCTCACAGCTAAGAAATTAGCTCGTAAATTTAAGAAGAACGAAGACGTTCAGATTCAATTGATTGATCGTAATCCATATCATACATTATTAACAGAACTTCATGAGGTAGCGGCTAATCGTACTCCTGAAGATGCCGTTAAGATCGATCTCAAGAAGATATTTGCCAATCAGAAGGTCGATGTTGTCCTTGATGATATTCAAAAAATTGATTTTGAAGCTAAAACATTATCATCAGAGAAAGCAAAATATGATTATGACTATTTAGTCATAGGTACAGGTAGTAAACCTACTTTCTTCGGAATTCCTGGAGCAGAAGAAAATGCATTCTCTCTATGGTCCTTCGAAGATGCAGTTCGATTGAAGGAACAGATTCGCAACATGTTCAGTGAAGCTGCCAAAGAATCGGATCCTATTATCCGTAAAACTAAGCTATCCTTCGTTGTCGTTGGAGCTGGATTCACAGGTGTGGAACTGATCGGTGAAATGGCTGAATTCCGCGATGAACTGTGTAAGGAGTTCTATATTAATACGCATGACGTTCGCTTGGTCGTTGCGGATATGGCTCCTAAGATTCTACCTATTCTTCCAGATAAGCTCATTGCTAAATCAGAGAAGCGTCTTCGTAAATTGGGTGTCGAGATCATTACGAATGCCAAAATTACGGGTGTTGATCCAACTGCTGTCCTACTTGGAGATAAAGAGATCGCAGCCAATACAATAGTATGGACGGCTGGGGTTGAAGGATCTGACCTTGTAGGTTCATTAGATGTGAAGCAACAAGGTCGCAGACGTATTGAAACTAACGACAAGTTACAAAGCTTGGATCATGAGAATGTATATGTTGTTGGAGATAATATTTTCTTCATTCCTGAAGGTGAGACTCGTCCTGTACCTCAAATGGTCGAGAATGCCGAACACGCAGCTCCACTCATTGCTCATAACATCCATGCCGATGTAATGGGTACAGAGAAGAAATCATACAAACCTGCATTTCATGGTACGATGGTCTCCATCGGAAGCCGTTATGGTGTGGCCAATGTAGGACTTCCTAATAAGATGTTCATGCTTACTGGATTTATGGCCATGGTATCTAAGCACTTTATTAATTTATTCTATCTTTCTACCGTTGCTGGATTTAATAAAATATGGACTTACCTGATGCATGAGTTCTTCCATGTTGAGAATCGCAGAAGTTTCCTTGGTGGTCATTTCTCCAAACGTTCGCCTAACTTCTGGCTCTTCCCACTCCGTATCTTTGTTGGGTTCATGTGGATTAAAGAAGGTTGGGATAAGGTTAGTAATCTGATCGAGGATCCATCTCGAATATTCCTGATTCCTGCCTCCCCATTGGCTGATGCTACATCCGCTGCGAGTGAAGCTGTCAATGCTGTTGCAGAAACAGTCGATGCTCAAGCTGCAGCTTCTGCTGTTGCTACAACTGGTGAGACCTTAACCGCTCTCCCTGTACCTGGATTTATTACTAGCATCATGAATACCTTTATGGATATATTCTTCTATACCTCAGATGGTGGTTACACCGTACTCGCTGAAATATTCCAAATTGGCATGGTTGTTGCCGAAATAACGTTGGGTGCATTACTTATCTTGGGTCTATTCTCAGCTATCTCATCGATTGCAACCATCGGTCTGGGCGTTATGATCTGGACTTCAGGTATGGCACCAACTGAAATGATATGGTATGTAACGGCTGCTATCGCCTTAATCGGCGGTTCAGGAAGCGTATTGGGTCTTGATTACTATGTACTTCCTTGGTTGAAACGCCATTGGAAGAAGATCCCGCTCGTCAGAAGATGGTACTTATTTACGGACTGATGTCCTTACCATTTCTTAAATTAGCAACGCTAGATAGTTTGAACCTAACTACCGACCTTAAATGATTGATTTTCTATTCAATCTGTAGAAATTTGGGGAGATCACTTTAGTTCAATCTATATAGATACATTAGAGTAATGTGCAATTCGCACATTACTCTCCTTATTTTATATGATCTAGAAGGGTTTATTGGCATAAGAAAACCGATCCAAGGGGTGAAGAATATGCACACACAACTTATGAATGAAACCTTCCTCTTACTCCAAGCTGAGTGTTCTCCAAAGGCGGGAATTGTGTTGGATATCGATCGTACAGAAATGCTGGTTACGGAAGCCTTATTGAATAGTTACGACTTACTTTATGAACGTAAAGTTCGTCTTCTCGCACTTTATACTATCCTTAAGATAGCGACAAGTCGGCATAAAGACTGCCATTATTCTGATCCTAACCTTACCCGTAAGGTATTAGATGGTGATTATTTATACAGTCTATATATTCAATTAGCCGTCCAGTATGATGAAATAGATCTGATAACCTACCTAGCACCCCACATCAAGAAGTGGCAAATTCGAGGGGCTGAGGGGCATTCTGAAGTTGAGTTCTTGTTCACCTGTTTGGAGCAGTTCTTAAATCATGAACTCAGACGAGATGTGGACTCCACAACCGTAGAACAGGTAGGGTAACAACATGAAACTACACGAGAGCCTGAATATTAATTTACGACGGATCAACAAAACCATTGAAGATATCGTTCGATTGGATCGAGATGTACCTGCTTCCTCTGTTATTTCTAAGAGTATCCTTGAGCTTGTTCGATCCGGTGGAAAAAGAGTACGCCCTTTGATGCTCATTGTAGGGAGTCGGTTCGGTACCCTTCCAACTGGCAAGCTACAAGTTCAATTAGCTGCTGCTGCAGAATTCATCCACGCTTCTTCTCTGATTCATGATGATATTATTGACCGATCAGATATGCGACGGGGGCAACCCTCTATGCATACAACGACAGGTGTATCTGAAGCTATTCATATTGGGGGCTATATGTCTGCCCGGGTGATAGAACTCCTCTCTGATTATTCTACAAAGAGACAGCATTATATTCATGACTTATCTGCTATCGCAACCACTCAACTCTGTCTTGGAGAGTATGAGCAACTTGAACACCGATATGATTATGATCTAACGTTAGATCAATATTTAGAGAAATCTATGAACAAAACAGCGCAATTAATGGCTACTTGTCTACGCGTAGGAGCTTTATCTACAGAAGCTGATCCTGAAATTGCAGACCAACTGTACAAGTTCGGCGAGTATCTAGGGATGTCGTTTCAGATTCAAGATGATCTTCTCGATTTCACCCAGACTCCTGATGTCCTTGGGAAACCTGCTGGAAGTGATCTTATTCAGGGACAAGTCACACTACCCGTCTTATATGCCCTACAGAAACCTGAACTAGCAGGCATCATTAGAGCGGTCTATGACGGTTCCACCCCTGAAGAAATTCAAGAGGCCATAGACGCGGTGCGTTCATCTGGAGCGCTAGAACAAACAGAAGAACTTAATCAGGAGTATTTAAATAAAGCTCAAGCTATTATTGATCAGCTATCCTCTTTCCCTGCACATCATGATCTTCAAACTTTACTTGATTATTTCGCAGGACGTGACCATTAATACAATAGATTCTCTGTAAGTGATGTCTTACAAAGTACATGGATTGGCGGAAGATGTAGCTGAATTTCACAATAAAATGATGTACAAGAAGACAGCAGGTCAAGGTGATTATCCTTGACCTGCTGTTTGGGCTTTCGGGTTCATTATAGTCCTTGTTTAGATGCTTAATTATTTATGCAATGAAGAAGAAATCGATTAACGTACAAATTACGATCACCATGCTAATCACTTGATTTAGATTATAGGCAGCAATCTTCATTAATTTAGGTTGATTCGGTCTGATAATACCATGCTCCGTCATGAGTAATATCGCTGCAATACCTAGTCCAATTAGATACATCCAACTTAAATCTCTGAAATAATAAAGAAATACTAAAAGGATAAGCATAACACCATGCATTCCTTTAGCCATCCATAGAGCCATCTTTAGCCCGAAGAAGCTAGGAATGGACCATAAGCCATACTTACGGTCAAACTCGATATCTTGTGTTCCATAGATAACATCAAAGCCCGCTATCCAGAGCATTACAATTGTCCCTAACACAAAGGGTGTAAAGGCAAACTGTCCAGTCACGGCAAACCATGCTCCTATGGGTGCAGACGCAATTACAAATCCTAGATAAAGGTGGCTAAGCCAAGTGAATCGTTTCGTGTAAGAATACACCGTGATCAGAACAATAGCCACCGGAGACAATACCATACACAATGGATTGAGCATAGAAGCCGCAATTACAAAAATAAAATAATTAATAATTACAAAAAGAGTCACTTCACGTGTCTTAAGTAGTTTCTGTGGAAGATGTCTTGTAGCCGTACGTGGATTCTGTTCATCAATCTTACGATCAGCTAATCGATTGAAGGCATTGGCTCCGTTACGTGCACCAATTAGGGCAATTAACCCCCAGATCATAATCCACCACGACGGCCAGCCACCCGCTGCCCATACCATTGAAATCACAGCGAAAGGTAAAGAGAATAACGTATGTGAGAACATTACGAGTTCACTAAATTGTTTACCTTTTTGAATTATTGTTTTCGTAGTCATAGGTTATACACCATTCATCCTCAATGATGATCCCTTTCTGGCAAGTCTTCTACCGCTCCAGATTGTTCTTGTTCTATTCTCGTTAATACGATATCCAGTTCCGTCAACATCTTCTGTACGTCCTTATGCTGAATCACTAGAGGTGGCTGAAATGCCAATACATTACGATGAATCCCGTTCTTCCCAATAAGGAATCCGTGATCCTTCATCTCCTCAAGCACCTGATCCACAAGCATAGCCCCAAGGTCTGGCTTGCCAGTCATGAGTTCCGCACCAATCATTAATCCTTTGCCACGAACTTCTGAGATTACAGCCCCATGCCTATCCATAAGCTCTTCTAGTCCCTGCATGAGAAGATCACCAAGTTCCGCGGAGCGTTCAACTAGGCTCTCTTCACGGATGTAATCTAGTACAGCCATTCCCGTAACAGAAGATACAGGATTACCTCCAAATGTGGATGCTGAAGGTCGATTTAAAGACGCTGCAATGTGATCGGTCGTAGCGAAAGCTCCAATAGGAACACCATTCCCCAGTGCTTTTGCCATCGATATGATATCAGGTACGACATTGAAATGTTCTATAGCAAACATCCGACCTGTACGGCCGAATCCTGTCTGAATTTCATCAGCGATCATCAGTACACCATATCGCTCAAGACGCGTCTTCACTTCCTGTAGGTAACCCTCTGGAGGAATGATGATCCCCCCATTGCCTTGAATGGGTTCTATGATCAATGCAGCAATGGTATCTCCCTTAGTCTCGAGTATCCGATCAAGCGCCTTAAGGGACTCTTGAGCGGCCTCTTCTGGAGTCACCCCTAAGCAGTAGGGACGTGGAATGAAATATACTTCATCCTCTAAGTAGGGGTCTGTACGCCACATGGACAACCCTGTAACACTCATCGTCAGATTACTTCGACCATGTAGGCCGTGTTCAAGAGCGATAAACCCTTTACGCCCCGTATGCATTCTAGCTAATAGAAGTGCTCCCTCATTGGCTTCGGTGCCACTGTTCACAAAAAATGTCCGTCGAAGATCTCCTGGCAACAATTGTGCAAGTCGTTCAGCTAAATTGACAATGGGTTGTGTTAAATAAATAGTAGACGTATGTTGTAGCTTCTGAAGCTGGTTCATTGTTGCACCTATAATAGAAGGATTGCAGTGTCCACAAGCTACAACAGAGACACCTGCAAAAAAGTCTATATATTCCTGTCCCTGTTCATCGTACAAGTGTTGCATCGATCCTTTAACAATCTGTGGAGGTCTCTGGTAAAAGTGTTGAGTACAAGGGTAAAAATAGGATGCTCGCTTAGCCTTGATTTCTTCGGGTCCAATATCATGTTCTGTCATAACCTTCATGCGAAATCTCCCTCTCATCTGATGCAGATGATTAAATAGTGTTATTTATTCCGTATTGTCCGTCCAATCAGTTAAATTGCAATGAGCCCAGTGTATATCCAGCATATACAGGATTAAGACGTTCAAACAGCTCGCCTGAAGAAGATTGTTCATGAATCGCTGCTTTGTAGGCACATATGATTGTACGTAACTCACTTACACTGTAGGTAGCACCTTCAATTCGGAAATGCGATAAGCCTGCCTCCGCTAGTTCCTTTACCATAGGTAGGTAACAGATTTCTTTAGCCAAGGTGAGATGATTGCGACCATGTTGGTCACGGTACACTGGGTTCTCTCCCTTATCCGTCATTAGAACAAGCACTGAATTATCGACATACCGATTATTTTCTTCTCCTACAGATTCATGTACCTCCGTGTTCTCATATAGATCATGTTCCATATACATAACCGTTGGAGACCCATGTACCACAGCTTCTAGAGGTACTGTAGATCTCTTAAGTAACTCTGTGAAATGTCCTGCTGTCATCTCTGGGGATATTGTCATTCTCTCTATGCCTAGATCAGCATACATCTCAGCTGCTAAGTGGTTGTATATATTCAAGCTGGTATCTCCAACCATCGGATACCCTTTATCGGCAAATGCATGAATAGCACCGATATTCGTTACTACAAGTCCATCTATACCTAATGGATCTCGGGAAAGTAACTCACTGTACTGTTCAAAGTGTAACTCCGTCATCATCCGAGGCAATCCAAGATACAGCTTGGTTGCACCTTTTATACTGCTTAGTTCCATCATATTATTCTTCGTGAACGGGACATCTGGCAAATACACATCGCCTGAAAGATATACATCATCAACACCTTCTTCTATCGCCATACGAGCTTGTTCCATATTATTCACACGAACACTTAAGCCTGGGCAAGAAGATGAATTCGTCTGTTGCACTTGTGCTAGTTGCTCCTGTAGCTCAGTCACACGCGCTTTCGTCATTGAACGTTCAGCCGTTGGTGTGCTGAATACCTTACCTGTACTATAGAACTTCCCTGTACCTTCATACCGTCGATTCATATTAGATAATCCTGGTTTACCGAAGGCATAAGCTGTGGAGAAGTCTCTTTTTCGACTCTCATACAATTTGCCACTATCCAATGTACGATCGTACCCGACCGGATCTTCAATATATCGATCTATGGCATCTCCATAACTGTTAATCAATAAAAGAATAAAGTTGACATCTCTCATCCGGCCTTCAATTTTGAACGAACAAATACCAGACTCTATAAGCTCCGGAATGTTCTCATACATATACATATCTTTCACCGCAAGGGGATAATCCGCTGGATAGACATTCCCATCTTTCTTCACACGATACTCCCATCGACATGGCTTCATACATTTACCACGACTTCCACTCATTCCAAAAACCGTAGAACTAAAATGACAGTTAGCACCATGAGCAACACACATATCACCATGAATGAAATACTCTAATTCCATTCCACTCTTAGTCCAAATATGTCGCGCTGTCTGTAGATCCATTTCTCTAGATGTCACAACACGAGTCACACCAAGTTCTTGTAACATGCGAACCGTCTCTAGATTATGGACATTCATCATGACTGAGGCATGGACGTTGAGATGAAGATTCATTTCCTGGATCAACATGATTACGGCATAGTCTTGAACGATCAATGCATCAACATGCGCTCCTTCAAGGAAACGCAGGTATTCTTTTGCCTCTTCAACATCTTCCTCACTCAGCAAGTTATTCACTGTGACATAGACTTTTTTATGTAATGCATGAGCTATTGCTGTTGCTTCAACAATCTCTTCAAGTGTGAAATTGTATCCTTTGCGCATCATACGCATATTTAGACTTGGTCCACCCAGGTAAACAGCATCACAAGGTGCCTGAATTACTTCCTTAAAAATTTCAAATGTACCGACAGGTGCAAGTAGTTCGATTTCTTTCCCATTAAAAAAACGTGCCATGATAGTCCCCTCCACCAAGAAGTAATGAATTCTTTAAAGCGTCCACAGTTCTCCCGTTCCATAACCCGACATCCACACCATAGCCATGAGCATGACAATAAAAAAGGTAATAAATACTGTGTCTCTCTTATTCCAGATGAGACGGTGAAACTTTGTTCGGGACTCTCCCATCCGGAATCCCCGAGATTCCATGGAATGGACCAGATCCTCTGCCCTTCGAAAAGCCCCCACCGTAACAGGAACAAGCAAAGATACAAGCATCTTTCCCTTCTCTTTCCATGGGAGTTCTCTTACATCGGCTCCCCTAGATGCTTGAGCTTTCATAATAATCTGAGTCTCTTCTAGAATTGAGGGTATAAACCGAAGCGCAATACTGACCATCAGCGTGAACCGATCCGGCGATACTCGGATAAGCTTAAGTGGCTTCAGAACCCCCTCTAGCCCTTGATTAAGGCGACCCGGCGTCGTTGTAAAAGTTAGAATGGCTGTAAAGGATACAAGAAACGCCATTCGTAACACGGAGAATAATCCAATCTTGAATCCTTCAACATAAAGATTCCAAGAACCCATACTCAAGAGGATGGGACCATTCTTGTCATCTACTTTTATAATTTGAACAATAAATATAAAGAGCATTAATACCCATAACGGCTTAGCAGCCCGAATGAAATACTTGATATGAATACGTGTTAACGCAATAATGGCTAAGGAAAATCCAACGACACAAGCCATTTCTAACCATGTATTGGACATAATAATAATCACTACATACAACATCATCGCTACCATCTTTGCACGAGGATCCAGACGATGTATCCATGAACCTGTATCAATCGTTCGACCGATCAGAAATTTATTGCTCATGATGATCCCTCTTCTCCATGAATTCCTCTGCATTGACAATTTGTGCAATTCGATTAGACATCGCTTCGGCACTCAAACAGGGCTCTTCGTTACTCAACCCGAATTTCTTGGATAGAGCTCGCCAATAACGTATCGATTGTGGAATCGCAATACCGTAAGCTTCCATTTGATCTGCTTGCTCAACTAAGGATTTAACCGAACCTTGAAATACAGTACTTCCTTCGTGTAGAACAATCCACTGGTTAGCAAAAGGAAGGAGCTCATCCATGCGATGTGTTACGATAATGACTGTTCTGCCTTCCTCTCGACATAGACGATGTAATAATTGAATTAATTCTGCCCTACTTACTGGATCTAGTGTTGCCGTCGGTTCATCAAGCACCAGCACTTCAGGATCCATAGCTAACACGGATGCAATGGCTACCTTTCGCATTTGTCCACCGCTAAGTTGAAATGGATTACGAGAAAGTAAGCTTAGGTCTAACCCCATCTTCTCCATGGCCGTACGCGCACGTTCTTTAGCTTCCTCTAGGCTAGCCCCGAAGTTCATCGGTCCGAAACATAGATCTTTCTCTACTGTATCTTCAAATAACTGCTGCTCAGGAAACTGGAAGACGAGTCCGACTTTTTTGCGTAATTGCTGAAGCTTGGGCGCCTTCTCTCCCCCTCTTATCGTAACGTCGAGTACCTGAACTGTGCCTGAAGTTGGCTTTAATATCCCATTGAACATCTGTAATAATGTAGACTTGCCAGAGCCGGTGGCCCCAGCTATACCTACCAGTATCCCTGAATCCAATTGTAAATCTACCCCTTGAAGCGCTGATTGTCTCCACATGCTGTTCGCGTCATACTCATAATTCACTTGATCAAATGTAATGGCCATAGTGCCTCCGTAAATTCCTTCTCGCATTTGGGAATCGAAATATCCAAACCATGCTTATGCAACTCTCTCGTAAGCTGATAAGCAAACGGCGCAGTCAGATGAGTCATTTCAAGAAGTTCTTCATTCTGGAACAGTTCCGTTGGTGTTAGATCCGCAATGAACTTGCCTTCATGTAACACGAGGACTCGCTCTGAAGCTGCAATCTCTTGTGCATCATGTGTAATAGACAGAATTGTGTACTTTCTACTCTGATGCATGTCTGACAGAATAACTTGAAGGTCATTACGCGTCTTCTCATCCAACATAGATGAAGCTTCATCAAAAATAACGACTTCTGGTTCCATGCTCAGAATGGATGCAATCGCTACTCGCTGTTTCTGTCCTCCGGACAACTCGCTTGGATGCTTATGTAGTAGATCTGAGATGCCAAGTTTAGATGCATACGTCCTAACTCTATCCTCCATTACATCTATCGGAAGGCATTGTCCCTCAAGACCAAATACGATGTCATCCTCAACCGTCGTTCCAATAAATTGATTGTCTGGATTCTGAAACACCATGCCGATCGTCTGCCTAATCTTCCCTATAGTATTGGGTTGTAACTCTATGCCCTTCACCCTAATTGAACCTGCACTTTTCGGAAGCAGGCCATTAACAAGCTTCACGAGAGTTGACTTACCACAACCATTTGCACCGACCAATGTCACCCATTGTCCTTGTAGAATATTTACGGATATATTATCGACCACTGGATGTTCCTTATCATAGGTATAAGCAACTCCGACAAGTTCAATCGCTGAGTCATACTCACCTGGATCCAGAACAGGAGGTATCTCCTCATCGCGCTGCTGCCTGTTGTCCCTCGCATCCTTAACCTGTGACTGAAACTCTTCAAATAAGGATAACTTCGTTAAAGTAGGTACTAAGTATTTGACAGCAATTCCAACGAGGATACCCGTTACTAGACCTGTTACTAAGAGCAATGGCATATAATAATAAATATTAGAGCTTTGGAAGACAATCGATGCTGCCGTGATTTGACCGAAGTTGTGTCCTACTCCCCCGATGATACTCACACCAATCAAACTAACTTGATTGCGACCTAATTTCATCACTAGATACATCACGATGAAGCTAAACAATGACCCAAATAGGCTGAACAGCATACTTGAGAACGTCCCGAAGATAAATGCTGTAATAATGGTCTTTAATACTACTAACATCAAGGCATCTCGACCTCGTAAGAAATAGAGACAGGTTAGAATCATAATGTTCGCAAGCCCTAATTTGGCACCTGGTATTTGTAAATTAACAGGAATAATGGATTCCACAATACTTAGAACAACGGCTACGGCAGCAAAGATTGCAATAATAACTGTTTTCTTCAACAATCGTGTAGATTGTTCAGTTGACAATAGCATCTGGCTCATCTCCTACATCCTGCAATCCATTGATTTCAACCATAACGCGGTGAGGCAAACAAATAATGGTCTGTTTCGGTTTCGTAATAAAGCCAAAAGTAAGACATACTTTATCAGGACAATCTGTATCGTACATTTCAACTCCATAGTCATGTACTTTGATTACATTGGATCCGCGCATCGACTTAATCTCGATAATTTGTTCCTCTTTAGTTAATTCAACCGTTTTATACAACTTTCCATTCAAAGTAATATCGACTGTAAGGATTTCATTGTGATTTTTTTCACTTTCATTCTCAGGCAACCATCTGGGAACCAGAAAAAATAATGCCACAGCAGCAATAACAACAATGATCAGCAGGTCTCCGCGTTTCATGGTTAAACTCCCTTATATTTTAATTGTCTAAATCTTAGACGCTTTAATTATACCTATCTTCTGGAAATGCATCAACGAAAATTACATAATATTGGTACTTTTTTACGATTGTCATAGAACGATCAATTTACAGCTAAAATACGTCAATATTAATTCAAAACATGATTTTTATCACAAATGAATCCGGAAAATTTTGATATAATTCATGTCCAAATTGAGCGGTGATTTAGTAAAATTCCTAAATTCCTTCAAAATTGTACTATTATGACTCCTGTTATCCCGATCTGTGGGTATAACCGATTATCACATTACCATTCACATACCTATAAATCTGTTGAAATGATCCATGTTGCGAAAATAGGTTGATATCTGAACTTATATGTGATATGATATTTAAAGTGTTTAAATATTTTAATCCCCTAGCGTTCCTCGCAATTAGAATAACCCTTCACCAAATGAAGTTGAAATTTCTATTTTATTAAACCCAAATCAAGTAGATTTTTAAAGACGTATCTGATTCACACTGGCGCGGTCATTGGAGCCGTAAGGACAAAAGAGAGGTAGGGCTTTTGTTGTGTTAGAAGTCATTTATTCTGTAACCCAACTGCTAAAGGGACCAGCTGTAGCCGTAACACAAATGGCTCACAGGGATTAAATATATAGCTTGTCATGCTGCAAGCCAAAGCACCCTGAATACATATTTCGGGTGCTTTTTCAATTCAAAAAGAAACGGCTGTACTATCCTCTTTGAAGGATGGCACAGCCGTTTTTGCACTTCATTTATCTATTCACACCCAGACACCTGATTACATATCCTTAAATGAAAGGAGTGATCATGTATATGCCCAATTATCGAATTATTGTAGATCTCTCAGATCGAAATTTATATTTACTTGATGCTAATCGTGTTGTTAGGTCTTTCCCCATAGCCATTGGAAAGATGCTAACCAGAACACCAACAGGTGAATTCACGATTATAAATAAACAACCGAACCCAGGAGGACCATTTGGTGCCTTTTGGATGGGTCTCTCCAAACCTCACTATGGTATTCATGGTACGGATGATCCTTCCTCCATTGGAAGAGACGTATCCCATGGTTGTATTCGAATGTACAATAGCGATGTCCTTGCTCTGTCTTCCTTAGTCCCTATAAATACACGTGTAACTATTCGACCTTAAACACATCTGTATCATGCTTATAAATTATCTAACCGCTCCACTCACAATTTTAAGTACAGAAATACGGTTGAGTTTAGATTTCCCAGAAACGATAGCATCTAGTGTTCCGTTGGCTAGTGCAAGGGGTATTTTGCAGAAATTATAAATGGGGTCAAGCTTAATCCGACTTGTATAAGATTCCGCGATCTTCAAGTTCTGACGAGCATAATCAAGCATTTCATCAAAACTCCAACCTGGTGGATGGAAGTTCACTCCACGCTCTGAATCTATAGAACGATTACTAATAATATTCACCAGTTGTAATCCTCGGCCAAAGGCAACACTTTGATCTTTGTTTACGTTACTCTCGCCGTACATAGCCCATAAGTCAGACAACATGATTCCTACTAATCCCGCAACATAATAAGTATAATCATCTAAATCCTCTTTATTCTGAATATTCCAGTTCTTAACCACCCAATCAGCCATTCCCTGTGCCATAACCGATGTATAATGACACACCAAATCTACTGTCTTCAAGGGCGCTAGCTTGAGCCAATCTGTTATTCGCAGAGTAACCTCAGGTAAATAATTGTTATACGATTCAAATAAAGATACGAAATCTTCATTTGTATAGTTCTCTTTTAATAAAGTAGAAATCGACTGTAATAGAAAAATTTTATCTTCCTTAGGAAGTGTCTCGTGATCTTCAATTTCATCAATAGCTCTCATACTCAGATATCCTGCCGTAACAGCTTCTTGAAGGCCTGATCCTAGATGACTTATGGGGATAATAAATGTCCGGCTAGTCTGACCTAATACTTTCTTCGCATCTTTAAGTAATGCAGCATTCCCTTGCACAACTCCACTTCCTCTCTCAACTTCTCAGTTGCATTTTTAATATACTCACTTGATCTATATTTAGTATTTGATTTATTTATCATACAATACATTTACCCCAGATGCACATGACGAATAACATTATAATAGTCCTAATTAATACTAGTAAACCATTTCCACGTGACAGTACTCTGACAAGTCTACCGAGAAGTGCGGCTTCCGTGTACTAATTCAAATTCTACATACCAAAAAGAGGTATCCACTACATATCATGTATTAGCTATAACTAGCATATATATTAGACAAGTTATCGGGAAGCTTTTTGGGGAGCTGTGAACATGAATTCATTTCGTAAATACGCGATTATTATATTTGGATGTTTACTTATCGCTATAGGCACAGACTTCTACCTCGTCCCCTATAAAGTATTAGATGGTGGAGTCATCGGTATAGCACTAATCATCAATTACATGTTCTCCTACAGAATCGGACTAGTTATCCTATTGTTCAGCATTCCAATCTTCATCGTTGCATGGAAGCAAGATCGCGACATTTTTTATAATAGCTTAACTGGAATGCTTGTCTCATCACTCTTTATTGAGTTAGTAGCACCCTTTCAGTACTACTTCCTCTATTATATTGAAATAGGACCCCTTACGAGCTCTATGTTAGGTGGATTTCTGCTCGGAACTGGACTTGGCTTGATGTTGCGATTTGAGACAAGTACCGGCGGAACAGACTTACTCGCTAAATTAATATCCAAATATGTTCATTTGAACGTAGGGGTAATTATATTCTTAATTGATGGGCTTATCATCGGAATGGGTGGACTTCTTATTTCTTGGGAAACCTTCTTCTACTCGGTTATTTCAATTGTTTCAGGGGGTCTTGCGACAAGTATTTGCACGTTTAAGCACTAATTACAAGTAGACCCGGCAATGCCCCTTTTACAAAGGATCCGTATAATTTAAAAAAATGCTGTGATCCAAGGACATGAATCATCCTTAATCACAGCCTAATAGGAATGGTTTATCCCTTGGGCTTCACAAATAAAGCAGCCAAGAATGAGAATATAATCGCTGATGATATCCCCGCACTTGTTACTTTAAAGATCCCAGTAATAATCCCAATCCATCCATTTTTGTTTAATTCAGTTATAGCACCATGCACTAGTGCATTACCAAAACTCGTAATGGGAACAGAAGCCCCAGCACCCGCAAATTCAATCAATGGTTCATACCACCCTAAACCATCTAAAGCCGCACCTATCACCACAAGCAAGGTCATTGTATGTGCAGGATCTAGCTTAAATACATCGAAACATATTTGTCCAAAAACACATATAGCTCCACCAACTAAAAATGCCCATAAGAATATCACGAAATGTTCCTCCCTGCTTCAATAGATACGGCATGAGCGATACAAGGAATCGTTTCTCCTTGTTGAAAGCTAAGTGGGGATAAAAGAGCCCCCGTTGCAACAACAAGAATTCGATTAAGTTCCCCACGTTGCATGCGATTAAGTAAATGACCATAGGTCACGACGGCAGAACATCCACATCCACTTGCACCTGATTGCACCATCTGTGTGTCATAGTCATATATCATCATTCCGCAGTCGCTGTATTCGGTTTGTTGCATCGGAATGTTATGCTTCTTCAACAATTCACAAGCAATTTCGTATCCAATCTTCGATAGGTCTCCTGTTACGATTAAATCGTAATAACTGGGCTGAATTTCTAAATCACGAAAATGAGCCTCTATAGTATCAACAGCAGCTGGAGCCATAGCCGCACCCATATTAAATGGATCCGTGATCCCCATATCGATAACTCTTCCGATCGTAGCTGAGGTTACAACGGGCCCTTCCCCTTTATCTGACACTATGGCTGCACCTGCTCCAGTTACGGTATATTGAGCGGTTGGTGGTTTCTGTGATCCATACTCCGTTGGGTAGCGAAATTGTTTCTCCACGCTTGCATTATGACTACAAGTACCTGCTAATGCATAATGAGCAGATCCGGAATTGACGATCATGGAAGCGAGAGCCAAACTCTCCATAGAAGTCGAACAAGCACCAAATACACCAAGATACGGGATAGATAAGGTGCGTGCCGCGAAGCTGCTACTAATGATCTGGTTCATGAGGTCCCCACCAACATAGAACTGGACCTGTTCTTTTGTCAGCCCTGCATTTTCTATCGCAAGTTTAGACGCCTCTTCAATCAATACCTTCTCGGCCTTCTCCCAACTTTTCTCTTCCAACATGGAATCTCCATGGATAATGTCAAAGTCCTCGGCTAGCGGCCCTCTTCCTTCGAAAGGTCCTACAACCGTTGCCTTTCCAAGAATCACCGGCTTATTCTCAAACACCCAACTTTGATGTCCCTTTAACATGTCATGAACCTCCTCCACCTTGAAATATCCACGTCAGTATACCAACGATAAAAGCGGCAACGGTACCGAACACAATGACTGGACCAGCAATTTTAAACATTTGTCCACCTATACCTAGCACAATGCCTTCACTTCGGTGCTCGATTGCCGCGGAAGCCATGGAGTTTGCAAATCCAGTAACTGGGACGGCCGTACCCGCTCCTGACCATTGAGCCAATTTATCGTATACTCCAAAACTGGTCAAAATAACAGAGATTAGGATCATGACGGCAACCGTTGGGTCGGCAGCTGTCTTTTCCGTAAATCCAGCCCAATGAACAAACATTTCTTGAACCGCTTGTCCTATTAAGCACAGTATGCCACCCGCGATAAAAGCCCGAAGACAATTTTTGAGAACAGGTCTTGGCGGTTCATTTCGCTTGGCTAGTTCCTGATATTCTTGTTGTGTGGGGGTTAAATTTTTCTTCTTGTTATTTGCCATGAGCATGGCCTCCATCCTTTTTCAAATTAACGAGTAAGCGAAGGTCTAACGTCTTTAATGATTTGATCCAAGTTTTTTGAGCATTCCTCATACATTTGCTTTCCTTCTTGATTATCCGTCGACAAACTGAACATTTCTAGATCAGCTTGGCATTTCTTCAATGTTGCAAATAACGCCGCTTTATTCTGGGGTTTCGGAACAATAATCTGATCATCGAACAGATCAACAAATAATTGCCCATATGAATCAACCTGACCAAGGAAGACGTTCTCGATCGCAACCCCTATTTTCTCCAACTCTGTATTTAACCATCTTCGGTTCAAGCCAATGGTAGCTAAGGGTTCATCCATAATCTCTCCATCCATGATGACAGCTTGTGGTTCTTGCTCTGGCGCGACTTGTATACCCAGATGGCTTGAGGTTAGAGGTTGATTTTCTTTGGTTAACAGCACATTAACTTCACCACTGGACTCCATCAGAGCAAATTCCACATCTGCAACTCTAAATACATTTTTACTTCTTAGCTGTTCCATTAGTTCATCTGTCGTAAGTCGCTCTTTTTTCAGATTTTCCTCGAGTATCTTTCCGTCTTTAATGAGAATGGTGGATTTACCATCTAGGAGATTTCTCGCCTTTTTACTCTTTATTGTTGAGAATTCAATTATTAAGGAACATAACACCCATACGACTAACGATATGAGACCTAAATGCCAAGTACCATCCATTTCAATAGGAATCGTTGCTGCTAGGCTTCCGATCGTAATACCCGTTATGTACTCAAATAAGGACAGCTGGGATACTTGCCTTTTACCGAGAAGTTTGGTCAAAAAGAAAAGAACAACAATAGTTAAGATGGTACGTAGAGCAACAACTAACCAATCCTGCATATTGGTATACCTCTTTCCTGTTCGTTTTTTTTAAAGTGATTACACATAAGATGTCCTCTAACTTATTGTTTTAACCAGCGTCGGCTTTATTTCTTGTTCCACATTTGATGTATGGGTTTATCAAAAATAGGATAAGATATCTTTCGTTACTTCCTTATCAGACTCCAAATAATTAAGGAGGTGAAACAGATGACCGTTGCTTCTCAAGTAAAAACATGCCTAGCATCATTAAAAGGTGCTCAAGCCAATCTTGAACAATTCGCTCTAGAAACACAGAATCAAGAAGCCAAAACAACATTTACAAATGCCGCAGAACAAGCTCAACAGATCGTTCAACAAGTAGAATCTCGTGTACAACAGTTAGAGAACGAAGAACCTCAATACAAAGGATTCTAAAATTTAAATTTATAAATAATCATCAAAAAACCACCGATCATCATAGCCACTTCAGGCTTAGATAATCGGTGGTTTTTTATGTTTTCGGATAGAGAAAATAGTTTCCTATCAAGCCTAAAAAGGGCAGAATTCTCATTTTTATGATAAACCCACACTAGAACATCGATTGATTAATATAGTGAGACTAGAAAGAGAGGTGATATTCCATGAGCAATAGACACCGGGAAGACCACAAAAGAACGATTGTTATTCGCATTAGACCAGGCAGAAAGGTTTTGGTTGTAGCAACTAGAAAGAGCCGTCGCCGTCACAGAAGAGACTTCTGTTAATCCCTTAAAATCGAACATTGTAAAACCAGGTCCGGTCAGCTAATCCATCTCCCCATTTTCTCTAGAAACCCACACCTGATAACAAAATGATTAATATATTGTACTAGAAAAGGAGGTGAAACTCCATGTGTGATAAATGTGATAAACACCGTAAGCACCGCAAACACTGTAAACACCGTAGACACCACAGACACGACAGACACGAAAGACACGAAAGACATGACAGACGCGTTGATGTTATCGTTCTTAGACCAGGCCAAAAGGTACTAGTTGAAGCAAAAAGACGTCGTCGTCATCACAGAGACTGTTAGTTCGTAGAACTTATATTCTTTGGAAGAAGGAGCATGTCTCCTTCTTCCCCCTATTATTGTTTAATAGGAGCATATTTTAATATATTTGCTAGTATCTATAAAGTTTAGAATCTCGCAACAACAAGTACATCTACATGCCGCCCTGCACGGAGTAGTCGTTTCACAACAGATCCTTTCCATAATACTTCAAATAGCGGAAGCTTGGACTGACCCACAATAATTTGGGTGGCCGTATGCTCATTGGCTTGAGTAATAAGCACCTTTGCAATGTCACTACGACATCTCGCGTGTTGTATGTTAAACTGACCACCCAACTGTTCTGTTAACTTTTTTAACGTCCCCATCCGTAACCTATCTTGTTCCGTACATCCTGATTTCTCAAGCTGAACATATGTCACATACCAGATTGCTTTGAGGCGATGCGCGATTCGGAATCCCCTTCGTATTAAACTTTCCGCATGAGCTGTTAATTCTACACATACATATATCACTTCTTGTCTCCGCCAAGGTCCTCTTAAAGAACTTGTTCGCTCCCAAGCTTCCAATCGTTCGTCTACATCGTCTGCAATTTCTCTTAGAGCCAGCTCACGCAATGCTATTAAATTACCTGTCTTAAAGAAGTGACCTAACGATTGTTCCACCTTATTGAGTGCATACACTTTCCCATCTCTTAATCTCTGTTGCAACGACTGAGGTGCTACATCTATTAATTGAACTTCATCAGCTAACCTTAAGATGTGATCAGGTACAGTTTCTCTAACACGGACGCCTGTTATTTGCGCAACGGCATCATTAAGACTTTCTAAATGTTGCACATTCATGGTCGTAATCACAGAGATACCTGCATTCAGAATTTCAATAACATCTTCATACCTCTTTTTATTCTTACTCCCAGGAACATTGGTATGTGCTAATTCATCAACCAAGATCACATCAGGTGCCTGCCTAATAATTTCTTTGGTATCCATCTCTTCTAGCCTTGCGCCACGATAATCTATGACTGCTCTCGGAATCGTTCCAAGTGCGCCTACCTGCGCTGCAGTTTCTTTTCGACCATGTGTTTCTAAAAGTCCGATCAACACATTCGTCCCTATACGTTGTAGATCATTTCCCTCTCGAAGCATCGTATAGGTTTTACCTACACCTGGTGCGGCTCCAATATATACCTTGAATTGTCCTCTTCTGATTCTTTCAATCTGCTTATCTACCTCTTCAGAGCTCAAGCGCCGATACATCGAGCTTGCTCTTGGACCTTCTACTTTTGTGGGTATAATACGTTCTCCCTCATGTTCTGCACGGTCAGCAATAACAAATACATCTATGTTCTGTATCTTTTTTAAGATGTCATGGATAATTGACCCTTGCCAGAATTCCTGCCAACGTGTTTGCTTCGAATGACCCAACACAATTCGTGTCGCTCGATGTTCCATAGCATATTTAACTAATACGTTAGGTAGCGACCGTCTAGAGCTAAAAGAAAGTTCCTCAAATTCACCATTTACCTTTTTAACTAATTTCACGAGTGAACGTTTAAATGTCTCCGCTTCTCTGCTCATTTTTTTGTGGGGATTCCTAAAGGTGATCACACACAGATCCCCATTTAGTCTTTTCGCAATTTGCTGACCACGCCGAACATAAATGGAACTGTTCCAATGATATTGTGCGGACACAAGAATTTTCTCGGTTACGCCTGTCGGACCGTAGTTCCCCATCTCCTCATTATGCTTCTCCAAGGAATCATTAACACCTTCAGCAACATGTCGTAGTGCCAATTCACGTAATATCGCTAAATTTCCTCTTTTAAAAACAGTATCTGTCTCTGCTCGGCTTAACTGCAGTTTCCCCGTGGCAATACGGCTCAATAACGTTTCTGGTGTCACATCAATAAGTCGAACTTCATCCGCTAACGCAAGCGTATTGGCAGGGACTGTTTCATCCACTTCAACACCCGTCATTCGACTAGCGACTTCCCTAACACCTTCTAGATCATATATGTTAACTGTGGTGATGACACTTATCCCACGGCTGAGCAAAAATTGAATATCTTCAAGCCTTGTGTGAAAGGGTGCACCCGGTCTATTTCGGTGAGCAATGGCATCTACAAGAACAACTTCTGGATTCCTCTCCAACAGCATATCTACATTCAAATCCTTCTGTTCCATCCCATTCTTAGTCCAATGAATACTGGGCACACGTTCCAAATCGGCAAGTTGTTCCACCGTTTCAGACCGCTGAGATGTGGTAACGGCACAGATCACGACATCGATTCCTTGCTCCTTAAGAAGTTGCCCTTCTCTGAGCATATGATATGTCTTTCCTGAACCACTTACAGCTCCGATGAGAATCTTTAATCGTCCTCGATGCAACTTGTAAATCGACATGAGTATTTCTTCAGGCGTTTTTCTTTTGAAAGTTTCCATCGTTCTTCCATCCTTTGCTAGACGTCAAGAATTAAAAAAGAAGCCAAAAACAAGCGGATTAAATCCGAAATGCCTTGGCTTTTTGTGAGTGAATGGATCGCATTTTTTTTATTTTATCATTTCTCCTAAAGCGAGGTTCAGCAGTAATACGTTGACTCTTGGATCCCCGAATACGCCTAAGTCACGTTCTTTGGTATGGTTGTTCACTAACTTCTGTAGTTCAGCCTGATCTAATCCCGTTAAATTGCTGATTCGTGGAATCTGGGCTGTAGCTGAGGCTGGTGAAATATCTGGATCTAATCCTGAACCAGAGTTCGTTACTAGATCAATGGGCAACTTCTCTAAAGGGACATCAGGATTAGCTGCTTCCCACGCAACCATGGATTCTTGGATCCGTTTCACCAAATCTGGGTTAGAGGGCGCATAGTTCATGGATCCAGAACCTGCTCCATTATTCTCAATACTTGAAACACGCCCTTGGAAGAATGCAGGATTAGTAAAGGTCTGTCCTATCAGCTCTGAACCTACGACCTTACCCTCCCCATCTTTCACCATACTTCCATTCGCTTGTTGTGGGAAAATGAACTGGGCTATCCCGGTACTAACCAATGGATATATTAAACCGCAAATCACAATCATCACGATACTGATGCGTGCGGCAACTCCTATCACTGAACTTTTATTGGATGACTCTACATTATTCATTGGTATTTCCTGCCTTTCCCTATTATAGTCTACGGCACATAACGCATGCCATCTTATTCCTTCGCACTTAAATCCACAAGTGTACAATTAGGTCAATCACTTTAATCCCGAGAAAGGGAGCAATAACCCCACCCACGCCATAGATAAGTAAATTCCGACTGAGTAACTTACTCGCACCCATAGGTTTGTATTTGACACCTTTCATGGCAAGCGGAATGAGCAGGGGAATAATCACAGCATTAAAGATGAGTGCTGAGAGTATTGCCGAGAGCGGTGACCCTAAACTCATCACGTTAAGCACATTCATCTCTGGAATAGCGACCATAAACATGGCTGGGATAATAGCAAAATATTTGGCTACGTCATTCGCAATACTAAAGGTCGTTAGTGCACCTCGTGTCATCAATAACTGTTTACCGATCGCAACTACCTCAATGATCTTGGAAGGATCGGAGTCCAAATCGACCATATTAGCTGCTTCCTTCGCAGCTGACGTTCCGCTATTCATGGCTAAGCCCACATCAGCTTGAGCGAGTGCCGGTGCATCATTGGTACCATCACCTGTCATGGCAACCAGTTTACCTTCGCTTTGTTCACGACGAATAACTTCAATCTTATCTTCTGGCGTACTTTCCGCAATGAAGCTATCAACGCCTGCTTCACGAGCAATGGTTGCTGCAGTCAAGGGATTATCACCCGTACACATGATGGTCTTGATCCCCATCTGTCTCAACTGGTCGAACCGCTCTTTCATACCTGGTTTTACTGTATCTTTTAAATAAATCAATCCATAGATAACGCCGTCGACTGCAACTGCAAGAGGCGTACCTCCATCAGAAGCAATCACATTCGCCTTATCCTCTAAATCTGCAGGAACAAGTCCCCCTTGGGATTGAACCCATTGTCTTACAGAGTCAACGGCTCCTTTACGTACATGGCGTCCATCTTTAAGATCGATACCGCTCATACGTGTCTGTGCTGTGAATTCAATGAATTCGCCACCTACTGCAAGCTGATCCTCTATGGAATAATCAAGTTTCCTCATAAGTTCAAGAACAGATCTTCCTTCAGGTGTCTCATCCTTCAAGGAACTTATGGCTGCCCAATAACCCAACTCTTTCTTAGTCATTTTACCTACAGGGATAAATTCACTTGCCATCCGATTACCGAATGTGATCGTTCCTGTCTTATCAAGAATCATCGTGTTGATATCACCCGAGGCCTCAACGGCTTTCCCGGACATCGCCAACACGTTGAATTGCGTCACACGGTCCATACCTGCAATACCAATAGCGGATAATAACCCACCAATGGTTGTTGGTATTAGACACACTAACAATGAGATCAGAACTGGAATCGGAAGATCAATATCGAAATATTTGGCTATAGGAGCCAAGGTAACCACTACGATTAGGAATATTAACGTCAAGCAAGTAAGTAATGTATTCAGTGCTATTTCATTAGGAGTCTTCTGTCTCTGTGCACCCTCTACGAGTGAGATCATCTTATCGATAAAAGACTCGCCCGGATCCGCCGTAATACGCACTGTGATCTCATCACTGACTACCCGAGTTCCACCAGTAACGGAGTTGAAATCTCCCCCAGCTTCTTTGATCACGGGAGCAGACTCACCGGTAATGGCCGATTCATCGACGGATGCCAATCCTTCAATGACTTCGCCATCTCCCGGAATCATCTCACCACTTGTGACAATGATGATATCACCTTTACGCAACTCCGTAGAATTAACTACTTTAATCTCGGATCCTACGCGTTTATTAGCTTTGATCTCCTGCTTACTTCTCTTCAAAGAGTCAGCTTGCGCCTTCCCCCGCCCTTCTGCTAATGATTCAGCAAAGTTAGCGAACAAGACCGTAAATAACAATATCAAGAACACCGTAATATTAAACCCCATCTGATCATTCGTTCCGAAATAGGTTGGGAATAGAATCATCATAAGTACTACAAACGTTCCCATCTCAACAACAAACATCACGGGGTTCTTCATCATAAATATCGGGTTCAATTTAATAAAGCTTTCTTTAACAGCATGTTTGGCTATTTCACCATCGAACATGCTCTTGCGTTTATCATTCATCGTTCAAGCACCTCATTCTAATGGAGTGTTAAAAATTCGGCCACAGGGCCTAAAACAATGACCGGAAGAAACGTTAACGCACCGATCAATAAGACAACACCGATCAATATTCCAATAAATAGCTTGTTATCTGTACGGAATGTACCGATTGTTTCAGCAACAGGTTTCTTAGCACTAAGCGAACCTGCCACCGCAAGCATCGCGATGATCGACATGTAACGACCAAAGAACATGACCAGTCCTGTTGAAACGTTCCAGAATACCGTATTATCTCCTAGTCCTTCGAAACCAGATCCGTTGTTGGCAGCGGATGAAGTGTATTCATATAAGGACTGGGTTAAACCATGGAATCCCGGATTACTTAATGAATCAAAACCCATCGATGTTATAAATGAGAGCGCCGTAGGCACTAAGATAATAAATGGATGTACCAGAATAACGAGTGCAATTAACTTCATTTCCCTGGCTTCAATCTTGCGTCCTAAGAACTCAGGCGTTCGTCCAACCATAAGTCCGCAAATAAAGACACCTAGTATGGCGTACATCAACATGTTAACCAGCCCGACACCTTTACCTCCAAAGACGACATTCAGCATCATTTCACCAAGTGCTGCCATTCCTCCAAGAGGTGTTAATGTATCATGCATATTGTTGACGGATCCCGTTGTCGCAGCCGTCGTGACAGTAGAGAAGAGTGTGGATTGTGCAATACCGAATCGAACCTCTTTTCCTTCCATACTTCCTTGAGAAGATTCAATACCTAACGTATTGATTACCGGGTTCCCAGCTTTCTCTGACGTATAACTAAGCGTAAGGAATATTAAGAATAGAATCATCATGCTTGAGAATATGACCCATCCTTGCTTCTTGTTTTTCGCAAATAGCCCAAACGTATAAGGTAGTGCAGCAGCAAGCATCCACATACTTAATATTTCAATAACATTGGTTAATGGACTTGGGTTCTCAAATGGATGTGCCGAGTTGGCCCCAAAGAATCCACCACCATTCGTTCCGAGATGTTTAATGGATTCCAATGAAGCGATAGGACCCATCGTTATCTGTTGTTCCACACCTTCAAACGTTGTTACTGCAGCCGTTGGATCGAACGTTTGGGGTACTTTTAAACCGACTAATACGATCGTAACGATAAATGCTAGAGGTAAGAAGATACGAATAATGGCTTTGGTGAAATCTTGAAAAAAGTTACCTAATCCTTCACCACGTCGAGTAATTCCGCGAATAAAGGCAATCGCAATCGATAAGCCTGACGCTGCCGAAGTAAACATCATCATCGTAACAAACGCCATTTGTGTTAAATACGTCACACCACTCTCGCCGCTATAATGCTGCAGATTGGTATTTGTCATAAAACTGATGATCGTATTAAAGGCGAGGGAAGCCTCCATATTCTCGTTCCCACTCGGATTCCCTGGTAGTGATCCTTGAAGACGTAGGAGTACGTAACTAATTACTAGTAATACCGCATTCGTCGCAATAAAACTTAGTACATACTTCTTCCAGTTCATACTATTACGATTTCTTAATCCGATCAGTTTGTAGATCACATTTTCCGTTGAACCAAAAATCTTATCCGTTCGGTTGGGTTCATTGGAGAATACATGAAACATATAGGTACCCAGTGGCTTCACCAGCAACAGTAGTACGACAATCACAATTCCTATTTGCAGTAAGTCCATACTTTATATCCTCCTTATAGGGATGAATTCTTAATTGGTATGTTAACTAGAATCTCTCTGGATTGATTAATGCATAGATCAGGTAAATGAAGATGACTAAGGTCAATGCAAGTATAACGATCATTGTTCCCCGCCCCCTCTATCTACCAACGTTCCGCACCAATGCGTGAACAATAACAATAATCCAAATCCAACTACTAACGTGATGATCATATAGACATCCATCATTATGGGAATGCCCCTCTCATGTAGATTTTTTGATGATTCATCTTCATGCTATTTATCGAGTAGAAATCCAACGTCCCCATTCTTCGTATAGATGACATGGTTTGCACCCATCCCTCTGTAAACTCCACGTGGGCTAGAATATCGAGTGATAATGTAAATCTCATGTGTCGTCCATGGGCGACAGATCTGGAGATAGCGACAACTTAAGTTAAGACTACTTTCAAAAATATAGATTCTACCTACCGCTACCTGCGGGACAATCCACTTTCTAGTCATACTTGTATCAATACGAACCACATGTTTTGCACCCATTTTTAGATAATCCAGTTCTTCCGTACGGCTATTCGTCAGTACCGCAAATGACTTTTTACTATAAATTAATTGGTTTACAAATTTCCGCCCGTCCTCATTAGGAGCGATAACCAAGGTGACTCCATCTTCCATTAATCAGGTCCTCCTATACGTTTAAAGACAACAAAAAAGAAGCTCAGCGAAAAAGTAGCTTTCCCAGAGCTTCTTTAGGATTCCATGACAAAATAAAGTCATGAACCAGCCAGAAGGCGGTTTGCTGCCTCTCCCTGCACGCTTACGAAGTTAGCTGTCGGATTCGGGCGAGAGAGTCGCCCTATTCTCGGCATGTCGATACATAACCGAAAAATTCACCCCATGGAAATATCCGGCGTTTACGCAGCAGACATCTCCGATTGGTTCCCCCGTTTCTGAATTACACAGAATTCAGCGTTCAAGACAATGGATCAAATTACTTTTATATAACGGATTATCGTTTCCTACCACACTTGATTGACAATCCATCACATTTAAAAATCACAGAGTAACATACGTACCCTATGATCGGTAGTTGCGATCACAAGCTTCATCATTCCTCTCTCAGACTTAAGCTTACGAGGTTAGCTGTCGGATTCGAGCGGTGAGAGTCGCTCTACCTAGTAAAGACATGAAATGCCTTGACCAGGATTCACCCCTGTAGCATCTAATTTCGACTCTCACACCGAAAAAAGTTGACTACATTTGGTTCCCCCGCTTCCCACGATAGAGTGGAAATTCAGCGAAATTATGAATTGAAAATAATAACAATTTATATTTCGTTATGAATCATACACCCGCTCCAAATGAGTGTAAAGGTGACTTGAACCCCACCTAGAAGGAAATAAGAAGCATCTAGGTTGATGGTAACGATTACAAAAATAACAATCAACTCCTTGCTCATTCATGCTCTCTATATCTCAATATTACGCAATTATTGTAATTACTTATTCTCAAAAACGAACAAAGCCATCCAAATGGATGACTTTGTAAATATATTTATATGTCTTTATTGATATATCCTTTAATGAATATCGATTTAAACGCCTAATTCACCGTAATTGAACCGACAGAGGACGTTAGTGACAACAGTGGACCGCCGCCATTGATGTCGCTTTTCCCTTTAGAAACTCCTGTGATGCTACCCACCTCAGTCTTCGTCTCCAGACTACATTGAAGGGATTCAGCCAGGTTCGCAACAATGGCACCTACTTCTGTCTTCACTTTGAGACTACTATCTTCTTTCATTTGATCAATACCCAGTTGAAGACTACCCGTTTCGGATACTATACTAGATTTCCCTTCAATGTGAGCTCCTTCGATACTTACTGAACCCACGTTATTATGAACATCATATACACCTCTCAGGTTACTTAAATTAATCTCACCAACTTCACTGAAGATGTCATAATTTTTAACCCGATCTGGTATCTCTATCACATAATCAATACTGAAGTTTGAGAATCCATACTCTTTCTTTGCCCACTTCCACATATTAAGCTTCTCATTCCCCTTAGGATGTGTAACGACCTCTAACTGATCTCCATTTACAACGACAGCAATTTCCGCGTGATCCATGATCTCTTGATATTTATCATCACGGGATGATTTGTCTAGAGACCAAATTGTAGCAGTCACGTTAATCTTATCACCAGAAGTTCCTTTCACCACAATGTTACCTACCTCATGGTCCACCTGAAGTGCCGATACTGAATTATCCACCTCTTGTGTGTATGAAATCTCTTGGTGAATGCCATTCCTCTTCAACTCATCACTCAAATCTAAGGCTGTATCTTGTACTTTATCCCTAATCCCTTCTACTGCTTCACCAATTCCGCTCTGAATCGTTTCGGTATTATTCGTACAGCCAGACAACAAACCTACGAATACGAATGCTGCAATCAGCATTGGCTTATAATGGATCCCCATATTAAATAATCGCTCCTTCATTTGATAGTCCTGCATTTCAGTCTCACGATGTTACGTTGTCATTATTATACAATATTAGGTAATTAATAACACCGGTCTGTGGACTAGTAAATTACTGGACTAGAGGCGGGGAAAGAGTGTTTAATATTAGTCAGAAAAGGGTTGTTCATTTATCCAATTGCTGTAGTCTCCAAACTCCTTATAGGGACATTATAAAAAGACATAAATAAAACGCGATCTCCGCACAACCGGAAAACCGCGCCCCGTAAGCCTTCTCAAAAATGCTGGTGAAGGGAATTGAACCCCCGGCCTACGCGTTACGAGTGCGTTGCTCTACCCCTGAGCTACACCAGCCTAAGAACCTAACTTGCCTTTACACAATGATTATTGTACCGCTAATTCACATTATATGCTCTGGTAGATAGATCCTACTTTAACTTATCCTGAACAGACTGTAATTTCTGTGCACTAGAAGAAAATTTATCACGACGATCATCCAATTTCACCGAAGTTGAGACCCGCTCTGCTCCCGCTAGGAATGGAGATTCATGTAATGTAGCTATAGCTTTCCATACTAATTCAAGAGGCCCCTCAATAATTGTACTCATGGATGTTAGTTCATACGTTATACCTTGCTGTTCCTTTAGAACCCGTTGCATATCCGCAACGTAAGCACTTAGGCTTGTCGTCTGCGTTCCAATCGGAATAATAGTAACTTCAGCTATTGCCATCTCATCATACCTCCTAAGCTATTTATAATTATTTATATGTTCTTATTCTAGCCAACTCGCAAATATTTAGCAAAATGAAGACACAAAAATTTCATATCGCAAATCAAAACACTCCAAAGGTTAGTGGTAGCGGGCTTGGGAAAAGTTTCACACTTTTTTATAGATATTATTTCATAATCGACTGTTTACAAACACAATATATTGGGTTAGATTTATATAACAATACTAAATATAGTAAAAACAGGTGATCCGGTTGGTACATCACATACGGATCTTAAAAGGGAAGAATGGTGCAAATCCATCACGGTCCCGCCACTGTAACTCAAGAATTGACCTGCATATTGCAGACCAATAGACACGGCAATTGCCACTGTGAGCACAAACTTATGGGAAGGCGCTAGTGTCGCTTAAACGAATACCCCCTAAATGGACAAGGGTCGTTTACTTGGGAGAGTCAGGAGACCTGCCTGTTCGACATAATTCAACAAATCCTACGAGGACATAGGAATTGTTACTTTTCACTTCGGTTTTGTAACCAGGAGAATATAGTAGCATGTCCTGAGCAACCTCCTAGGAGTGCTTTTTTTGTCTGATGGATTGTCAGATGGAATACAACATGACGCGACAATCATGGCATTTCTTAACCGAAGGGTGGAATCAGTTCAATGGTACTTATGGAATCAAGAAATCGCACCTCTGAAGCAGAGGTAATGTTACGAGAGGTAGCAAGTCTTGGGCACGATATTTCAGAGAGTCTTAATGTAGAGATGCTACGTGAGAACGCCAACCTGAATGGAGAAAGCTTTTCAGGGAAAATAGGTAAATTCGGTAGCGAATATGCTAAATGGTACGCCAGATATTACATATTACCTGAACAACTCATGGCTGCTGTGGATCATAATGATCTATATGTGCACGACCTTGATCAATATGCGGTAGGAAGTACGAATTGTATCTTCATCCCATTCGACAAACTCCTAGCGCGAGGCTTTAGTACAGGAAGCGGCAGCGTCCGTTCCCCGAAGTCGATCTCAACCGCTATGGCCTTAGTTGCGATAATATTTCAATGTCAGCAGAATTCTCAATATGGTGGAGTTTCAGGGAGCAAATTGGATCATGATTTGGCTCCATATGTCGCCATGTCATTTGCGAAGCATTTTAATAAAGGGGTACAATACTTCAATGAGAATCATTCCATAGAAGAACAAGACATCACTATAGATAATATAACGTTATCCGTTTCTCACCCCCATTCTTACGCTTTTGCCATGCAAGAGACGAAGACAGAATGCCTCCAAGCTGCTGAGAGTTTAATTCATAATCTAAATACGATGTCTAGTCGTGCTGGTGGGCAGATTCCATTCACTAGTATTAATTATGGCACCTGCACCTCCCCTGAGGGACACATGATTATTGACAGCTTACTCAGCGCAACAATGAACGGACTCGGTAATGGAGAAACACCTGTATTCCCTATTCAAATTTTCAAATGTAAACGGGGTATTAATCAATCGCTAGAAGATCCAAACTATCATCTTTTCTTAAAGGCAATCGAATGTTCAACGAAACGTTTGTATCCTAATTTCGCTAACATTGATGCTCCTTTCAACTTGCAGTATTATGATCCGACTGATCCTAACACCGAATTTGCTACAATGGGTTGTCGCACTCGCGTTCTTGCAGATCGACATGGGCGTAATCACTTGTCAGGTAAGGGCAATCTTTCCTTTAATACGATTAATCTTGTTAAATTAGGCATTCAACACGGTATGGTCAATGGCCGCACAACACCTAATGAAGAAGGGTTCTATCAAGATTTATATCATTTCTTAAATATTGCTCTTGATGGTCTTCTACACCGCTACAAGATTCAATCTCGACAACCTGCCAAAGCCTCCGACTTCATGATGCGTGAAGGAGTCTGGGAAGGTGGAGAACAGCTTAATCCTGACGATACCGTGGAAAATTGCCTGAAACATGGTAGCTTGTCCATAGGATTCATTGGTCTGGCCGAATGTATGAAATCTATGTATGGTAAACACCATGCTGAGAGCGATGAAGTGTATGCTAAGGCGTTAGCTCTGATCTCTTCGATGCGTCGTTATTGTGATGATAAGAGTGAGGAATATGACCTTAACATCACTTTGATGGCCACTCCAGCTGAAGGATTGTCAGGTAAATTCACTAAAAAGGATCGAGAAGTATTTGGTTCCATTCCGGGTGTAACGGATCGTGAATATTATACGAATTCTTTTCATGTTCCGGTGTATTATAAGCTACCGGCTGCACGTAAAATTTCACTTGAAGCTCCTTTTCATGAATTATGCAATGCAGGTGCCATCTCTTATGTTGAATTAGATGGAAATGTACGCAGCAACCCGAGTGCTTTTCTCAAAATAGTGCAATATGCATTACAACAGAATATCAGCTATTTCAGTATTAATCATCCAATTGATCGTTGCGGATCATGCCACTATGAAGGCATCATCGGAGATACTTGTCCGCAATGTGGAACTCATGAATCAGACATCCCTATGTATCGCTTACGCCGGGTAACCGGCTACCTAACGGGTGACTATCAGACTCGTTTTAACGCAGCTAAGCAAGCCGAAGTACAAGATCGGGTCAAACACCAATGAATATTTGTGGCTACTATCCTGAGTCCATTAATGAAGGTGATGGCCTACGCACCGTCATCTTTCTAAGTGGGTGTCGTCATCGATGTGCAGGTTGCTTCAATCCGGAAACGTGGAATTTCAACTACGGAGAACCTTTTACGGAACAACGTCAACAAGAGATCATTACTGAAATGGTTAATAATCCGTTACTTGAAGGCATGACATTAGCTGGAGGAGATCCTTTCTTCTCTGCTGATGAGGCTGCTCATTTTATCGATAAAGTTCGGGAGTCTCTTCCTAACTTCTCTGTGTGGATCTATACAGGCTATATATATGAGGATCTTATAGCACAACCTGAATCAGCAGAATACCGTCTACTTCGGAAATGCCAAGTCGTCATCGATGGTCCTTATATAGAATCTTTAAAAAATATCACTCTCCCCTATCGTGGAAGTTCAAATCAGCGTATTATAGATATTCAGGCAAATTTGAGCCACGAAGATGCTATGCAGTTGTAATTTTAAATATTCAAAATTGAAAAACATATATTGAAAGGAAGACCCCTACCTATGCCACAATCCGTCGTTAAACCAAATAATCGCCAACTTGCCTTTGATGAGCAACGTCTCTCCGTCTATGCAGATCGCCTGCTAGAAGGATTGGAAATGCTTAATAAGGAACAATTAATCCGAGGGGTACTATCTAAGCTACGCCGTGATGAAGTGACAGGAGAAGACATTAGCAATGCTTTTACGATGTCATCCTTAGAGCTTGTCACCAAAGAAGAACCGAATTGGAAGTTTGCTGCGGCTCGTTCCCTACTTACTTCTTTATATAAAAAAGCTGCACATCATCGTCGCTATAAATCATATGCAGATGAGCCATACGGCGCACTTTACCCGTTGATCACAGATTTAGTACAAAAAGGCATATACCGCGAAGAATTGCTTGAATACTATACAAAAGAACAGATCGAAGAACTTGCTGAACTTATTGACTACAAGCGCGATCTTCTATTCGATTATATTGGACTCTTAACATTAACAGAACGTTACCTTACAACAGACTTTGATGGACATGTGATGGAACTTCCGCAGGAAAGATACATGATCATTGCGATGTTCCTTATGCACAAAGAGCCTGCTGAGAGACGTATGGAGCTTGTCAAAGAATCTTATTGGGCTATGAGCAATCTCTATATGACTGCTGCCACACCAACCATGTCGAATGCAGGTAAAAAAGTAGCTGGACAACTATCCAGTTGTTTCATTGATACGGTAGATGACTCTTTAGAGGGAATCTTCGATTCTAACACAGATACAGCTCGTCTTAGCAAAATGGGCGGTGGGATCGGTGTCTACCTTGGTAAAGTTAGAGCACGTGGTTCAGATATTCGCGGACATAAGAACACAAGTTCAGGAATTATTCCTTGGATACGCCAATTAAACAATACGGCTGTTAGTGTAGATCAGTTAGGTACACGTAAAGGTGCAATCGCCGTCTATATCGATGTGTTCCATAAAGATATCCTAGCATTCCTTGACCTCAAATTAAATAACGGGGACGAGCGTATGAGAGCGCACGATGTATTCCACGGTATTTGTATTCCTGACTTGTTCATGAGTGCTGTAGAGAATCGCGGAATGTGGAACCTATTCTGTCCTCATGAAGTTAAGAAAGTGATGGGTTGGACAGACAACAACGGTCGCCCTCTTGGCCTTGAAGATTTCTATGATGAAAGTCTTGGACAAGGTTCGTTCAGTGATAAATATGAAGAAGCTGTGAATCATCCTTTATTGTCTCGTATTACCGTCCCTGCCATCGATATTATGAAACGTGTCATGAAATCGCAGCTTGAGACTGGTACGCCATATATGTTCTACCGTGATACCGTTAACCGGGCTAACCCCAATCGTGCACATGGTATGGTCTATTCCTCCAACCTATGTACAGAAATTATGCAGAATCAATCCGCTACGGTTGTGGAAAAGGAAGAATTGGTTACGAAAGACGGCCAGACTCGGATTATTATCTCCAAAATCCCTGGTGATTTCGTCGTTTGTAATCTGAACTCCATTCACTTGGCACGTGCTGTTCCAGCTGGTGTATTGGATCGACTCGTTCCTATTCAAGTACGTATGCTTGATAATGTCATCGACATCAATAATATTGAAGTCCTTCAAGCGCAATATACAAACAGTCAATATCGCGCCATTGGTCTAGGAACTTTCGGGCTTCATCATTTACTTGCACTCGAAGGTATTCGTTGGGAATCCGATGAAGCTGTCACTTATAACGATAATCTTTATGAGAAAATCAACTATTTACTTGTTCGTTCCAGCATGGAATTGTCTAAAGAAAAGGGTCATTATCCGAAATTCAAAGGTTCTGATTGGGAAAGTGGTCACTATTTCACACAACGTGGTTACACAGACGGACAACATGAAGGTCAGTTCGTAACGACTTCCCAATGGCAAGATCTACAACAAGAAGTACAACAGAATGGTGTACGTAATGCCTGGATGTTCGCGATTGCACCGAATGGTTCTACTTCTATTATTGCCGGCTCTACAGCCAGCATTGATCCATTGTATGAGTTGCTATCTTATGAAGAGAAAACAACGTACAAGATTGCTAATCCTGCACCAGACCTATCTGATAAGACGATGTGGTACTACAAAACAGCATTTAATATAGACCAACATTGGTCCATCAACATGGCTTCTGCACGCCAGCGTCATGTCGATCAAGGACAAAGCTTCAATCTATATGTTCGTCCAGATATTAAGGCAACGGACTTCCTATCCTTGCATATTCATGCTTGGAAAGCAGGAATGAAATCAACTTATTATGTAAGAAGCCGGGCGTTGACGATTGATGATTGTGAGAGTTGCTCATCGTAAGGGATTGGCTCCCTTGACCAACCCCTTTCGATCCCTCCCAAACCCTCCCTTGCCAAGGGAGGGCCCCAAGGGCTCTGCCCTCTGGACACCTGAAAATTTTTGGTGGAACGAGAGAATTAGGAGCATTGTGTGAGGATCGTTTCGTGGTAGGAGCGTTTGGTCCCCCTGTTCGCTTCGCGAATGCGTTAGCGGGGACCCGCTCTAATGCGAGAAGAGAGTGAGTAGCTCTCGGCATCCTCGAGCTACAGGTCCTGTTTGCTCCGCAAATGCGGGAAGTGATTAAACCCCTCCTGTTTGCTCCGCAAATGCGGGAAATCACACAGATAAGAGCGAGCCTATAGCGTTAACACTTAGCTCCATCCCTCCTGTTTGCTTCGCAAATGCGGAAAGGGGTCAACCCAGAAATATTTATGAAGGAGTATATAGATATGAAATTGCAACAAATTTTCAATACGGAAGCACCCAATCAATCTACACGGATTATCGAAGGTGAATGTTCAGGTATTCTGAACTGGAACGATATCCGTATGCCTCATATGTATAAACTTTATAAGGTACTATTATTGAATCACTGGATTGCAGATGAAATTCCGATGTCCAAGGATGCACAGCAATTCGCAAGATTGGATCCTGAAGAGCAACGCGTCTTCAAGATTAATATTTCACTACTTGCTGTGTTAGATTCTATGCAGACGATGTTTGTAGGAGATGTGAAACGTTATTTCACGGACTCATCTTTAGAAGCCATTTCGGCTATTATTGGTCAACAAGAAGTTGTCCATAATCAATCGTATTCCTATGTCCTTTCATCCATTGTGTCGGATCAAGAGCAGAAAGAAATTTTTGAATATTGGAAACATGATCCGGTTCTTCTTGAACGCAATCGTTTCATTTCAGATATTTATCAAAGCTTCCGCAATGAACAGACGCCACAGACATTTTTCCATGCTATGGTAGCGGATTTGATTCTTGAAGGTATTTTCTTTTACAGTACATTTGCCTTCTTCTACAACTTGGCACGTGATCAGAAAATGATGGGTACAAGCCAGATGATCTCCTATATTCAACGCGATGAGAATCAACACTGCTATTTCTTCGCAGAGGTGTTCAAACAGCTGCTCGTTGATTTCCCAGAGCTCAACACCAAAGAAAACATGGACTATGTCTACAAGACTATTGATGAAGCTGTTCAATTAGAGACCAATTGGGCACATTACACACTCGTTAACGTAGCTGGTATCGATCTAAATGAGCTTGAGGATTATATCAAATATACAGCGAACAAACGTCTTACATTAATGGGAATGGACAAAGCTTATCAAGGTGTGGATGTAAACTGTATGCCTTGGATTAAGCCTTTCTCAGACGATGCTTTGAATTCAACGAAGACGGATTTCTTCGAAGCGAAGTCCCGTAACTACGGTAAGGTCGGAGACGATAACGGGTTTGATGATTTGTAATTCTTAATTTCATGGGTAACGTTAAAAAAGGGAGGTAGCCTGTTCTTATAGGCTACCTCCCTTTTAGTTATTATGATGCTTCAACGGCCTGGATACCTCCGTTTTCCATTCCTATAAAAATGGATAATCCCAATCCAATAGCTAAGTAAGTTCTCTTTTTCATCATCCCACTCCTTTATTCATATTCCCCTTCTTCATTAACTCCCAGCGCGGAGTCGCGTAACATGATGGCGGCCAAACACATGTAGGAACCACCATTCATGGTTCTCATATATCTCCTGTCATTCTTCGCCCAAAAACCCTTTATCATTATCCTTGAATACTTTCCATACATCATTCTCTTTAACCACTGTCATGTTTCCTGTCTTGGTTACAACACTTGTTCCTCTAGAGGAAGTCAGTTCTGAAGGACTTAGTTCGATATCTATACTGTATCTAAAAGAAAAAGTGTCCTTTTCCATGTTTGCTTGGTTCATATTTTCAAAATCAATTTTATTTATCTTCATATTCACCTTATTCTTAACTGCGTATATTGTGGCTATGGCGTTTTGCCTATTTACTGCGAATGCTTCATAACCTTTTTCTGTTAAGAATGGCTTATACTCTTCTTGTTCCTTCAGTATATCTTGAATCTCCTGCTCGACCGTAGTATTTTCCTTTTCAATAGCAGGAACCTGAATCACGTTTAGCGTTGAAATATAAGACTATTTATAAGCAGAAACACTTATAAATTCTTATATTTTAAAAAAAGACGGAGCAGAACTGTTACCAGTCCCAACTCCGCCTCATTCTAACAGCACGGGCAGCAATTATTTTTTACAACTTGTATTCGTTCTCTGTATGTTTATACTCGCTTCTTAAACTTGTTTCCTTTACCAATTCCTCTAACGCATCGTGCAGACGTGAGCGTAATTCTTCAGCGATGTCCATACCCCCATCTTCTGTACGTACCACTTGGGAATCTACCGTGTAGACCCCACCAAGAATGTGACGGCCGCCAAGCGCGGAGAGTACAGGCTTTAAGGAATAATCAATGGCAAGTAAGTGTGCAAGACTCCCACCGATAAACAAAGGTAACATAATCTTACCTGCTAGACCCTTTTCAGGAATAAGGTCCAAGAATGTCTTAAGGACGCCCGTAAAAGATGCCTTATACACTGGACTTGCAATAATAACCGCATCTGCTTCGGCTACGAGCCCATTCGCTTTGACGATATATTCACTTTCAAACTTTGTATGAATAAGATCCTCTGGCGGAAGCTTAGCCACATCAATACGACTTACCTCGAATCCTGATGTTTCGAGAATTTTCTCTACATATTCAATGATTGCCGTAAGTCTTGAAGTCAGACTTGGATTTCCATTTATGATAACAATTTTAGCCATGATTTCATTCTCCTTTTCCATATAGATATCATGCTCTATTTATAATATTTATAACGATTTAAACCTAAAGATATTCCAATTCCGATATAATCACTATGCTTAAATGATCGTACCAATCCATGTACCTATTGTCAATTATTCGAGGGTAAAGGCCCTCTACCTTAAGTTCTCCATCTCAGAGTGCACTTTTTGGATGCCTAGCCGTGGACCTATATATCTATAAATAAAGTACTGAACTACGAACAACAATGAATAGTACAACAGGGTTACAACCAATACAATGAATACCATCAATCCACACAATACGACCGAAAAAGCATATAGATTGATTTAAAAGTGACCCCACGGCGCGAAGTGTTGAATAAGAACAGCGTTATACTATATATGATTAACCTCTTCCAAGAAATAATCGGTAAACCAAACATCACATTCTCTAGTGCCAGATATAGCATCGCTATGAAGAGACAATACATGCCAATCTTGATACCTGCTCCGTACCTATACCATTCGATCATAAAAGGAGTGAGCAAGACCAACAACCCACCTATGAATAATATGTTTTCTATGACTTGCGAAATACCAACCTGTACATAATCCACCGACGTGGATATGAATTTATAAATGACTCCTTTAACACTGTAACGGGTGCTCAATATGAGATTCCCCTCTTTAAACCCGATGGAGCACCATGCGCAAAAATGTTGATATACGAGGCCTTCTCGAGCCAATGAAGATCTATGCCTGCCCTTTCGCCTTGAGTAATTCGAATCCAATCTCCTTCCTTCTCGGTATTCGTGTCTACCCAATTGGAATCACTATAACGATATAAAAGTTTGTTAACCTGCAGATCATCATAATAAAAGGATCTATTCAGTAGCAAATTGACTTCACCTGGTGTGGAAGCCATCAGAACACCTATCCCACGTACCTGGTCAAATCTATGGAACATCGCAGCATACTTCTCCCCACTAAATTGCTTCGGAGTGACGAACCATGCCAAATAGGTCTTATGATTTGGAATCTCTCCTAAATCAAAAATGAGCCTTCCTTTGCGGAGTACCGCCATATACAGTGCTTCGTTACGATACTCCTTACTCTCCACACACACGTATAAGTCAGGAGAAGGTAGCAATTCATTATATAAATCTCGTATTTCTTGTTCGGTTACATATCTCTTTACATATTTCTGTCCAACGACATTCACATTACCAATGATTAATACATCCTCATATGGATGTTCCTTCGGAAGATCCGGATACATATATATATCATAATGTTTCATCAAAGCGATATGTTCGGCAATCAGTCTCAACTCTTCCGAATCAGTAGCGATCACAATAGCCCCAACGCTAGGTCGCTTATCAGCTGAATTCAGTGATTGGTTATGGTTATTATTATTGTTTATGTAGAGGTCTTCAAATTGTTGTATCTGCTCTGCGCCAAGTTGAGTGACGAAATCCTGCTCATCCGCAGTCACAATGGCAGAAGCTTGCACATAACTAGGTGCGAAAAAAATAATTACAGATAATGGGCCGAATAATAACACTTTTTTCATAAGTGCTCCTTTTTAAAACACTAATTTATTACATTTAATCTTATATGTACCGGGTTATATCGTAAGTGATTTCTTTCTCTTTGAACGCTCTTTGAACTGGTTGTTGAATTTATGTTTTGTATAAGCTATACTGAACGACAACGAATTGAACAGTGATATTACGCCTATGATCAGAATCCAACTGGGAGGCGTTTGCGACCGGAGAAGGTGTTCCCTCTCCCTAAGTTAACCGGCATCCGACCGTTATAACGGAACCAAGAGGATTCAAGACTGTATAAACAGCTTGAATCAAGTTGGGTGGCACCGCGAGCAGACGCTCCTCGTCCCAAAGGATGAGGGCGTTTTTTGTATTTTTTTAGACAAAGGAGCTCGTGAGATATGTTAGATATTCAATTTATTCGTAACCATCCAGACTTGGTACAAAGAACTGCCGAACAGAAAAAGATAACACTCTCGGTAACGGATTTACTCTACTGGGATCAGCAAAGACGCGACCTTTTGAAACAGATAGAGGATTTAAGAGCCGAGCGTAATCGCATGACAACTACCATCGCTACAATCATTCATGAAGGAAATCCCGCAGATTCAGAACCTCTTAAAGCACAAGTCAAACAGATTAATCAACAACTAACGATTCAGGAATCGGCTTTAACGCAAGCAAATGATCAATATGAACAAAGGATGATATTGGCCCCTAACATTGTATCTCCTGACACCCCTGTAGGAAGAGATGATGATGACAATGTCGAGATTAGACGAGTTGGGACTCCCCCAGTGTTCGCCTTTGAGACGTTAGATCATGTGCAACTAGGTGAACTCCATGATCTTATTGATATTCCCCGTGGCGTCAAGGCTGCCGGAAGTCGGAACTATTTTCTCAAGGGATCTGGTCTATATTTACATCTAGCGGTTCAACGCTTAGCACTGGATTTACTTACTAGCTATGGATTTACCGCCATGGATGTTCCGGTTATGGTCCGTCCGGAAGCACTCACAAGAACGGGATTTTTCCCAACGGGAGCCGATCAGACTTTTGAAATAACGGGTGAAGATAAATGGTTAGTTGGTACATCAGAGGTATCGTTAGTATCGTATTACAGCGATGAAATCATTGACGTATCCGAACCCATTAAATTAGCTGGCATGTCTGCCTGTTTCCGTAAAGAAATTGGATCGGCTGGACGGGATGTGCGAGGTCTATACCGAGTTCATCAGTTCGCCAAAGTCGAACAAGTGGTTCTTTGTAAGAATAATGCGGAGGTATCAGAGGCAATACTGCAGGAAATTACAGGACATGCAGAGGAGATCCTTCAACTATTAGAGCTTCCCTATCGTCTGATGTCGGTATGTACAGGAGATATGTCTCAAAAAACGTACAAACAATATGATATCGAGACATGGATGCCTAGCCGACAGGCATATGGTGAGACACATTCGTCTTCTAATGTCCTAGATTTCCAAGCTCGACGTTCTAATATTAGATACCGAGATGCTGAGGGTAAGCTTCAATTCTGCCATACGCTAAACAATACGGCCGTTGCCTCACCACGTATTCTAATTCCTTTGCTTGAGAATCATCAACAAGAGGATGGATCTATCTATATTCCCAAGGCACTACGCCCTTATATGGGAGGAATGGAACGATTAATCTCACCACAGGGTAATACATTCGAATAAAGCTACCCCTATTAATTTCACGGAAGGTATCTCTAGCCATTTCTTAGGTCTAGGAGACTTTAACATTCATTAATATGATTAGCCATCCATATATTCATAAATAATAATGATCGAACCAAAAAGGCTATCTACCACGTCATTCATGGTAAATAGCCTTTCTCCGTATTTCCCCTTTTTATATAAATATTGTTCCAAAATGATCCCACTAGCTTAACATTTCGTGAGCATTCAAATTTAGCAATCTATGATGATGAATGGTACAGATTAATGCTGCCACCATTTTTTTGCTTTAGTTGTTTCGTTAGACACTTCGGAATCTTCTCTGGATCCTAAAAGTTCTGGTGTGTGAAGATTGTTACGTTCATATCCAAATTCAATTCTATGATATTCATCCAATCCTTGACCTTCATTTCTTAAATACTGAACCCGTGTTACCACATGTTGCATTTCAATAAATCCTTCATACATATCCTTCAACCTCCTGAATGGTTGCAAGCCTCGCCCTGCCGTTATGAATCCATCCTCAGTCACTGAAGGAATACAGCAAGGTCTTGCTTGCTATACAATTTTGTTTACGCTTTCATGATAACACAGATACACGCCATTGTTAACTATGTAAGCGCTTAATATGTGTCTAAAAGGTTACTCTTCTATGCTCTAAACATGGCTTGTATCTGGGCATACGCCTAGAACCTTAAGATGGGCAGATGACTATACTATTGGGAAGGAATTGATACTTATATTATTGTACGTATGTAGAGAGGATGACATGATGCAAACCAAAAATTACACACCTATGATGTGGCGCATACGCATTGGGTTTTACGTGATCAATAAGCTTGCTTGTGGAGCGATTGCCTTTCTATTATTGAATCTTATAGCGACCGTAACGGATGATTACATCACAACTCGGATCATTTCAATCTCTCTTGAACAATGGATCTATAGCATAATTATGATAGCATCCGTTACTTGGGATGCCGTATATGCTCTAATTCCTCCACTCAACAGAACGAAATCCCTTTTTTTGTTGTCTATTTGGGGATATGTTATAGGTTCCTTCTCCACCGTGTATGGAAGCGGAAGCTTATGGTTCAGTGGTGTACTAGGAATAGGAATCCTTCTCTTGTTCTACTATGGTAGAACGATATTGCGGGAGCGCTATTTCACCTCAGTCATGTTAGCGTGGCTACTCCCTATCGTATGTTTATGGCTATTTGTGTAATGAGAACCACAGATGTATTGAACCCTTAGAAAAGATATTTGAGATAATATTTGAGATGTAAACCCCTATCATAATGCTTCAATCAGATCACTTGCGATCAGAGAAGCTTGATTCCCTCGTTGACTTGATACGATCTCACCTGCAAGTCCATGCAAATATACCCCAAATGCGGCTGCCTGTGGACCATTAAATCCTTGTGCGAGTAATCCGGCTATAATACCTGTAAGTACGTCTCCAGCTCCACCTGTTGCCATACCGGCATGTCCTGTTGTATTGATGTAGGCATTGCCATCAGGTGTAGCAATGACGGTTCTCGCCCCTTTAAGGACGAGCGTAACGCCATGCAATACCGCATAGTTCACGGCAACCTCGATTCGATCATTCTGTATCTCTTTCGTAGATTTGCCCACTAAGCGGGCCATTTCTCCGGGATGAGGTGTGAGTACCGTACTCGTACTTCGAGGCTTCCAGAATGGGACATCCGTAGCTGCTGCAAGCATATTTAGTGCATCTGCGTCCACCACCATAGGACAAGTCGCCTCTTCCCATAGTGTGCGTAGCCAATTGAAGTCCCCATTGAAACGACCCAGCCCAGGACCTACAGCCAATACATCACGACTACTTGCAAGCTTCAGCACGTTTCTAGCTGATGCTTCATCCCACTCAGTTGATGCGGCTTCAGCCAGCATCACTTCTGGGGCGGCGCCCACCATATGCGGGAGCACGCTCCCGGGTAGCGCCCAAGTGACCAACGCGCCGCCAGACCGAAGGACGGCGCGAGCGGACAGCAAGCCTGCTCCGCTCATCGGCAGGCTGCCTGCGGCAAGAAGCACATGCCCAAATGTGCCCTTATGGGCATCGGGCGTGCGTCTCCGCGTGATGTCCACTTGCAGGACATCACGCAGAACTTCCTTCGTTAATAAGTAGGTAGCAATCCCTTGCTTCCTACATAAATCCGAAGGAATACCAATCGAGCGGACAGCGATGTCCCCGGCTGCCTCAGCACCGGGATACTGCACAAGTCCGCGCTTTAGAAAAGCAAGACAAACCGTTCTAACCACTCTCATACACGGATCATAGAGTTCGCCCGTATTGACGTTCAATCCACTTGGAATATCTGCCGCTACAATGTCTTTTCCACTCTGATTAGCCGCATGAATCAACTCCGCGTAATGCGCACGGGGCGCACCTTTTGAACCTGTACCTAGCAATGCATCTACGATGCCCGTGCAATCGCTGAAATCGACCTCATCTACTCCGAAGATACGGGAAGATAGCCCCATTGCAGTTGCCGCATCGCGTTGTATAGCTGCTTCTGCTTGTAACCGATCAGGATGATCTGCATAGATTAGGGTGACCTTGAATCCAGATTCATGAAGATGACGGGCCGCTACCAATCCATCACCACCGTTGTTCCCTTTGCCAATGATAATGAACCAATGCTCCCTCTTCGCATTTTCTAGATAGAGTGACTCATCAGCCGAAATCATATGATTATTGGAAGTCAGTGTAGGTGCCTGTTGATGATGCCCTTGATATCCATGATCCTGCTGATGTCGATGACGACACCAAGCGATAACTTCCTCCGCAATGGCTCTACCTGCATTCTCCATTAGCGCAACAGCAGGAATGCCAACCGAACATATCGTATCGTGATCTAGCTCTCTCATCTGTTCTGATGTGACTACATACATCAAGCATCTCTCCTTTACCTACACAAGGTATTAAAGCTAGTATGCCACCGTGAATCGAGCGCGTACGAAGTATGGATCTTCCACTTCATCAATAATCGCAGCAGCATAGTCCTCTGCTGAAATAGCACTTCTGTCACTCTCATCTAGAATAAGCTTGTCCGTTCCAATACGGAAATGACCCGAACGTCGTCCAAAAATGACTTCCGCTGGTGGACTACAATATGTCCACTCCAAGTCAGATTGACTAATGATCTCATACGCTTTGGCATGGGCTACAGCAACTGGTTTATTCTCTAGAGGATATTCATCCGTATCCATCCATAGGACTCCTGGTGCCGCTTCAAGACTTCCAGCGTCACCCACCACCATAAGACGAGATACGCCTGAACGACGCGCGCCCTCAACGAGTGAATGAGCTACAGTCAGTAATTCCTCTTCTGCTCCAAGGGATGCACCTACTGCGCTGATGATGAGTTGATGCCCTTCACAAATGGAAGCTACATCGTCTACGTTCATGACATTGGCTTCCACCACATTCAGATTCTCATATTGCTCTTGCATACGGGTCAGATCACGCACCACAGCAGTGACTTGATACCCTCGATCTAAAGCCTCTTTCATAATAAGTTGCCCTATCCTTCCATTTGCACTGAACAATACCATTTTAACATCCAACATTTCTATTCCTTCTTTCTATATATTCAGGCTTACAAGCCATAAGTTATGTTAATTCGTCCTGTTATCTTACCACCTTGAGCTCATCGTTACACCCCTAATATGCATATCTGTTCCTAAAAAGTAAAGACTGGGTTATATATATATAATTATACGTCAATCATATAATTACATTAGGGAGGTAATATCAACGGAATGATTATATAAGCTGATTAGCTTAGAATCCCCTATTCAATAAAGAATGAAACGGTTGGTTCCATTAAATGCAAACTATATCTAAGCTTTTAAAATGGATCACGTTTGCACTGAAGCCTTCTTCGCTAATCCACTTATAGTGGGACGTACATTCTCCCTCACGGCTAGTCACCGCTAGATCTTGCTCTGATCTTGCATGTCATTGCTATTGTCTTCCTCTTGAGAGATCGAGCCTCTACCGTAGGAAATGGGTTGGGAGTTGTCCCATGCCTTCATCTCCTTGATATATTAATGTCCTTGTGCAATAGTGAAAGTAGAATAATGAAGGGGGGATCAAGGTTGCTCCTTACCGTGACTGATTTCATCAACACGCTCTCTACAATAGAAAGATTTATCATGGCTGGTCTAGCGGTTGTATTGTTTATATGGATGTACATACGCACAGCTCTGCAACTCCAAAGTACCGGCAAGGAACAATTAAAACGTCTACAGCATTCTTTAAGACTATATAGTCGTGTAACGGCTCCCCTTGGTGAAATGATGGAACATGAGGGCCATAGCCCAGAGGAAGTAAGTCAACTTATTACGCTTCTGGAGGAATGCAAGGCCGCACCCCTACTAACAAGAGGTCTTCATGAACAGATTGATGCTTATATAAGAGAACGAGATCAATCTCGTTTGTCGATACTCTATAAGTCTTGGGTATATGAGGTTAATCAAAGGATTGGGGAGCAAAGCACCCTTTTGCGCAAATGGGATCGCCCTAACTGGGGGGTTAGCTTCTGGGTATTATTGAAACCAGCTCTACCCTTTATGGCCGTCGTTGCAATTCTTGTATGGAGTTTACAGCTATATCAGACTCTTATAGAACTACCAAGCTTCGCTTCTTCTCCGTGGGGGATTGTGAATGCATGGGCTCGCTTTATCTCTTGTATGTTCGCAACGGGTTCACTTTACCTCGTCTTTATGTACACTCACCGATTTCTACATCATCTTATTCATACAACTCTGTATGTATTGATCTCGGCTGTCGCCGTATTCCATGGGTTAGGATTAAATGTGGCACTTTATATTATCGGTGTTCAGGTACTTCTTTATATAGCGGGATTCAGCCTCACTACAAAACGCACACGTCGTGAACGCCCTTATGCAGGTCGTGATCTTATGCCCGATAAATCCTCGTTGATAGAAGAAGAGACGTTATTCTATCCTTCGTCCACTCAGGAACCAGAATTATCAAAATTACCAACACGTTCCAGACGAAAGCACAATAAATAATGATGTCTAGAAGACACATTGATTCTCTAATCGAAATAGCCCCGCTGCCGTACGAACGCTTCTATCATGAAGGAAACGTTCGTTCTAAACAGCGGGGCTATTCTTTTTAACTCATCGTCTAATGAGAACTTGATTCTCTAAAATGTCGTGTGCCTGAGCGAGGAGCAGAACTGGCCTTGGCGACTCCTGAGGGCTTATTCTCAAATCGCTTCCGCTCTGTTCGTTCCATCTGAACGATCTGTCCTTCGTGTACCACGATTTGAAGTGAGCCAAATTCCATATTATTCAAGAGCTCTGCAATTCGCCCCAACCATACTTCATCCACTTGAAGTGGTTTTGCCACAGTATCGCCTCCTTCGCCAGGATAATGATTATGTCTCAAGACTGGACTTATATTAAGTTTCATTTTAAAGCAACCTTATCCAACCTGATTAGTATGAATTAACCTTAGCACGAACTGGAAAGAGATGTCAATGGGCATTTTTCCTTGTGAACCAGCTCTTTAAAAGCAACGTTACCATCGCTAATAGAAGCAATAGAGAGGCGACTGCAAAGGAGGCTGAAAACTGATATTCGTTATATAGAATCTCGACATGAAGTGGCAACGTATTTGTCTCTCCTCGAATATGACCCGATACAACAGATACCGCTCCGAACTCCCCCATCGCTCTAGCGTTACATAGAATAATCCCGTAAAGTAAGCCCCATTTAATATTAGGCAATGTCACTTTGAAAAAGATGGTCCAACCCCGAGCACCTAAAGTTACCGCAGCCTCCTCCTCTTGTACGCCCTGATCCTCCATCAATGGAATAAGTTCTCTGGCTACGAAGGGGAACGTTATAAATAATGTAGCGATCACAATACCAGGTACGGCGAATATAATCTTGATATTATGAGCGTCGAGCCAAGGGCCGAACCAACCATGAGCTCCAAATACCAAGACATAAATCAATCCTCCAATTACGGGTGAGACTGCGAAGGGAAGATCAATTAAGGTAATTAATAATCCTTTACCACGGAATTTAAATTTCGTGACTGCCCATGCAGCGATTACACCAAACACAGTATTCAACGGAACCGTGATAAGTGCAACAAGTAACGTTAGCTTTAAGGCGGACATGGCATCCGGATCACTTAGTGCGGCGGCATACACCGACCAACCTTTTTTCAAAGCTTCTGTTAATACAATGACGAGTGGAAGTACAATCAACCACAGTAACACCACAGCCGCTGTACCGATGAGTAGCCATTTCACCCATCCCGCTTCGGTTGTTGCTGGAGAGACGACTCCTTTTCCAATTGGTGAAGCTATGATATGCTCAGTTTCCGCCATCTGTCCTTCCCCCCCTTTTACCCAAAGTGGTTGCAATGAATCCCTTGGTTAACGGGAGGTTCGGCGCACCCAGCGTTGTAGTGAATTAATCATCAGTAATAATAAGAAAGATATTAGCAATAAAAGAATAGCGACAGCTGTGGCACCTGCGTAATCGAACTGTTCGAGCTTCGACATAATCAATAGTGGGGCGATCTCGGTTCTCATTGGCATATTACCAGAGATAAATACAACAGAACCGTACTCCCCAATCCCCCTTGCAAAAGCTAGAGCAAATCCAGTTAGAAGTGGTGGCAGCATAGCAGGCAATATGATTTTGCAAAATGTACGTAAGCGTCCTGCTCCCAAAGTAGCTGCCGCTTCTTCCGCATCTCTTTCCATATCCTCTAGTACTGGTTGCACAGTTCGAACTACGAAAGGAATACCGATAAACATCAGTGCTAAAGTTATACCTAAGGGTGTAAAGGCTACTTTAATTCCAAGAGGTTCCAACAAGGAACCTATCCAACCATTTTGCGAGTACAGAGCCGTTAATGATACACCCGCAACGGCAGTAGGCAACGCAAAGGGTAGATCAATCAAAGCATCAAACAATGCTTTACCAGGAAAGTTATATCGTACTAGTACCCATGCAAGAAGGAGTCCCAACACAGTATCTAGCAATGCTGCTACTGCCGCAGTCATGAAGCTAATACGATAAGAAGCTAACACACGTGGATCTGTAGCTACTTGCCAGAACTTATCCCAAGTTAATCCTGTAGAGTTAAAGAGCAACGCAGCTAAAGGAATGAGAACAACCACACTTAGATAAAAAACACTAAACCCCATCGTAAGTCCAAACCCGGGTATGACTTTACGCTGGACCGTTCTAACTTGACTCATAGCCTTGTGTCCTTTCCTTGCCTTCGACCTCAACGAGTCGATCAGCTAATAGCGATCTATCTATTTACCAGGTACATATATTTGATCAAATATGCCGCCATCATTGAAATGCTTCGCTTGTGTATCTTTCCATGTGCCGAACACATCTTTTAAAGTAAATAATTCAATACTTGGGAAGGAATCTTTAAATTTCTCTTTCACACTGTCGAGTGTTGGACGGTAAAAGTTCTCAGCAGCAATGGTCTGGCCTTCTTCTGAGTACAAATACTTCAGATAAGCTTCGGATACTTCACGTGTTCCCCGCTTATCTACCACTTTATCCACGACAGCTACTGGAGGCTCCGCAAGAATACTTACCGATGGATACACAATATCGAACTTATCAGGACCTAATTCCTTCACGGATAGGATCGCTTCATTCTCCCAAGCGATCAGAACATCACCAATACCACGCTCTACAAAAGTCGTTGTCGCACCACGTGCACCTGTATCTAAAACAGGCACATGTGTGAATAGATTCTTAACGAACTCTTGAGCTTTTGCCTCATCATTTCCGTTCTCTTTCAAAGCATATCCCCAAGCTGCAAGGTAGTTCCAACGTGCCCCTCCCGAAGTCTTTGGATTAGGTGTGATGACTTCCACATCATCCTTGATTAGATCAGACCACTCTTTAATGTTCTTAGGATTTCCCTTCTTCACTAAGAATACGATCGTTGATGTGTAGGGCGAGCTATTAAGCTCATATTTGCTTTCCCAACCTTCGTTAATGAGGCCATCCTCTTGAAGTGCATCAATATCATATCCAAGTGCCAATGTGACTACATCTGCCTCTAATCCATCAATAACCGATCTACTCTGTTTGCCTGAACCCCCATGGGATTGCTTAATCGTAACCTTTTGTCCCTTTTCTTTCTCCCAGTAGGCAGCGAACGCTTTATTGTAATTTTCGTACAGCTCACGTGTCGGGTCATAGGATACGTTCAGAATTTCAACATCCTTCAGTTTTTCTGTCACCTTTGTATCGGTAGTAGCTGGAGCCGCATTCTCTTTCTCTGTCGTTTTATTTCCACATGCAGCTATCACCGCTGTCATTAGTAATGCACAACCTACGAGAACCCCTTGCTTCAACACCTTTTTCATAATCATTATCACTCCTAATTGTTCTACTCACCTATGACTAAAGGAACGCAAAACAGACGCAGGAAAATCACCCTATCGCTGCTGTCAAACCAGCTCTCAAAGAACTGTGTCTGCAATGCATGCGCGTGACTTCCTCCGTCTGTACGGTAAGAAATATATTTAATTATTCCTACCCGTTTAGTGAGGTATAATGATATTGTAATAAGCATGTAGGAAAGTGTCAAACCTTTTTTTTGTTAAAGCAGGATAAATATATTATATATTAGACCTACTACTTGTCGATGTCGTTGTTATCAATCCATAGATCAGTGTATAATCTTTATATATTTGTTAATCAATTATATTCTATTAGTGGAGGTTAGCGTTTCACATGGAATTAGACATATCGGAGCATTCCCTACCTGTCTATGAAGCTTTAGCAAGTCAGGTCAGATTAAATATGATTCAACTATTAGCCAAACAACATATGAACATTCGCGAATTAGCAGAAGCACTAGGACTCAGTAGTGCCATTATGACGATGCATGTCAAGAAGCTGGAAAAGGCAAAACTGATCACAACCCGTATGGTTCCTGGTAAAGGTGGCGTACAAAAAATTTGTTCCCTTGCCGCTGATAAAATAGAAATAATGATGCCCAGTGCATTAGATGAAGTTCGTGAATTTCATCAGATGGAAGTATCTGTTGGACATTACACAGACTTCAAGATTACACCTACCTGTGGTCTTGCTACAATCGATCATGTCATTGGCGAATTTGACGAACCTCGCTATTTCTTGGATTCGAAACGGGTTCAAGCCAAAATATTATGGTTCGGACAAGGCTTCATTGAATACAAAGTGCCTAATTTTCTACTCTCGAGTCAAAAGGCACAAGAACTTGAAATTTCACTAGAAATAGCATCTGAGGCCCCTTTCACGAATGATAATTGGCCTTCTGATCTTTCTTTTTATATAAATAACATCCACCTTGGAACATGGACTAGCCCAGGAGATTTCGGCGATAAGCGAGGGAAACACACGCCTGCCTGGTGGCCAAGTATTGTGAACCAATACGGTCTCTTAAAGCGCATCCGAATTACAGATGAAGGTACCTTCATGGATGGTCATCTTATTTCCAATGTGAGATTAGATCAGCTATCCATAGAAGACAAACAATGGACGTTCCGCATTGCCGTTCTGGATGACGCTCAACACATTGGTGGCCTAACCTTATTCGGCACAGGGTTCGGCAACTACAATCAGGACATTATATTCAAGCTCTTCTACACCCAAGAAACACATCACACAAAAGAGATAGAAGCGTAGTCTCTAGTAGTCTCCAGTTCTCCCCAACCTTTTCCTACAATAAAAAGGGCCTTCCCTAGTCATCTTCATGACATTTGGGACAGCCCTTTTTGTATTGTTCAAGACATAAATAGTTCATGAAATGAAATTAAGCTTTTGCTAAGCGGATCACATTCCATGAAGCTTTCGGTAAGATGGCTTCTAACGACCCATTATCGATCTTCGATTGACCATGATGATGTGGTATAACCGCTTCATGATCCGCTGTGTTCACAGCCTTAAGGTCACCATCATTCTCAAGCACAATATGTTCTACGATGACATATCCCTCGAAGCTACGTACGTCTGCACATAGAGTCAGTGATTGTTCTAAATGGCGATTGACTGCAAATACCGTCACCTGATCTTCTTCATCGTTATATACTGCTGTTGCATCTAAATAAGGGACATCTGTGTAGTCTTTACTGTCATATTTCGGAGAAGAATTAACGGTATGTAACGAGATTCCACGTCCAAATACAGATGTGTGCATATATGGATAGAAGATCGTCTGTTTCCATGAACGGCCACCATTCTCCGTCATGATCGGTGCAATAACATTCACAAGTTGTGCTAAGCACGCCATTTTGACACGATCAGCGAACTTAAGAAACGTAATTAACATACTTCCAACAAGTAACGCATCCTCGAAATTATACACATCTTCCAGCTGCGGTGGCGCCACGGTCCATGGGTCTATCTTTGAATCGGAATCGTGGGAGTGATACCATACATTCCACTCATCGAAGCTTAGATACATTGTTTTTTTACTACGTTTCTTAGCCTTAATATAATCGCATGTAGATATAATTGTCCGAATGAAATGGTCCGTCTCCATACTCTTTGCCAAAAAGTTAGCGGAATCATTCTCTGCATTCCCATGGTATTGGTGAAGAGACACAAAATCTACGGCATCATAAGTATGTGTCAACGTCGTTGCTTCCCACTCGGGGAACGTCGGCATCATCGTATTCGAACTACCACATGAAACAAGTTCTATAGAAGGGTCTACTAACCGCATAGCTTTCGCTGTCTCTACTGCTAGACGACCATATTCTTCTGCTGTCTTATGTCCAATCTGCCATGGACCATCCATTTCATTACCTAGACACCAAGTCTTAATCTTATGCGGTAGCTCATACCCATGTTTACGTCGCAAATCGCTATAATACGAACCACTTGGATGATTGCAATATTCAATTAGGTTACGTGCATCATCAATACCTCTAGTGCCCAGATTGACCGCCATCATAACGTCAGCCCCGACCGCTTTGCCCCAATCCATAAATTCGTTCGTACCCACTTGGTTATTCTCAATTGTCCGCCATGCTAGTTCAAGCCGTCTAGGACGCTCACTCTTCGGGCCCACGCCATCTTCCCAGTTGTATGCAGACACCATATTCCCACCCGGATATCGGATGATAGGTACTTGAAGTTCTTGTACTAACGCAATGACATCTTTGCGGAACCCCTGCTCATTCGCAAGTGGGTGGTCTGGTTCATATAATCCCCCATATACCGCTCGTCCTAAATGTTCAATAAAAGATCCATAGATACGTTTATCCACACGTCCAATTTGAAAATCTTTGTCGATGACCATTTTTGCCCGAAGTTGTGCGCTCATAGATTAACATCCTTTCACATGACATTCATTAATATATTTATTAATATATTTGTAATACATTTATAATTATATTATGAATATAACGACGTTATGCCTGTTTGTCAACGAGATATCGAACAACTTCTAGTCATTCTTCACGATTGATAAAATGCATAAAAAAGACCTGATGCAAACATTCTGCATCAGGTCTACTTCAACTTATTTTTACTCTTCAATAGCTGCTAGAGGTTGAATGCACATTGGTTTGGGAACCTCTAATAGAAATCCTGTTCCAGTTAGGCGACCCGTGTCAGGATCCATAAAGTAAGAAATAATATTTCCACTCTCTTGATTCGCAACAAGAAGGTATCCACTATCCAGAAGGGAGAAGTTGCGCGGACAGACCCCATAGGTCGTAATCCACTCCTCCGCGGTTAATTTACCCGTGTCCTGATCTATCGAATATAATACGATACTGTCATGCCCTCGATTGGAAGCATATAAGAACCGTCCACAAGGTGATACGTGAATATCAGCCGATGTATTCTCTTCATGATAATCATCAGGAAGTGTTGAAATACACTGTATGATCTGAAGATCAGCTGTGCGCACATCATAATTGAACACCGTGATATCATTACTTAGCTCATTTAGCCCATATGCCCATTTATTCGTTGGGTGAAAGTCAAAATGGCGTGGTCCTGATGCTGGTGGTAGATCCACTTCACGATGGGTTACTAATTCCCCCTCTTTGAGACGATAGATTACGATCTGGTCCAAACCCAGATCACACACCATGACGTAATCCCCCGATGAATCGGAGAAGACAGAATGGGGATGCGCGGCATCCTGCCTTTCTGAATGAGTACCACTGCCCTTATGGGTTACCATACTTGTCTGCTCACTTAATGTCCCATTATCGCCAATTCTGAATACATTGACATTCCCACCTGAATAATTCGATACGAATACATATTGATCATCTAAGGATAAGCTTATATAACATGGATCGGCTCCATCTGTAGGCACGCGATCCAATAAGTGCAATTCTTCAGTCTCCTTATCAATAGCATAGACAAAGACTTCGCCCTCTGACTTTTCACTAACCGCATATAATCGATCACCTACTGAGTTCACAGCTAGATATGATGAATTCTCTATACCACCGATACTACTCACAACCCGCATTGATCCGTCCAATTGGTTAAGAGAGCATCGAAAAATACCGTTTTCTGTTTCCTCTGTTTGTGTTCCTGTGTAAAAGATCGTTTCGTTTTGAGTATTCATGAAGATACTCCCTCCTTATAACTGTCTCTACATCATTACCCATTTACTAAGCTTTTACATCACAATTGCCGTAAATTCTCCTCATAACGCTACTTTAAGTTCTCCATATGTATTCTTTATCCCTATACAAAAATAGTCCTGCGTATTATGCAGGACTCGTCCAATTTAGTAGTTAATCAAGCTAAGTTCATTTTTAATGATGGTTCTCTGACTGGATATCACGAGTAACATCTAATAATGTGATGGTATCGTAATGAAGTTCAAGTGCCAATTCTCCACCTTTATAAATCCGTTCCATAACCTCTTGTATATGTCCGGATACGACACATGTTGACTCTCCGCCTCCAGAACACCAACTCGGTTGTAACGAACCACGTGCAAGCAGACGATATAAGTCGCCTAATGTCAATTTCGCACTATCTACATTCAGTAGATACCCGCCACCGACACCTTCCTTCGTGGTTACATAACCTTGTTTCCGAAGTAATCCCAATACCTTACGAACACGTGCAGGATGTGTACATACACTCTTAGCAATTTCATCACTATTAGCCATATGGTCTTTCTTTAAGCTAAGAAGGGTTAAACAATGGACGGCAATATTAAACTCACTATTCATTTCATCGCTCCCTCTCATCTGTAATTATATACATAACAGTTTTTAAATGTCAAGTTTAGCGCTTATCTACTAGAAGAATCACGCTTAAATGAACAAAAAGTGAGCCCCTTCGATTGAAAGGGCCCCATACAGATTAGACATATGAAAGGGTTTACATTTATCATTATAGTATGAAATCCCATTTTTGAAAACGCTTTTTTTATATACTTGTTTATCATCCATTTTACCTTGTCTTAAAATGAACCGTATCTCCATATATAGGTCTTGTCCCCCATCTCTATTGTGGCATAATCTCAAGTATAATCATTCTCGTGTAAGGTAAAGACTAGTAAAGAAACATACTGAAATTGAATGTCATAAACCATGTGCTATAATAAATGTAACAGATTATAAAAAAATAGAGAGGGGTACTTGAATTGTCTCATATCAGTCCCTCATATCTTCAAATTGGAACAACGATCGGTGCTATTATTATGGCTTTACTCACCATATTTATTAGGCTCAAGGCAAGTAGTTCCCCTGTTACAATTAAGAAAATCATCATTCCACCCTTAGGTATGTCAACGGGATTCTTCATGTTCGTAGCCCCAATTACGCATATCCCACTATGGTGGGCTTTAGTATCCTTTGTAATCGGTTGGTTTGTATTCTCATACCCACTTATCCGTAGTACTCATTTCAAAGTCATTGAAGGTCAAGTGTTCGCCGAACGCTCTAAAAGCTTCATTGTGATCTTGTTTGCACTACTTGCGGTTCGTATGCTCCTTCACCAAGTGATTGAGCAGTATGTCTCCATTGGACAGACGGGTGCTTTATTCTTCCTATTAGCTTTCGGGATGATCGTTCATTGGCGCGTATTCATGTACAAAGAATACAACCGTATCATTCGATTGAATGATAACTTGTAATCGAATATGTTTGCGTAAATAACCGTCCAGATCATCTGTTGGGCGGTTTATCGCGTTATTTTATCTACCACAAATTACAACATTATTGCTGTGATATGTTATTTTAAGTAACATAGAGGTCAAATCCCCATATTATATATAATAATCAACGTTAAAAGGAGCACCAACTATGAAATTAAAATCAAGAAAAGTAGCCATCATTGGATCCGGTATGGTAGGCTCAAGCTGCGCCTATTCTATGATTAACCAATCCATATGTGATGAGATTATGATGGTAGATCGGACCTATGATCGTGCTTTAGCACAAGCACTTGATCTGTCACACTGTATGGACTTCTCGCATACTCGTACCAAAGTATACGCAGGATCTTATGAAGACTGTGGTTCTATGGATGTCATCATCCTTACGGCAGGGGCTAACCCTAAAGCGGGTCAAAGTCGGCTAGATGTATTAGAAGAAGCTGCAGCCATCACCAAAGAAATTGTCACACCGATTATTAACAGCGGATTCGACGGTATCTTTGTCATTGCCGCTAATCCAGTAGATATCGTCACTTATATGGTATGCCAAATATCGGGCTTCCCTCGACACAAGGTTATTGGTACTGGAACTTCCATTGATTCCTCGCGCCTCAAGACGCTATTATCAGATGTGTTCTCTATCGATCCTCGGAGTGTCAATGGGTACGCTATGGGCGAACATGGTGATTCTCAATTCGTAGCTTGGTCCCATGTTACAATTGGAGGCAAGCCCATTCTACACATTCTTTCTCAACATAGAGAAAGATTTAAGGACTTAGATCTTGCCGACATCGCTCGCAAGACGAAAGATGCTGGCTGGGAAATATTCACTCGTAAAGGTTCTACTCATTTCGGTATTGGTAGCGCCCTCGCCTTCATCACTCATTCCATTCTTAACGACGACCGCAAAATTATTGCTGTATCTGCCGTACTCGACGGGGAATATGGACAATCGGATATATGTATCGGTGTTCCCGCTATTATTGGAAGTGCGGGAATCCAAGAAATTATCGAACTAAACTTAAGTGATGAGGAAACGTCATTATTTAATGCTTCTTGCGATATTATACGCACCAACATTATGGGGTTAGCTAACGCTTAACCCTTTTTTTCTATTCCGACAAAACAAGAAAGACGCCTCCATAACTGGAGACGCCTTAACTTCAATTAACCTAATGACATAAGGATCAAACTTCTTTCATCCTGAACACAAGCCATCCTGCGACAAAAAACACGATGAAACTGCCTAAAACAACAATCATGATGTTAGCTATCGGCAGATTAAATGCTCCAAAATCCTTAGAATTAGGAAGCATCGACAGCAGGGGTTGTGCCCATGGATAATAGGGGCCAATTTTAACAGAATTAATAACCAGCATATTCGGAATGGTAAACACAACATTAAGGGCAAGCGGTGCGGCAAAGCTGTTCCACATGACAGAGACAGCAAGCTGGAGTGCAGCAAGTGGCAAGCAAGCTACCCATCCTCCCAAGATGCTCTTCATCAAGAATTCCCAAGGAATAGGTGTCCCAACGCCCTGCATCCACCCAACGAAGAACACGCCTACTAAGAATAGCAATTGTGTTATAGCAAGCAGAGCTGTGATAACCGTAAACTTAGCCATGTATACACTCGAACGAGTTACAGGCATCACTAATAGTTGCTTCCAACCTCCTCCGCTATGCTCGTAGCGACATATAAAGGCCGCGAACAATCCACTTAAGATCGGTAGGAAAAACGAACCGTGAACCATGCCCATTTCGAGTTGTAACCTCTCCCAAAGTTCGATATTGCCCGACAGATCGACATCGAAGCCGATCAGTACTGCAAGGATTGGACTGAGTAGGACAAGAAGCCAGATTTGAATATTAGCTATTTTCACTCGTTCAGCTGATAGTAATCTTAGATATCCCTTCATTTATACCACGTCCTTTCTACCGAAGTGAGCCATTCCGAGTAGTAGGATAACCAAACCAACGCATAGAGACGCTCCTATGGCTTCCATTTGGTTCGGTCCATCTAAAGCCATGTTAGGCCATTTCAAAGGCACCCATTCAGCGTATTTACCTGCAAATAGAGATCCAATCGCTATCGTTATGCCGATCGAGACAGAAATCGCTTGATTCGAATAGGTTAATGATAACCAGAGTTGTAGCGCTAATATCGGTAGCGTCCCTATAAAGGGAAGCAAACATATTTGTACAATATGAAGGTAAGGTATGTCCGCATCGAACTTTAAGGCAAGTCCTAAGCCTATTATTCCGAGTACAAGTAACACACAGGACACTAACAATACAATACCCGTAAGGCAGAACTTCGCGCTAAAGACCGTCGTCCTCGAAACAGGCAGTGCAAGCAATTGCTTCCACGAACTCACCTGATGCTCCACATTCGCCATAAGTGAACATATTAAGGTTATTCCTAGAAGAATTGTCAGGGGAACGAAATCCAGAAAGTTATCAATAAGTCCTCCCCACACATCTTCCTTGTATAACTTCATCAGGTAATCATAACGCAGCCCGAAGTTAAGTGCCTGCATCGCTGTAAGACCAAGAGGGCCCAAGAACACGAGGAACCAAATCCCTTTTTTGCGTATCTTCATGAAGTCTGTAGATAGTACACGCCCCATCATCATGAGACGCCACCCTCTCCAATCACCTGTAGGAAAATATCCTCCAGTGACTTCTTCTTCTCCTCAACGCGATAAATAGCATGATGATGATCCACTAACCTCTTCACCAACAATGCCACTTGAATATCATCATTGAGCTTAGGAAAATGTAACATGCCTTGTTGCAGTGTTCCTTCATACCCTTGTCCATTCGCCAGACGAATGGCTTCCTCCGGATCAGATACGACAATCCGTATCCCTTCAGATGCTTGATCCTTCAGGTTTTGAATTGTATTTTGAAATACCATCTCACCTTCACGGATGATTCCCACTCTACTGGCCGTTTGCTCAACTTCACTCAATAAGTGGCTCGATACTAGCACTGTGATTCCATGCCGCTGGGGCATCTCTCTAATCAATTCACGTATCTCCTGAATACCTGCGGGGTCAAGGCCATTGGTAGGTTCATCTAGAATCAGTAATTCAGGATTACCTAAGAGAGCACTAGCAATACCTAGTCGTTGCTTCATGCCTAAAGAATAGCCTTTCACGGCACGCTTAGATTCTTTCGTCAGAGCGACGATGTCCAGAACTTCATCAATCCTTGATTTGGGAACATCTAGAATGCGTCGAACCGTCTCCAAATTCTGAACAGCTGTTAAATGCCCATAATAGGAGGGGTATTCTACTAATGAACCGACACGTCGGAGAATACTTAGCTTCTCCTTTTTTAAATCTTTACCGAATATTTGAACGGATCCTTCTGTCGGACGAATTAACCCCAGTAACATACGAATGGTTGTCGTTTTGCCCGCTCCATTAGGTCCTAAGAAACCATAGATTTCACCTTTAGCTATCTCTAGGTTCAGATTACTTACAGCCGAACGGCCGCGATATCTCTTATTCAAATTCCTCGTCTGTATTACGAGTTCGCTCATTAAGATCACCTCTAGAACTAACAATACATTCTGAAGTTTAAAATCACGCGACGCTCTTGTTTAAATTTCGTTTAAGTTTTGTTTAAGATTGGTGATTAGGTTCCGATTCTCGATAGAGATATACGGTCGTACCTTCGGGTGAACTAATCGTTTCTAATCTTAAACCCATCTCCTTCGTTAGAAACTCCACGATGGCCAGTCCTATTCCCACACCTTTCGTAACTGATGGAGAAGACATCCCTTCCCCATGGTCAGCAATTACAATGGCTACCTCACCATGTCGCACTTCATTATATATTCCGATAAATTGTCCATTACGCGCATGACGGACCACATTTTGAAATAAATTATCAAGAATACGTCTGAACCATCCCTCATCCACGTTCCAGAATAAAGGCTCCTCTTGTACATTCACATCGACTTCGAAATTCTCCTTCTCCCATAGGGGATACCAAGCCGCAGCACTTTCTCGAACTATTCTTAGAACATCATGGTTCTGAGTATTTAAAGTATACCGACCACTCGTTAGCAGGTTATAAGATAATAAGTTGTCAATCAATCCAGATAAATCATGAATTTTAGCATCAATGAGCTGAAGGAATTCCTCCCCTTGGACAGATAGCCTTTCTTTCTGTAACGAATAAATATGACTTCGAATAACCGTTAGCGGTGTGCGCAAATCATGAGATAAATGAGCTATTAATTGCTTGCGCAGATTCTCTTCTTCACGCTCACGATGCATACTATCTCGAAGTTGAACAACCATGTGATTAAATGATTCTTCCAATTGACCAATCTCATCATGTTTCTTAACCATGACAGGCTCAGGAATACCATCTTCTCCTACCAAAGTCATGGAGGACTGCAAATGAAGTAACCTTTTTCGAAACCTAGAAAAAAACATCCAGGACATGACAATAAAAAGAACAAACCAGATTACACTAAACGTCGCATAGTAGGAAATATTGATTCCTCCGTATGGCTCGTTAAGCAAAGATCGAGAAACCATTAGACACATGAACCCTTGCCCTTGATCCTCTTTTCCTCCACCAATAAAAGAGACAACTGTAAATGGGTCTGATGATATACTGTTCTTCATAAACATGACAGCATCCGATGCATTCCAATGTGTAGGGATGAATTCCTGATGTGGAAGTTCCAATTGCGTATTCCCTTGTTCATCTACCCAGAACATCGAAGCATCAGGATACTTCTTTTTTAATTCTTTTAAACTCGCATCCATCGTTACGTTAGAAACACCATTCAGACTTCGTGCTTCATGATGCCAGTTCTCCTCTAGTTCAGTCCAAGTCTCATAGAGGGAAGTATCCGATGACTTATCTGTTGGGGCCTCAGAGAAGACCATAAAGGCTAAGGTAGGTAATATAGATAAGATAGGTATAAATAGGAGCGCCATGAGTACAACTAGTAAATACCTAGACAACAATGAACGTCCGAATCGAAAGATAAGCCAATTCTTCATGATTTCACACGATAACCGAGGCCTCGGACGGTTTCAATGATTTCGGGATTAGCCGGGTCGCGCTCGATCTTTTCACGAAGATAACGAATATGAACCATTAATGACTTATCCCCTTCCATATATGGATCACCCCAGACTGCTTCGTAAATCTGCTCCTTCGTCAGAATATGATCTACATGCTGCAACAAGTATGTGAATATCTGAAACTGTTTACCTGTTAACATGATTTCTTCACCGGATTCACGATTCATTATGCGATTCTCTTTCTCGTATATCTGTAAATGCTTTATTTCCATCGGTTCAGATGAATGTGCACCCGAACGTCTAAGCAATACTTCTATTCGTGCAGCTAATTCATCCGGGTGGAATGGCTTCGTTACATAATCATCTGCAAATTCTAAGCCTTGTAGTTTATCATCAATCGAGGTTCGTGCAGACAACATAAGGATAGGTAATGCAGGATAGGATTTCTTCAGTCGCTGACCGATTGTGAATCCATCGAGACCCGGGAGCATAACATCCAAGATAACTAATCTACAAAGTGCTGCCTTCTCAATGGCACCCTCTCCATTTAATAGCCATATCACATCATATCCGCGTTCCATCAAGTCTTGACTCGCCCATTTACCAATATCTCGATCATCTTCTATGTATAAAATTTGTACACTCATGCACCCATCGATCCTCTCATTCATATACCGTCATTATAGCATGCAGTTATGTTCCCCTGATTAGGTTAACCGATTAAGAACAATGTACACTCCTTGAATTTTATGGTATATTCGAATGGAAAGACCATAATAATGCAAACAAAAAGGCAATGCTACCCTATATAAAAAGGTACAACCTCGGCTATTTCCTAGTCTTGAGTTGTGCTTTTTTTGTGTGTAGCGTAAACAGGAGGAGATCATGATGTTATTAGAAGCTATATATCATCGCCCGAAACAAAACTGGTGTTATGCTTATGATGGGAACACGATACATATTAGAATTCGCACCAAAAGGAATGATGTCACCTCAGTTGAAGCAATGACAGGTGATAAATATGCTTGGGATCAGACGATAACGTATATTCCCATGACTATCCTAGCATCAGATGAATTATTTGATTACTGGGAGTGCGAAGTTATCCCACCTTACCGCCGCTTGAAATATGGCTTCTTACTCCACAAAGATGAGCAGAAGTTATGGATGACAGAATATACTTTCTTGGATGAACAACCTGCCGATCCAAATCGACTATTCGAGTTCCCATATATCAACATGGTTGATGTATTCATGACTCCTGATTGGGTCAAAGACGCTGTGTTCTATCAAATTTTCCCTGAACGATTCGGAAATGGAGACCCTAGCATAGATCCCCCAGGTACGCTTCCATGGGGTGGAGCACCAGAACGAGATAATTTCTTTGGAGGAGACTTACAAGGAGTCATTGATCACATAGATCATCTCAGCGATTTAGGTATTAATGCACTCTATTTCACCCCTTTATTTATCGCAACGACTAACCATAAATATGATACTGAGGATTATCTACAGATCGACCCCCAGTTCGGCGATATCACTTTATTGAAGAAGTTAGTGAAGCTCTGCCATGAACGAGGAATACGTGTCCTTATGGATGCTGTATTTAATCATTCCGGAAGAACATTTGCACCATTCGTTGATGTACAGAAGAATGGTGCATCATCTAAATACAAAGATTGGTTCCACGTCTCTGAATTTCCTATCCGTATCGAGAATGGGATTCCAACGTATGATACCTTTGCCTTTGAACCGTTGATGCCAAAACTAAATACTGAGAATCCAGAGGTTAAGTCCTACCTTCTTCATGTCGCTGAATATTGGATTAAAGAAGTTGGCATCGATGGATGGAGACTAGATGTAGCTAACGAAGTCGATCATCAGTTCTGGAGAGAGTTCAGACAAGTGGTTAAGAAGGCCAATCCTGAGGCCTATATTCTAGGTGAAATATGGCATGAGTCCTCCAATTGGCTGCAAGGTGATCAATTTGATGCGGTCATGAATTATCCTTTTACCCATGCAACGCATGATTTCTTTGTAGATGGATCAACCGATGCCGAAGGATTCTCACATGCCATCGGCAAACAAGTAGCCCGCTACCCACGTCAAGCGAATGAAGTTGCCTTCAACTTACTCGATAGCCATGACACAGCCCGCCTAATTACACTCTGTAAAGACGATCAACGTAAAATGAAGCTTGCCGTGGTATTTATGCTCACATTTACGGGAACCCCATGTATTTATTATGGTGATGAAATTGGTCTAACCGGTGGGCATGATCCGGAGTGCCGGAAGTGTATGGAATGGGATCCTTCTAAGCAAGATCATGAATTATTTAAGTTCTACCAAGACCTCATTAAGTTACGTCTGAACCACCGAGCACTTCGTACGGGTACATTCACGTTCCTATCTTCTGAAGCAGGTGGTACAACACTAGCATATGCTCGTGAAGACGAACAAGATAAATTTATCATCGTTATGAATAACGATCCTAAGAAACAACCCATCACGGTTTCCTTAGCAGAATCTAGATTGAAGGAAGTTCACTCTGAAGAGACATATATGATCAAGAACGGAGTCCTGAATGTAGAACTACTCCCTTACAGTTATATGATCTTCCAGGTGATCGCAGAGTAGCATTCATCGATTCCTGTACTTCAGACCACTGTTTCGCACACAACAAAGCGGCTAAGGATCTCATCCTTGGCCGCTTTGTCATTCCTATGTGACTCCGACATTCCTTCCAATCTATTCGATAGGCCTACCAAGAACGAATAATCCTTTCGATCATTCGTTGTTATTCGTTGTATGAATCTATCCCTTACTTGCACCCGATGTTAGGCCTTCCACGAGAAGGCGTTGAAGGAACATGAATAGAAGTGTAATTGGAACAGCAATCAATACAGCACCTGCTGCAAATAACGTGAAATTACTATTTGTATTCGAATTTACCATCTCGTACAATCCAACAGCCACCGTCCATTGTTCCTTAGAGCGAAGTACCATCTTAGCAAAGATAAAGTCTACCCATGGACCCACAAATTGAGTTAGAGCCATATAGGTGATCATCGGCCTAGATAGCGGAAGGATAATACGGGTGAAGATTCTAAAGTTACTTGCTCCATCAATTTTCGCTGCCTCATCCAAGGATCGTGGGATCGTATCCAAGAATCCCTTAGCAACAAAGGTCCCTAATAAGGGGGCACCTGCTGCATATACAATGATCAGTGCAAGATGTGTATCAAGCATACGGAATTCTTTCAGTAATAGGAAGATCGCTATCATACTCATGAATCCAGGAAACATCCCTAGAATCAATACGATCGAAAGCGCGGTCTGCCGTCCGCGGAAACGGAACCGTGACACTGCGTAGCTAGTCAATAGGGTTAATGCAATCCCAATCAACATCGATGCAATGGATATTTTCAACGTATTCATATACCATTGTCCGAACAGATAACTTTTAGATGTGAATAGCTCGCGATAATGATCTAGCGTGAACTGATCCGGAATCAAATTTTTACTATACAGTGACTTTCCTGGCCGAACAGATCCCATGATGACCCACAAGGCTGGATATATAGCACCAATCACCATAATAATCAGCGTAATGTAACTTAGCGTTAATTGAATTCTTTTCTTTACTTTGCGTTTACTCATTGGATCATATCCTCCTCTTTAAACGACTTCGTTCGACGATAGTTATAAATCGAGAACGAGGCAATAATTAGGAAAATAATGATACCTATAGCAGAAGCCATATTGTACTTATTCTGATCCAGTGTTAATTTGTACAGCCAGGTAACTAGTAGATCCGTAGCTCCTGCATACTGGTAGTCACCTACAACTGGATTTCCATTCGTGAGCAGGAAGATAGCGTTAAAGTTATTAATATTACCTGCGAACTGCATGATAAGTATAGGTGCAGTCGAGAAAAGTACCATCGGCAATGTCACAATTCGAAATTTCTGATAACTACTTGCGCCGTCTACCTCAGCAGCTTCATACATATCACGTGGAATCGTTGTTAAGACGCCCATAATCAATATCATGGAGACTGGAATACCAACCCACATATTGACGACAATAACGGTAACTTTTGCCCAGAATGGATCAGTTAACCACGGAAGTCCATCTAGCCCGAAGTACTTGAGATACTGGTTAATGGGTCCGAACTGACCATTGAACATATTTCTCATAACAAGTAGCGAAATCAACTGCGGTATAGCGTATGGAATAATTAACAGCGTTCTCCACAACCCCTTAAATCGAATTCCCTGTTGATTAATAAGCAATGCAACAAGCAATCCTCCAAAATAAGTGGTTATGGTAGAAAGAATCGCCCAGATGAACGTCCAGATGAGAACCCCAAAGAATGTATGACTCCATGTCTTGAGCGTTAGCAATTCTTTAAAAGTATTAAAACCAACCCAATCGACTAGTTTAGCCGGTGGAATATGGTTCGGCGAAGAATAGTTTGTGAAGGCAAGCATAATCATGAAAATAATAGGCAGAACCGTGAAGAATAGAATACCTATAGCAGGTAAAGTCAAAAATGCTTGTGCGAATTTGTAATCTAACGTATATCGAATCGTTTGTTTGAAACTATTCGGTTCTTTTCCCTGTTCTCTATTCATTGCAATTTTACGTGCATCACGGATATTCATAATATAAAGAAGGATAAATAGTACGAAAAATAGCATTATAATCAAACTTTGAATTAAGATAATAATCGAATTATCCCCGACAATCACCGGTTTAGCTGCAGTGTTTCTAACTGTTTCCCCTAATGTGACAACACCCCATACCGCTCTATACAGATTACTACCGAAATAAATAATCCCATAAGCTTCGATCAACAGAAATATGAAGCCTTTAATAAACTGGCGGTTATATATTTGTCCCAGTCCCATGATTATAACTGACAGTAGGGTGGCTTTATTTCGATGTCTGTCCACAGTGCTCTCTCCTCTCCCTAGGAAACCAAGGAATTACCCGCCACAACCTGCGGCGGGTGATTTCTAATCAATACTCCTCGAACATTTTAAAGATTATTTCGTAACACCATTATTCAAATCTTTAATTTGTTGCGCTGCTTTATCCATCATTTCTTTAGGGTCTTTATTGTTATCCCAGATTTCAGTCAAGGCTGCACCAACAGGTGTCCAAGTGTTACCCATTTCTGGAAGGATAGGCATAGGGTTAGAGTTAATAACTTGTAAAGCAAATCCAGCTACCATTGGATCATTCTTAACCTGATCTGCCTCTAATGCCTCTAAATTCGTTGGAACAGAACCGACCTTTTCATTTAGCATCAATTGTGCATCCTTCGAAGATGCAAAGTTAGCGAATAGTTTAGCTGCATTTGGATATTTCGTGAAGGAGTTTACATAGAATGCTTTGATCCCCGAGAATGAAATGGCAGGCTTACCATCAATCGTTGGAATTGGAGCAATACCAAGGTTATCTCCTAATGCTTCTTTGTAACCTGTAATTTCCCAAGGGCCATTAATATCCATAGCTACATCACCCGAATTGAATAAACTACGTTTAATGTCTGGTGTGATATCACCACTCTTAATAGGCAGTGCTTCTTTAAGTTTCACGTACGTTTGTAATCCGGCAACAGAGCCATCATTATTAATCCCGATATCATCTTTTTTCGTGCCATTATCACCGAAGATGTATCCACCACCCGTTGCGATAAACGGATAATTGAAATACATATTACCTGTTTCCCACATGATTCCGTATCTGTTCTTAGATTTATCTGTGAATGTTTTACTAAAAGCGATAACATCATCAAACGACTTAGGAGCTTCTTTTACTAATTCCTTGTTATAAAAAAGGGCATACGTTTCAGCTGCTCTTGGGTATCCGTACAATGTGCCATCTGCAGTTACACCTTGAATCGATGCTTCAGTGTTATTCTTGACTGTGTCTTCCCCGAACTCATCATTAGGTAATAGCAACCCTGCAGCTACTGCTCTACCCAAGTTATCATGTGGGAACATAACCACATCGGCGCCTAATCCTGAAGGTCCATCTTGCGTTAATTTGGTAACTTGATCAGTAGCAGGTACTTCTTCTACTTTGACAGTAACATTATATTTTTCCTCAAATTGCTTCGCAATTTCATCTGTGAATGCCCGTTCTTCTCTACTTTCCCATACGATCAAGGTCGCGCCATCTTCCGGTTGAAGCCCTGGTTCAGCCACCACTTCTGGTGTCGCCGCGGGTTCAGTCGTCGTATTGGTGCTTGGAGCAGGCTCTGCATTTTGTGGCGCATTGTTGTTGGAACCACATGCCGTAATCGATGTAACCATCGTTAAAGCCGCAACTAAGGTCATTACTTTGTTCATTTTCATTTCTAAACTAACCCCTCTCTAATTGGTATACCGGTTAAATCGACATAAAGGCTTGAATATTGCGCAAACGATTTCATAATAGTTGTTGAATTGCCGCTTACATGCGTAAATATCTGGTTATATGAAGTTATGGAGCGAAGTAAGCGCTTTATTCATGGGTTTATCATACACAATAGAATTTGTTTTGTAAAAACGTTTGCACATGGAGATTATGCCTAAATTTTACCGTTTTATAAATATAATCTATCTCAATCTTCCATTTTCACAATATGTCTCCCCATTACTTCCACTTACTTCAAAACTGTTGAGGAATATGGGTGGATTACCAATAAACCCGGAGTGAGATTTGTATTTTTATTTGTTGTTTTTAAAATACTTGTGTATTCATACTCCGTTCCTTCAAGTGCCACATGTTGCACTTGATCGGATAAATTATGTACAACCAACACTTGTTCTGATTGCGTACGACGAACATAGGATAAAATTTGTGCAATCCCCGTATCATAATATTGGATATCCCCATCATGAAGCGCTACGATTTCAGTTCTCCATCTCACCCACTCCCGATAATGAGAGAACAAGGAATCTTGCTTGTTGATTTGTTCCTCCACATTCGCTACCCCTTCTCCACGATTTAGAGTAGGTTCTTCCCATGTCGTCTGTCCCGTTCCTTGCGTTCCACCTTCATACCAGATCATAGGTTCACGGATCTGTTCATCCGGCTTCGCACCTAACATTCCAATCTCTTCTCCGTAATAAATGAATGGGTTCCCTGGTAACGTGAGAAGAATAGAAGCCGCCATCTTCGCATGATCTACATTGCCATTTAATTGACTCATCACCCGATTCTGGTCATGATTCGTTAAGAATATGGCATCAACATAATTCCCTTCAGATTTATCATTGAATAACTTATAGGTTCGTTCTAGCGTAAATGCCATATTGTTGTCTCTCTCCGTCATAACACTACCTATGATGGATTCCGCTAGACCAAAATTAAAAGTAGAGTCAAATGCCTTATTCAGATAAGGAGCCACAGAAGCAGCCGAATTCTCCCACACTTCCCCGACAATATAAGCTTCTGGATTAATCTCATTCATACCACTTCGGAATTCCTGCCACCATGCTATATTCTTGTCTTCCGTCTCCTTATTACGATCTGATTGTAAATCCTCGTATATGTGTTTGGCTGCATCTAACCGAAACCCATCCATTCCTAGGGATAACCAGAATCGCCCAATATCTTTCATTTCTGTTCGCACCGCTACATTATCGAAATTAAGATCAGGCATTCCCTCCCAAAATGTACCTAGATAATGAGTATCCTTCATTGGATACCAAGGGTTTTCACCTGATGCGGCACTAGTCCCACTTGTATCTCTTCCGTGATCTTCTGCCCATACGTACCAATCCCGATAAGGACTCTCCTTATCTTGAGCGGACTCCATGAACCACGGATGTTCATTACTCGAATGATTAACAACCAAATCCATAATAATATTAATACCACGTTTATGAGCCTCTTCGATCAACATCTCCATATCTTCCATAGTCCCATAATCAGGATTCACGCTTCTATAATCTGTTACATCATATCCATGATAGCTTGGCGAAGGTTGAATGGGCATGAGCCAGATTCCACCTATACCCAGATCATTTGTCGTCGCTTCATTTCCATCATTTAAGTAATCCAATTTCTCCATTATGCCACGTATATCACCAATACCATCTCCGTCTGAATCATAGAAAGAACGCACAAAAATCTCGTAATAGACGGTTGAGTGCTGTTCATCAATTAGTTGACTTGATTTCGAAACAGATGGTGCTTTCTTCTGTGAACTTGTCGTAGATGTGGTCGTATTTTGTTTATTCTGTTCTGTTTGTGTCACATGAGTGTTATCTTTAGAAGTACAGCCTACCAATAATGTACTTAGCATCGAAACTCCTATAAATCCAAGAGCTAGATGCTTCACACGAATATCTGCCTTTACTGGTTTTATAACTTTCACATTATCCCTCCCTTAATTGACTTTTTATAGTCGTTTATGGGTACCATCATAACGGAGGAACACTTGAAGTCAAAACGATGGTAGCGTTATATATCCTTATATTCATTGATTTAGTGAATATAAACAGATTAGATCTATTTATTTCTCCGTTTTTCTCACGAATGATCTAATTTTATATCATTTATGGTATACTTACTATCATTATGAAAGGTTTGTTATTTACAAGCCGTAGACATTAGATTAAGATATCAATTGTAAAAACGAATATCACGTTTGTTTGATTTAGGTATTTACGCAAACGGTATCATCCGGGAGGTCATTATGTCTGTAACGATTAAAGATGTTGCTAAAAAAGCTGGCGTATCTCCCTCCACGGTATCCCGAGTGCTATCAAATCACCCAAGAATTAGCCGTGAAACTTCTCGGAAGGTAAAGGTCATTCTAGAGGAAATGGGATATCACCCCAATATCATGGCTCAGAGCCTCGTGTCTAAGACAACGAACAGCATTTGCGTTATACTTCCTAAATCTGCTGAAGAACTATTCTTGAATTCATTTTTCATGGAGTTAGTACGTGGGATTGTGACACAAGCTAACCGTTCCGGCTATGATGTTGTACTTAGTTCTGGAGGTAGTGAGCAAGAAGAAGTCGATGTTGTATCTCGTTTAATTAACGGGAAAAGAGTCGACGGTGCTATTCTACTCTATTCGCGTAAAGATGATCCTGTGGTCGAATTTCTACATTCCAATAATCACCCCTTTGTCTTAATTGGGCGCAGTGAGAAATATCCCGACCTACTATCCGTCGATAATGATAATGCTCAAGCCGCATATGATGCTACCAAGCATTTGATTTCCTTTGGACATAGAAGAATTGGATTTGTCAGTGGACCTCCGAATCACGTCGTTTCATTGGATCGACTTAAGGGTTACCAAAGAGCTCTTGAAGAAAGTGGTCTTGAAATGCGCAAGGACTGGATTGTTGAAGGAGAATTCTTACAAGAAAGTGGATACCGAGCAATGTCGTTCTTCATGAACTTGCCTGAGCGTCCGACAGCCTTAGTTGTGGTGGATGATCTTGTATCGTTTGGTGTACTACGTGGTTTACATGAACTGGGATATAAAGTTCCTGATGATCTAAGTATCGTCAGCTTTAATAATATATCAATTGCTGAACTCTCAACACCACCGATAAGTAGCATCGATATTGGTATTTATAATCTAGGCTATACCGCTTCACAAGCTTTAATTCAATGTATTCAACACGACGGAGAAAAGCAGTTTCAGAAGAGACATATTATCCCGCATCGCCTTATGGTAAGGGAATCCTCTATGATCTCCGTAACGGATAAAAGCCATCAAAACTAACATATGGGTCTTTCTGCATTGACTTTTAAGTAGATATTCCCTCATATTAGAGATAAATGAAGCAGCTACTGCTTCATTATATTTTTACTCATGATACAAACGTTTGCACAATAAGGAGGAACCCTATAATGAACGCTACAAATTCCCCTATTCAAGCTTGCTTATTCGACTTAGATGGTGTGCTTGTTGACACTGCGAAATATCACTTTTTAGCATGGAAACGTCTAGCTGATGAGCTAGGATTTGAGTTTACGGAGCAAGACAATGAAAGACTAAAAGGCGTCAGCCGTATGGCTTCCTTAGACATTCTACTTGAGGTTGGTAACGTTCAACTCGATGATGATACAAAGATTGCGCTCGCTGAGAAGAAGAATGCTTGGTACGTCGACTACATTTCATCCATGGATGAATCAGAGATCTTACCTGGCTCACTCTCCTTTCTGAAAGAATTGAAGCAACACGGAATTAAAGTAGCCTTAGGATCTGCTAGCAAAAATGCTATGACTATACTGAATAATGCTAACATCGTTCCTTATTTCGATGCCATCATTGATGGAACCAAGACATCCAATGCCAAACCTGATCCCGAAGTGTTCTTACTCGGTGCAGAAGCTGTTCAAGTAGCACCTGAACATTGTGTCGTATTCGAGGATGCTGAAGCTGGTATAGAAGCAGCGGTTCGTGCAGGAATGCGTTCGATTGGTATTGGATCTCCTGGTACACTGACTCAAGCAGAACTTGTCGTATCTTCACTTAAAGAAATGTCTGTTGAGAAATTACAACGTATGATGTCAGCACAATAGTCGTTTAAACACTTATTCTATCTTTTTTTCTAGAAATGTATTAATCATACTTATATCACAACTTCTGAAGGAGACGATTCATGTGAAGCAATATTTAAAGTTAGATCCGTGGAGCATTATTGAAGAAGGATTCGATCCTCATAATCATGAAATATCAGAAAGTATTTTCAGTATTGGTAATGGATATATGGGACAACGTGCTAATTTCGAAGAAGCATACAGCGGTAGCTCACTTCAAGGTAGTTACATGGCTGGTGTATATTATCCAGATAAAACACGTGTAGGCTGGTGGAAGAACGGTTACCCAGAATACTTCGCAAAAGTGTTGAATTCAACCAACTGGATTGGTATAGATGTTGTTATTGACGGTGAAACACTTGATCTAGCTGTGTGCAAGGTTAAGGATTTCGTACGTGTCCTTAATATGAAAGAAGGAACCCTTTCACGGAGCTTTATCGCTGAGACTCCTGAAGGTAAAGAAGTAAAGATTGAGGCTTTACGCTTCATCAGCATTGCACAGAAAGAGATCGGCGCAATTCGATACGCAGTAACACCACTGAACTTCAGTGGTTCCATTTCTTTGACTCCGTACTTGGATGGCGATGTATCTAATAAAGATTCCAACTATGATGAGAAGTTCTGGTTAGAAGTGTTGAAAGAAGCTACTCCTGAAGATGCTGCTCTAACGATCAAGACAAAGAAGCTAGACTTCCACGTTACATCTGTTATGGCTTACACGCTGCTTAAGAATGGCGAACCTGTCACAGTAACACCTGAATTAATCCATGAGGATAAATATGTCGCTCATCAGATCCAACTTGATGTTCAAGAAAAGGAACAGGTTGTTCTGTACAAATATGTTGCGAATGTGACATCACGTGATCATGGTTTTGGGCAATTATTAGCGGCAGGACGTACACTTCTTACATCAGCTATGGAACTAGGTTTCCAAGAGCTACTTAAAGAACATGTTACGGCATGGGCTGAGAAATGGCGTGAAAGTGATATCGTCATTGAAGGCGATGTAGCCGCACAACAGGCGATTCGTTTCAACATTTTCCAACTTGATCAGACCTATACGGGTGAGGATGACCGTCTTAATATCGGACCTAAAGGGTTTACAGGAGAGAAATACGGCGGAAGTACTTATTGGGATACAGAGGCCTATTGCCTACCCTTCTATTTAAGTACAGCGGATGCATCCATTGCACGCAACCTCTTAATCTATCGTTATAAGCACCTTGAAAAAGCGAAGGAAAATGCTAAGAAGCTTGGATTTAGCAAAGGCGCATTATATCCAATGGTTACGATGAATGGGGAAGAATGTCATAACGAATGGGAAATTACGTTTGAAGAAATTCACCGTAACGGTGCCATTGCTTATGCCATTTATAACTATGTTAATTATACAGGGGATTCAGCTTATCTGGGTCAATATGGCCTTGAAGTTCTCGCAGAAATTTCACGATTCTGGGAAGAGCGCGTTAATTATGTTCCTGCCAAAGATCAATATATGATGCTAGGTGTCACCGGGCCTAATGAATACGAGAACAACGTAAATAACAACTGGTATACAAATAGTATGGCGGTATGGACTATGAAGTACACTTTGGAAGTACTTGATCTTCTACAGAAGAATGAAACAAGTGTATACGAAGAACTTATCGTGAAGTTACATCTTACGGAAGAAGAAACATCCAAATGGAAAGATATCATTGCTAAAATGTACTATCCTTACGATGAAGAACGTCAAGTGTTCTTACAACAAGATGGATTCTTAGATAAAGATCTAACCCCAGTGAAAGAACTAGATCCTTCCAACTTACCTTTGAATCAACAATGGTCCTGGGATCGTATCCTTCGTTCTGCTTACATTAAGCAAGCGGATGTATTGCAAGGCATATTTACATTAAGAGATCAGTTCGACCTAGATACAGTTAAGCGTAACTTCGACTTTTATGAGCCACTTACAGTACATGAGTCATCCCTTTCACCATGTGTCCATTCCATTCTAGCTTGTGAATTGGGATATAAAGAGAAAGCTTATGAGATGTATCTACGTACTTCTCGTCTAGATCTCGACAATTATAACAATGATACAGAAGACGGCTGTCACACAACGAGTATGGCAGGAACTTGGATGTCGGTTGTACACGGATTTGGAGGACTTCGAGTGAAGAATGGCGTGTTATGCTTGAACCCATTCAACCCTGGACACTGGAATTCATTCTCCTTCAAAGTCATGTTCCGTAATTCTCGTCTTAAAGTTACGGTTGGTGAACACGATGTAACCGTTAGTAATGAGACTGAAGCATCTGTTAACGTGAATGTATACGGCAATGATTATACTGTTGGTGGATTAAGTCACATTAAAGTTAGTCTGTAATTACACACAAATAGAACGGGTGCCGTCCTCTCTCAAAGACGGCACCATTGTCTTATATTTATACAAAGGGGCTCTCCCAGAAGGTCAACATTTGACCTGTGGGATAAGCCCCTTTCTTATATAGGTATTCCATCATTCTAGAACATAATTTATATCATCATATCAAGTGGTGGCCGCTCAGCAGGTTTACCAAACAGGTATCCTTGGGCCAGATTAATACCTACGTCCTTACAGAATTGGAAGTCTTCATATCGTTCTATTCCCTCTGCTAATACTTGACCTTTGAACTGTAATGCAGCTTCGGTTATTCTATTGATTTCCCGCTGTTTTACTGGATCTTGATCACAGTGATCAACTAAACTACGGTCGATCTTCACATAATCAGGCTTTAATTCCGACATGAGTTCAATTGTAGAATACCCTGATCCTACATCATCTAATGCAACGGACATGCCCTTTTCTCGATACAGATCAAATATATGTAATAACTGTGGTAAATGTTCTATATTCTCCGTCTCTACAACTTCAAAAACAAAGTCCCCAGGAATTAAATTCAAACGATCAATCGCCTGAAATGTATGACTAAGACAATGTTTAGGGTTGTATATAGATGACGGCAGAAAGTTAATAAATCTCTTAAGTCCATTAGGGACCCACTGTGCACTCGTCTCAATAGCGGTAATTCGTGCTACGCGATCAAGAAAGGAATGTAACCCCGTTTGTCTTGCTACCTCAAATAACTGATAAGGCTGGAATGATTGATACCCTGGTGCCGATCGTAACAAGAACTCAAAACCTATAATCTGTTCATTTGTATCTACAATAGGTTGCATATGGCTTGCAAATTTATCATGACTAATCATATCTACAACGCTTTGATTCTCTAATCTTGCTTCCAACTGAACTAATGGAATCCAGCTATGCTTGTCTTCCGTATGTATTCCCAGTCCTGTGATGAAGATTTTTATATGCGTACGCTCTTCTTGAGGAAGCGTCTTCAAGACATGCAACAGGTCGAATATCTCTTCTTTCTGGTTGTAAGGAACAACTGTACAATCAGCGATCACTTCGGCACCTATTCCTTGTTGTAGTAGCATATGTGTCAGTGAGTTATTAAGGGGCTTGATACGTACAATTCCTTGGTCTTCTATTGGTCGTATGACAGAACATCCGCTGCAACTCATGAATTTCCTCCTTACATATATTGGCGAAAAATGTTGAGTTAATTATACCACGCTAATCTGTTATTAGATGATACATTTGTTATCACGAACTCTTGCTATCGACAAAAAATGGCCTGAGACCTTGTCTCAGACCACACGACTCTCCCCTCTATGCAAACCATTGTCTTTGTTTGTCATCCTTATCCGTGTAATAAATATGTTTAGGGAAGATATCAAGAATGACATAATTAGGATCTTCAGGACCATCAAACCACTTTTTCAAATCATCATTCCATACTTTCTCTTTTAGACTTTCGTCCGTGCAGATGGTACAAGTTCCCTCTATTTCAATAACCTCTTTACTTCCACCTATCTCATATCCAATAAGCAATGAAACGTAAGGGTTTTCCTTCAACTCTTCAACTTTATGTGTTTTTTTGTTGGTAGCTAAATGAATACTCAATCCTTCATTATATAACACCATATATCTCTGCTTTGGCTTATTGCCTTCTATTGTTGCGAGAGAACAAATCTTATTATGGTCTAGTGCTTTCGATATTTCCTGCTCAGTTAAGGTTCTTTCCATAGAAAATCATTCCCTTTCCTCATGTTGTATGAAAAAGACTCACATATGCTTATTGTACCCACCTTTTAAACATAAGAACCGCAACCATGTACACAATTCACAATATCCATTTATTCTCTAGGTTACTGGACACTTATACCGTATTGGATTATAATTCTTGTAGAAATACCCTAACTTCATATGTACAGGGGTGCTGGAATTGGCCGGCTGAGAGTGTGTCCCACAAGACACTGACCCTTATACCTGATCTGGGTAATGCCAGCGTAGGAACGTAACCCGATATGTGATCTATCATATCTATCTTGCGCCCACATGCGTCCCGATTACGGGGCGCTTTTTTGTTGAATACTAACGGGACTTGGAACATACCAAGCTCAACAGAGGAGAGAAATCAGATGAGAAAGAAACACCCCCTGACACTACTTCTAATGTGCCTACTATTGATCGTAATAGCTGGCTGCGGAGGTAACAAGAATGATCCAACAACACAAGCAAGTAATCAGTCTACAGAATCACCTAATGACGGATCATCAACAGAACCTAAGAAATTAAGAGATGTAAAGATTGTGCTGGACTGGACTCCTAACACCAATCATACCGGGCTCTACGTTGCGAAGGATCAAGGCTACTATGAAGAAGAGGGTCTGAACGTAGATATTGTCCAACCAGGATCGGGTGGTGCCGATACGATGGTTGCATCAGGCGCAGTTCCTTTTGGAATTAGCTACCAAGAGAGCGTAACGCAAGCAAGAACGCAGGATGTACCTCTCGTGTCTATTGCGGCAGTGATCCAACACAATACCTCAGGCTTCGCTGCACCTGTAGATCGGAACATTACATCACCGAAGGATTTCGAAGGTAAATCATACGGCGGATGGGGTTCTCCTGTAGAAGAAGCCATCATGAGTTCAATCATGGAGAAAGAAAATTCGGATGTTAAGAAAGTGAAGAGTATCAATATGGGTGATGCTGATTACTTTACGGCAGTTAAGCGTGACATCGATTTCGCATGGATATTCTATGCATGGACCGGTATAGAAGCTGAACTACGTAAAGAGCCGCTCGATATGTTATATGTGAAGGATTATGCTCCAGAGTTAGACTATTACACACCTGTTATTGTGACCAATGAGCAGCAGATCAAAGACGACCCTGAGCTAGTAAAAGCTTTCCTTAAAGCTACAGCCAAAGGATACCAACTTGCCATTGATAACCCTGAAGAAGCTGCTGGGATCCTTAGTAAATCAGTTCCTGAGCTGGATAAAGGTTTAGTTCTAGCAAGCCAAAAGTGGCTTAGTCCCCGCTATACCGACGACGCACCTCGTTGGGGTGAACAAAAGGAAGAAGTATGGCAAGGTTATGCCGATTGGATGTTCAGCCATAAGCTTCTTGATAAACAAATGGATATGAAGCAAGCATATACTAATGATTTTTTAGCTGAGTGATATATATCAACCGTTAATCCCATATTAAATATTGAAAGGGTGAATTATGAATTATGGCAAACACACTATTAAGTATTCAAGTTATTCCGAAGACCCCTGGAAATGAGGATTCTATTCCTTATGTAGATCGTGCTATTGAGGTTATCCAACAATCCGGTGTGAAACACGAGGTTCATTCCCTTGAGACCACCATGGAAGGTGAGCTTAGTCAGTTACTAGACATCGTAAAGAACATGCATAAGGCTCTTGTTGAAGCAGGGAGTCCAAGTGTTATTTCTCAGATCAAAATCGCCCACAATCCAAACGGGATCAGCATGGATAAGTTAACGGAGAAATATCGTCCATGAGATTGGGGTGGAACAAAATCTGGCCGCCCCTTGTGGCGGTCATCTGTTTGTTAGGGTTATGGCAACTATGTACTTCACTTTTTGAGATTGAGAAGTGGATTCTACCCTCTCCGATAGATATTACTCGTGAAGCTTCAGCTCAATCATCTGGATTATGGGAACATACTTTGGCTACAGTAGAATTAACAGGTGTCGGATTCATCATTGGAACCTCCGTAGGCCTTATGATCGCCGTTGTGTTACACCTTATTCCTTTTCTTAAATCGGCCTTGTACCCCCTACTGATTCTCAGTCAAAATATACCTACCATAGCTCTTGCACCACTCCTTATGATCTGGTTCGGTTTCGGTCTTTTGCCTAAAATCATCGTCATTACCCTTGTTTGTTTCTTTCCGGTAGCTGTTGCTATGATGGGAGGACTCAGACAGACGGACCGTATGATGCTTAACTATATGCACATGATTGGAGCAAGTAAGAGACAAATTTTTATTAAATTAGAGCTTCCTCATGCCCTACCCTCACTCTTCTCAGGAATTAAGATTGCAGCTACCTATAGCGTGATGGGTGCCGTCATTGCTGAATGGATCGGTTCGGATAAAGGTATTGGTTATTATATGATGCTTCAAAAAGCTAGTTATCGTACGGACCGTATGTTTATTGCGATTTCCATCATTGTTATTCTTAGTCTTATCATGTTTGCCATCATTGCTCTGATTGAGAAATGGCTTGTTCGGTGGAATCGACAGCAACAAAGATAATCCTATGACATCATAAAGGGCGTGTTACTATTGTTGAAATCCCTTATACAGCAAGAAGAACGTAACTCTCAACATGAAGTTACCTCGACATATCCTGTATTAAAGGTTACCGATATTCATAAGAGTTTTAAAAGGGGACGCCAAAGTCTACCTGTACTGGATGGGGTCTCACTCACGGTGGAGCAAGGAGAGTTTGTCTCGATCGTGGGACCTTCTGGGTGTGGAAAAAGCACACTATTCCAAATTGTTGGTGGATTAGTCCAACCCGATGCAGGGGAAGTATGGATGAATGGACAACAAGTAACGGGTGAGAGAGGTCATATAAGCTTCATGCCTCAACAACCGGCACTGTTTCCATGGCGGACTATTGAGGATAATGTGATTCTCGCGCAGGAAGTGAAGGGAATGTCCAAAAGAGAAGCTCGAGCAGAGGCTCGAGAGTGGATCACTAGAGTTGGTCTATCTGGATTTGAGCAAGCTTACCCACATATGTTATCCGGTGGGATGCAACAGCGAGCTGCTTTCCTGCGCGCCCTACTCAGTCCTGAGGAATTGATGTGCCTAGACGAGCCTTTCAGTGCACTAGATACACTCACAAGAAGTGATATGCAACGCTGGTTACTCGATATTTGGGAAGAAAACCGACGCTCTATCTTACTAATCACACATAATATTGAAGAAGCATTACTGCTCTCCAATCGGATCTATGTGTTCTCAAGCCGGCCTGGTTCAGTATTAGAGGTCATTGATGTGCCTTTTCCTCGACCACGTAAAGAGGAGATAACGGAGGATCCTACCTTCTTAAGATTAAGACGTGAACTATCGGAATGGATGAAAGAAGAACAGCGCAAAACCCAAGTTCAAGCTAAATAAGGACGCTAATGATATACCATTTAGCCGTGGCTTTTACGATAACCTCTATATTGACTCGCTCCGAACATGACAATAAGAGCAATACAAAACAAGATATATGATATTGTCAGTCCCTTGATGTTCATATCCGGCATAATGATGGACGAACTTATAATACCAAACAACCAAATGTGTGATAGTGTACCTATAATCGATGCCCATGCATATGTTGAATTCTTTATTGGAGATAAAGCAGACATAAAGGAGATTAGATTATTAGGCATAATGGGTAAGGTTCGTAGAAATATAATCGACCATGCGCCGTATTTGTCCATGCCATGTTGCCATTTCTCATAACGTTCTAATTTTTTACCCCATCTTCGATTGAACCATTCGTAAAAGAAATATCTACAAATGGTAAACACTACAATGGAAGCTACGGTTGCTACAAACCAGCTAGCTATTAATCCAACCGTTAATCCTAAAGTGGAAATGTGCAGTACTATTAATGTTGCAAATGGAAAGAATCCTAGAATACCTTGAATAATCGCCAAGAAAGTCGTAAGAAATAGAATTGAAATACCTTCCAATCCAGTAAAATTCAAAAGCCATTCAATGGCTTGGTCTATCATATTTGTCATATATCCCAACCGACTCCATTTCAATACTTCCTAAAAAAGTGTACAAGGTTCTACCGAATCCAGAATAGGAGTAAACGTCACCTATGAACAATTCCATAAACATACCACTAATTGATGCCCATATCCATCTTGATACTTATAACTCACCGTTGCACATTGAACATTTGCCCAGCGAAGGCATAACGGGAGTCATTGCTGTATCCATGAACCTTGCATCGAGTAAAACGAACCTAGCGTTGTCACAATTGTATCCCAAACTCGTTCACCCTGCCTTCGGTTATCATCCTGAACAACCCTTGCCGACAGAAGAGGAGACCCAGCAATTATTCTCCTGGATGGAGCTCCATATTCAAGACATGGTTGCTGTTGGTGAGGTAGGACTACCCTATTACTCTCAACTTGAGGCAGAAGAGAATGATTTTTCATTTGACCAAACACCTTATATTAACCTACTGGAGAAGTTTATTTCTTTTGCAGCTATCCATAATAAGCCTATCGTACTCCATGCTGTGTATCAAGACGCCAACATCGTATGTAACTTACTTGAACAATATCACGTAACACGTGCACATTTTCATTGGTTTAAGGGTTCTCCAGATACCATTGAAAGAATGGCCCGTAATGGATATTATATCTCTTTCACACCTGATCTTCTATATGAAGCCGAGATTCAAGAGCTAGCCCGTATTTATCCTACACATCAGATCATGGTGGAGACGGATGGTCCATGGCCTTTTGAAGGACCCTTTACTGGACAGATGACCCATCCCCGCATGATCTCAGATGTGATAGAAGAATGGAGTAGAATACACCATATGAGTGTAGAGGAAGCTCGTGAATTGATCTACGACAATACTCAAAGATTCTATGGAATTAAATGAACCTTTATGAATTACTTTTTCATAAATCCTTTGCGATCTAGAAACTCCTTCATGTGAAGACGAGTAGGTTGGGATAAGCGAGTAGCCATGATCTCTGACCATGGGTTATCTTTCTTTCCCTCTGTTCGTTCCAGCATATATTGTTTCGTCGTAACGTCGTACTTTCCAGCTTGTTCTACGCTCTGTTCCTTATTGTAACTATTCTTGTGGAGTACTGCTTCCATTGGTAATCGAGGTCTTAGACCGTTCTCCTGATCGGGGTATCCAACACACATACCGAATACGGGATAGACTAATTCCGGTAACTCAAGGAGTTCGGAGACCTCTGCAATACGATTGCGAATGCCACCAATATATACAATGCCAAGACCTAACGATTCCGCAGCTATCGCTGTATTCTGAGCTGCTAGAGCTACATCTGTTGTCGCAACGATGAAGTTCTCCATCGTATCCTCATAGGAAGGCTGATCCCCCAAATGGGGTGTAGTTACTTGCTGCAGACGGTATAAATCCGCACACCAGACTAGGAAAACGGAGCATTGTTCTACGTAAGCCTGATTTCCGGCGAGTACAGCTAACTTTCCTCTGAGTTCTGGTTCCGTTATAGCTATAACACTGTAAGCTTGCACATTACTAGAGGTTGAAGCCATTTGTCCCGCAGCTATAATTGAAGCAAGCTGATCATCGCTAACTTGTGTATCTTTAAAAGAGCGGACAGATCGATGATTCATTAATAGTGAAATGGTTTCGTTTGTTGTATTGTTCATAGCACTACCACTCCTAATCTTTTTGGATATCTCGTTAGATTTTTTGATTAGTATTCGAAGAAACTCATAGCTTCACCCGTTGTAGACGTAAGGCGTTTAGCACAACGGAAACAGAACTGAAAGCCATCGCTGCCCCGGCAACCCAAGGAGCTAAGAAACCTGAAGCAGCTATTGGAATACCTATAGCGTTGTATGCTAGCGCCCAGAATAGATTCTGTTTGATGTTACTCATCGTTCTTCGACTCATCATAACAGCGTCCGCAACAGCGTTCAGATCGCCTCTCATCAAAGTAACGTCGGCTGCTTCCATAGCAACATCTGTTCCAGTTCCAACCGCCATACCGATATCTGCAGTGGCTAAAGCAGGTGCATCATTAATGCCATCACCTACCATAGCAATGACTTTTCCAGATTGCTGTAACTTCTTCACTTCTTCCGCTTTACCTTCAGGAAGAACTTCAGCTAACACTGTAGTGATCCCCGCCTGCTTAGCAATCGCTTTAGCTGTGCGTTCGTTATCTCCTGTAATCATAACGACGTCAATGCCCATATTTATCAAACGATTAACGGCTTCTTTAGATGTTTCCTTAATGGTATCTGCAACAGCCACAATTCCTGCATATTTTCCATCAACAGCAACAAGCATAGCCGTTTTACCGGATTCCTCAAGTTGATTCATGTCCTCATGGGCTGTACCAATATCAAGTCCATTCTCAGACATCAGCTTTCGTGTACCCACCAGCATTTTTCTACCATCTACCCAAGCTGTTACACCATAACCTGGTATATTCTCGAACTGTTTCGCAACAGGAAGGGGTAATCCCTTACTTCGATCAATCGCCTCACTCACAATAGCATCTGCTAGTGGATGCTCGGAGTGCTTCTCAACAGCAGCTGTCATTCGCAACAATGAACTTTCCGTCATTGGCGCAATCGGAAGAACATCGGTCAATACTGGCTTACCGTTCGTCACTGTACCTGTCTTATCTAAGACTACAACACCTATTCGCTGTGCCGATTCTAAATGTTCTCCGCCTTTGAACAGAATTCCGAATTCAGCGGCACGACCTGACCCTGCCATAATAGACGTAGGTGTCGCAAGACCAAGTGCACAAGGACACGCAATAACGAGTACAGCAATAGCTTTTTCCAATGCACTAGCAAATTGCCCCTGTTCTATTCCAAAATACCATACTAAGAATGTGATGAGAGCAATCCCTACTACGACAGGAACAAAGATCCCTGAGATCACATCTGCAATTCGTTGAATGGGTGCTTTGGATCCTTGTGCAGCTTCTACCACTTGTATAATCTGTGCTAATGTTGTATCTTTACCAATCTTCGTCGCTTCGATACGAAGAACACCATTCTTGTTCAGAGTTGCCCCAATAACCTTATCGCCCTCATGTTTCTCAATGGGAATACTCTCCCCTGTCAACATGGACTCATCTACAGAAGATATTCCTTCAAGAACTCGGCCGTCCACAGGGATCTTCTCCCCTGGTTTGACAATAATGATCTCCCCAACGATGACCTCTTCCATCGGGATACTAACTTCTTCTCCATTACGCACGACAAGTGCAGTTTTGGCTTGTAGTCCCATTAAACTTTTGATAGCTTCTGACGAACGCCCTTTTGCCAGAGCCTCAAACCATTTACCCACAAGGATTAATGTGATCAATACGCTACTTGTCTCGTAGTACATCTCAACCGTATGTTCCATATTACCCATACCCAGAGACTGAATCGTGAGATATACACTGTAAAAATACGCTGCTGATGTTCCTAACGCGACCAGCACATCCATATTGGCGCTACCATTACGCAATGCTTTATAGGCTCCAACGTAGAATTGTCCCCCAATAATAAACTGTACTGGCGTCGCTAAGATCAGTTGAAACCATGGGTTCATAAACAAAACTGGAACAGGAATCCACGAGGTAAAGGAGAAGTGTCCTACCATCGCCCATAGAAGGGGCAGAGAAAGAATAGCGGAGATCACCCACATCCATTTTTTTCGATCAATTTCTCGTTTTCGAAGATCAGCTGTATCTTGTGCTTCCTGCTTCGGTATAGCTTTATAGCCAAGTTGCTCTACTTTTCGAATAATCTCCTTTACATTCGTGTGCATTGGAGAATATTCCACATGAGCTGTCTCCAGAGCAAGATTTACATTTGCATGAGAAATTCCCTCTAACCTATTTAACCCTTTTTCAATGCGTGTAGAACAAGCGGCACATGTCATTCCTGTAATCTCAAAGTCCATGGATTGTTTCACTGTCCCGTAACCAAGAGATGTAATCTTTTGTTCAATTGTATCCACATTCATCTGCATTGGGTCATAGGTAACAGATGCCTGCTCCAAGGCAAGATTAACATTGGCCTTGGTTACACCTTCCAACCGTGATAGTCCCTTTTCAATCCGTGTAGCACATGCAGAGCACGTCATACCGGTAATCTGTAACGTTGTTTGCTGTTCTCCAGAGGTATTAGATGACAACATGGTCACCTCCCTTTCGTTTATTCATCATTTTCTATACCCAGGTAGGGTATCGATTACTTCAAAAAAATGCGAGGCGTGGAAATGACCTATCCCCTGCCCCGCTCCTCATTTAACGTTCTGACAGAAGCTCTTGTGAACCATAGCTTTTCATTCCGTTATTTAAAAATATGAAATCCTTTTATACGATGTCGTAACCTTGATCAACAATAGCTTGTTTAATTGCTTCTAGACTAACCTTGTTCTCATCGAAATCAACGGTAACCTTCTTTGTTGGCAGATCTACCTTGCCTGTTGCTCCTACACTCTTAACTGCACCTTCGACAGCGTTCAAACAATGATTACAAGACATACCTTCTACGTTTAATGTTACATGTTGCATGTTATATTCCTCCTATTGGTTAAGCTTATTTTGACTTTATCTCATTAATTTGTTCACGGTAACTAATAATTCATCAATAACTTCATGATCTCCTGCTTCAATGCGTTCCACTACACAACTTCTCATATGTCCTTCTAACAACAATTTCCCTACACCATTCATAGCTGACTGAATTGCTGCGATCTGATTTAACACGTCGTCGCAATATATATCTTTCTCGATCATCCCTTTAACGCCTCGGATCTGACCTTCAATACGATTCAATCGCGCGACCAACTTACTCTTTGTCTGTTCAGAGTGATGACTTTTTCGTGTATTTGAATCCGTATGACATACATCAGGTCCTGCCTCAGAAGTTTTCAGTCCTTCTATAAGGCGGTCTGACTTGTGATCTTCCATAGGCTTTCCTCCTACTTCTTTCGAAAATCTCTGTATTTCTTCTACCCCTTAACAATACCATACCCCCCTTGGGTATTCAATAGGTATAATAAGATTGCCCGATCACTTTTTTCTTCCATGATGATTATTTTCATAAATATCATTTATGATAGCAGGAATTACCAATTAATTGCCGAATTTATATATTATGGTCATATTTCATTTGCAAGATTATGACACCTTAATTAGGAAGAAGGTTAACCATGTTTACCCCTCGCTTATGGATTAAAGGTATGACATGGAGTCAGATCTTTACCTGTTTACTATTCCTCGCTAGCATTTATCTATTCATTACAACCTACAGACCAACACCTTTCCAGCACTCCATATCTACTTGGGTCTTATTACTATCTATGGTGGGTACAACCTTTGTTCTTGATTTCTTCACTTTTCAATTACCACCCACAGGAAGCAAACAGTCCATGGATTCAGCAGTATATTTGGCATGTGTATTTATGTATGACATTTCATTTGCTTTATCCGTGTTACTTGTTAATACATTATTCTTTGCAATCTGCGAACGAGAATTAACGCTTAAGAAACATCTAATTAATTTCTCGATATACGCTATTACGCTCATCTGTTCTTCGTCCGTATATTACTGGGCAGGCGGGACCACTGGAGCTTTTGAGAACCGACATTTATTTGCTTATGCACTCTCACTAACGATCTACTTCACGGTAAACACTTTGAGTATTGGTATGTACTATTATCTGCAACGCGGAATCCATCTTCGGATCACCCTCAAGAGTCTGTTTAAAGAATCGTTAAAAGTATATGCTTGCACGATGATTCTATCTGTCGTCCTTACCGTACTGGTTGTCCATAACGGCATTATAGGACTATTATTATTTACTGGTCTAAGTATACTCCTCTCACGTTCATATATTCAAATGTTCAATCTCTATCTTCAAACAGAGGAACGAACCCATCAAGATCAACGCACAGGGCTTTATAACCATAGCTTTTTTGAGGACAGTCTCGAGAAGGAACTAGCCCATTCCATCAAGAATGATACAATCCTTTCCATCGCCATGATCGACATCGATGATTTCAAAATATATAACAATCATTACGGGCATCTTATTGGCGATAAGTTACTCGCTTTTGTTGGACAATATCTGAAAAAAGAATGTAACGCCGTCTCCGCTATAGCTTCTCGTTATGGAGGTGAGGAATTCACCATTCTTTTGCCAGGTTATGATTCACATCGAGCCTTCCTCTTTATCAACAGTCTTCGTAAAAAGTTAAACGATATTTATATCGAAGGTGTTGAGTTACTCCCTCATCATTGTCTCTCTTTCTCTGCGGGTATCGCCTCTGTCCACATGGATATACATCATAAATCTGATCTCGTTGATCGAGCTGTACAAGCTCTAGTCTATGCAAAGAATCAAGGTAAGAACAGCGTCCACATCCATGGTAATATACCGAAAATGAAACCTGAAATCGATATTTCTCAAGATGTACGAGATATCGAACAGCAGCTGAGTCTTTTTATGTACAAAGATATTACAACGTATACTCATTCTAAGCGTGTGTTCCAATATGCCATCGATATGAGTGACATTCTACAGCTTGATTCCACCCTTTATAGAAAATTTGTATTAGGTGCCCTCATTCATGATATTGGCAAAATAGAAATTCCTCGCGAATTGCTTCACAGAGCGGAGAAACTCACTTCAAATGAATGGAACCAAATTAAAAGCCATGTCACTTGGGGGAAAGAAATCATATTAAGCCAAGAGAAATTCAAAGATTTAGCCCCATTTGCAGACCTTCACCATGAGCATTACGATGGTAAAGGTTACCCCCACGGGTTTAAAAATGAGGAGATTCCTTGGTTATGCCGTATGTTAACCATTATAGATTCCTTTGATGCGATGACATCCGAAAGACCATACCAAAGAACGAAGACCATACCAGAAGCTATCTCAGAACTTCGTATGTGTGCTGGTTCTCAATTCGATCCTGTTCTGACGGAGCTATTCATCGGTTACATTGAAAGTAAGAACGATTTCACTCTCATAAATAATAAATAACCCGTTGTACGGATAGCTCCGAGCAACGGGTTATTATTATTGTAATGTGTAATCAGTTGTTATCTCAAGCTTTTTCTGAATTCATCTCATGAGAAGTTTGGTGAAGCTCTTTAATCATATGTTGCATTAACATATTTTGCTGATTACTAATACCGAACTGGTTATCCCGAATGAGCAATTGGTGAATATTCTTCTTCAATATTTCGCTTCGACGTTCCAACATAGCATGGTTCATTAACTAAATCACTCCAGACTTGTTTTTGAACTTGCAGTTAAAAGTTCTCCCTTTATTATAAAGAACATTGAAGGATAGTGAAAACTTACTGAAAATGATTCATTACTTGAAAACCAGGGTCAGCAAGGAAGAGAGTCCCTGACCAAACTGAGTCATAGATATCCTCCCTCATGCTCCATCTTCCTTACATAACTACGCCATCTGCACTTTGCAATTGGACATCCTTCATATGTCCCCTCCATTTTCGCCATCTTAAGGAAACAAGAACTCCACGCAGATATTCATCTACAATCATGGCAATATACACACCAAACAGTCCCATATCCAGCACAATTCCTAATAGGTACGCTAATCCTACCGACACGATCCACATCGAAATAATACTAGTCGTCATAACATACTTCGTCTGTCCAATCGCATTCAGAGCATTACCCATTGTCATATTAATCATTTTACCGGGTTGAAGAACGATATTTACGAGCAATAGGAAGACTCCCATAGCTATAATTGATTCATCGCTTGTAAACCAATTCAATATATATTTACCAAATATAACGAGAATAATTGTGTTTACTTCTACAAGGATAACCCCCCACTTCAGAGCCTTCCATGCACCTGAGTATGCATCCATGCGTTTCCCAGATCCATATAAATGTGCTGTACGAATCTGCACTGCCATCGCAACCGACATCCCAAGTAGAAAGGCAAAGGATTCCACGGTCGTCATATAGGAACGCGTTGCTAATTCTACGGCACCCATAGTCCCAATAAGTGATGCGATCACTAACTGCGTAATCGAATAGGATCCACCACTTAGCGAAAGCGGAATACCAATCTTTGCGATTTCCTTAACGATTTTCTTATTCCATCTCACAAACTCTCCAAAGGTCAGTCTTGAACTAAAGCTATTAAGCAGAATTACGAATAGCACTGCTGTAGCAATCGATCTGCTTAGAACGGTTGAGATACTTACTCCTACCATTCCCATTTCCGGGAAACCAAGCTTCCCAAAAATAAATATGTAATTAAACAAAATATGAATGAAGTTCATGCCTATAGCAATCATCATCGTAGCTTTTGTATTCCCCGTATTCCTGATAATCGTACTACACGCCTGAAGAAGCGCCATCATTATTGCACCACTACCCACAATCTGAAGATACTGTTGAGCCAAAGGACGGATCTCCATCGGCACATGCATTAAAGTGAGTATGGCGTCCGTATAGAAGTGAAGTCCGATGCTGACTCCAACCCCAATAACTACATTAAAGGAGAACGCTAGAGATGCCGCTTTACGTGCTTCTAGTTCATTACCTGCTCCAAGTTTCTGAGCTACTAATATCCCCGCCCCACCGCTAATCATCGTAAATAATACAAACAAAGCCGCAAAAAATTGATTACATATCCCCACAGCCGCCACTGCCTCATCTGATATCTTACTAACCATGATTGTATCGACAGTCCCAATCATAAATTGCAGAGACATTTCCAGCATAATTGGCCATGCTAAGTTGTACAGAGAATAGGTGTCCTTCGATCTTAAAGATGTCAAATATCTCTACTCCTAAATGTCAATTGAACGAATTTCTCTAACCACAGCTTAGACGTTCGCCGCCTATAATAACATTCATTACAGGGACCTACAACAACTTATTTCACCTGTATAGCCCATTAGAGTCATTACAATTCCATGAACAGCACGATAGAATAGATCTATACATCAAGCGAGTAGGTGAAAACAGTGCACTTTTATAAAAGAGTATGGGGACTTGGTTTGGCATTAACATTGGTATGTATGTTATTTCCTTCATTTAGTTATGCACATGCATATCTTCAGCAGTCTATGCCCTCTGCGAACGATATCCTTACACAATCTCCAACAAAGATTACCCTTCAGTTCAATGAGACCATTCAGCCTGCTTTCCATTCAATTCAGGTCATGAATGCTTCAGGAGAACGAGTGGATCTAGATGACAGCTATATACCTGATCAACAACCGAAGACACTTGAAGGTAGCGTCAGACCTAATCTACCCGATGGGCTCTACACTATTTCATGGTACATCATTTCAGGAGATGGCCATCCGATTGATGGAAGTTTTTCTTTTCAAATTGGACAGTCCAGCAGCTCCATTAACGCACCGCCTGCTAGTTCTTCAGATAGATTACCTGGACTAGATCTGATTGTTACCCGATGGTTACTGTACTTAAGCATGTCTTTGTTTATCGGTATTCTCTGTTTCTACCTCTTTATGTATCGCCCAGATTCGAGCAAAAAGGGGATATCCCCCTTGTCACCACGTAGTCGTACGTTATGTTGGATATCTTACGGTGGTATAGCTACAAGCATTATCCTAAGCCTACCATTACAGGCTACCATTGATGCACGTTTACCTTGGACTAAGTTAGGGTCAACACCATGGTTCTTTCCATTGATGAATACAAACTTCGGTACGATATGGTTAATTCAGTTCATTATAGTGATTGTACTAGGTGGCTTCTTGTATATAGCTAATCGTACTTCAAAGAAACAGAGCTATGCTGGAAATATCTATTACTATATCTCATTAATCCTAGGTCTTGGCATTCTCTTAACGAAGTCATTCATTGGTCATGCAGCTGCTTCTGAATCCGAAGTATTATCTATAACGATGAACTTTCTTCACCTAACTGCTATATGTATCTGGATCGGTTCATTACTTGTAATAGCTGCTATTCTTCCAGGTGAAGCCTCACTCCCTTCTGAACCAGAGGATCGAAAGAGGACTATCTTTGGTGTCATTCGTACGTTCTCCATCTGGGGAACCGGCCTTGTGGCCATTCTTATACTTAGTGGGACGTATGCCAGTCTGAAGTATGTACCCACAATGTATTCCTTATTTAATACGTTATATGGGCAAATACTACTGACTAAATGTGGTCTTGTACTCATCATGCTAGGTTTCGCTGCCAACAACACCTTACGCGGAAGACGCAACAAACTACTGGGTAAGAGTGTATGGATTGAATTAAGTATCGGTGTGGTTACCCTTGTCCTTGCTGCAATCCTTACCAATATACCAACAGCCATGTCATCGCCAGGTCCCGTTGACCTTAGTCAAACTTTAGAGAACGGGAACACCATTTCACTACAAATTAGCCCAAATGTAATCGGTAATAATCAATTTGAAATCCATGTACAAGATCCTAGTGGCTATGACATCACTAATATTGACCAAATTAAACTTACTCTAATTAACTTAGATATGGACATGAACCCATACGAAATCCTTATTCCACATCAAGCAGATTCCAACTTTATAGCCGAAGATCTCATCAGCATGGCTGGACAGTGGAATGTTCAAGTCCATATCTTAACTTCTACACTTGATAGTTGGGATACGGAATTTAAGATCAGGGTGGGAACCAAGTAACCATCGCTTAGCAAAAGAAAATACAAATCACCATTGAAAAGAGGTATTACTTTGTTTAAAAAGTCCAAATTAACCATCCTATTCATGTCAGCCGCTACAAGCTTATTACTCTTCTCCGGCATCGCAAGTGCTCATGTATCCGTCAATCCATCCACATCTACTCCGGGAGCTTGGGAGACATATACGATTAAAGTACCGGTTGAAAAAGACATTCCCACCACGAAAGTTTCTTTAAAAATCCCGGATGTTGTAGACTTCAAGCAATATCAACCTGTACCTGATTGGCAGGTCAGTACAGAGAAAGATAGTTCAGGTAAAGTCAGCTCTATTACGTGGACGGCTGTAGGGGAAGGAATCTCTGCTGGAGAATTCCAAATATTTAACTTCGTAGTCCAGAATCCCAAAGAAGATGCATCTTTAGCTTGGGACGCTTACCAATACTATAATGATGGAAGCATTGTAGAATGGACGGGAGCCGAGGACTCCGCAACCCCTCATTCTATTACCCAGATTACCACTGCACCCGCACCATTACCCTCTGAAGGTGGAGCTGTGAATAATGAAGCACATGGGGATCATGACACTTCAACAGGTACACCATCTGTAGAGAATCAGCCAACTAATACATCGGGTCATTCCGAATCAAGCGAAACTTCCCCAACCTTAAATATTGTCACTATGATCATATCTATTGTAGCTTTAATCCTTTCTATAATTGCACTCATCATAGCCCTAAATAATCGAAGAAAACTCTAGTTCATCCTTATTACGCAAAAGAAAGAGACCGTAATCTTAAAGATTACGGTCTCTTTCTTTACATATCAGAAGGGTCACATTCACTAATGAAGTCTCCCTAGACGTATTACTTAGTCAATTTGAACGCCCTTCTTGATTGCCTTCAAGTCACCATTGGAATTGTTAAGTATAGGAAGCATCTTGGTAGCACGAACCATAGGGGCATTGCATAACCGACAAGTCGGTTCATGTTCAAACGCGAAGTTATCACGCATCCATCCCTTACAGCCCTCATCCGTACAGGACCAAATCGAAGTATTTTCCTCTGGAATTTCCTCTAACGATTTTTTGCGATAGTTCATACTCAACCTCCTTAAAAGACTTTAAAAACCAACAAGTATAGACGGATACCCAACCTAGAAAAGCGGCATCCGCAAGATAGATCATACCTTTACGTTCTAAACTTATAGTATAGAAAAAACTGCCCTTAACAGACGTTAAGGGCAGTCTTGTGTTAATTAAAGTTTTACTACGTTTTCTGCTTGTGGTCCACGGTTTCCTTCAACTACGTTGAACTGTACGCGTTGGCCTTCGTCCAAAGTTTTGAATCCGTCGCCAGTGATAGCGGAGAAGTGAACGAAAACGTCGCTTCCACCTTCAACTTCGATGAAACCGAAACCTTTGTCTGCGTTAAACCATTTTACTGTACCTGTTTGCATTTGTAATTCCTCCAAAAAATATAATTTAATGCTGATCTTTTTTTACACTTACATATAAAAAAGTTTCACACATTGAAAAGTGTTCCAATGACCTATGGTTGAATCAACTTTTCAATAAGTGAAAGTCATCAATATTTTCTAACTGAGATAAGTGTACCACACGGATATACTAAACGCAAGGCTGTGCTAAAAGCATTTGCTAAATTCAAGGTATTTTTTTTCGATATTGCATAAAAATGGCATGCGACTAACGAGGCATTCACTCTCACTCTATATATTATACCCACTTTATTCTGATTTATAACAATGTGGCATGGTATTATTTCCTTCCTCATATAATATGAAAATACACGCTTATCCTACTTTTATTTCAATTCTAATTGGCGAGGGGGCTTAACACTGATTGAATTCAAAAAGGTAAATAAGTACTTCGGGCCTTTTCACGTACTTAAGAACATTGACCTCCAGATCAAAGAAGGCGAAGTTGTGGTCATCATCGGTCCATCCGGTTCAGGAAAAAGCACCCTACTTCGATGTATTAATCGACTTGAGACGATATCAGATGGTGAATTGGTCGTCAATGAGGTTCCTCTACACGACAAGAAAATTGATATTAATTATTTCCGTCGTGATATCGGTATCGTGTTTCAACATTTCAATCTTTATCCCCATAAGAGAGTAATCGATAATATTATTCTCGCTCCTATGAAAGTTCAACGGCTTACTAAAGAAGATGCTAAGAAAACAGCCATGTCCTATCTAACTCGAGTTGGTATCGAAGATAAGGCAGACAGCTTTCCCTCCCAACTCTCTGGCGGACAACAACAACGTGTGGCTATTGCTCGCGGACTCGCGATGAATCCTAAGATCATGTTATTTGATGAACCTACCTCCGCTCTCGACCCTGAAATGATTGGTGAAGTACTCGATGTCATGCGTTCTCTAGCTCATAAGGGCATGACCATGGTTATTGTTACACATGAAATGGGATTCGCACGCGAAGTTGCAGATGTCGTTGTATTCATGGATGAAGGTCAGATTCTAGAGATTGCAACATCATCAGAGTTCTTCTCTAACCCACGTGAAGAACGCGCGCGTACTTTTCTAAGTCGTCTGATCAATCATTAATATTCTATAGAAATGAAAGGGGAACATGAAAACAATGAACAAACTAAAGAGGTCTCATTTACTTCTTATTCTCATGGTGGTGGCGGTTACCGTCGTATTGGCAGGTTGTAGTGACAAGAAAGATACTACATTAGAAGCCATTAAGGATCGTGGAAAGGTCATAGTAGGTGTTAAATATGATACGAAACTATTCGGTCTTAAGGACCCTGCAACAGGGAATGTTGAAGGCTTCGATATCGATATAGCCAAAGCTTTGGCCAAAAAGGTATTAGGTGATGAGACGAAAGTTGAGCTGAAAGAGGTCACGTCCAAGACTCGTATTCCCTTACTCCAGAATGGAGAGATTGACCTGATCATTGCCACAATGACCGTCACAGAGGAACGTAAAGAACAGGTTGATTTCAGTGATGTCTATTTTAAAGCGGGCCAGTCTCTTCTAGTTAAAAAAGGAAGTGCCATTCAAGGCTTAGATGGCCTGACAAAGGGAATCAAAGTGCTTGCGGTGAAGGGTTCCACCTCTGCCACTAACATTCGCGAGAAGGCACCTGATGCAGAAGTGCTTGAATTTGAAAATTACCAGGATGCCTTTACGGCTCTTAAAGCAGGTAAGGGTGATGCTCTTACAACAGACAATGCCATTCTGCTTGGGATGCAGAAACAAGACCCTGATTACGTACTTGTCGGTGGTACTTTTACAGATGAGCCGTACGGGATAGCTATACGTAAAGGAGATACCGCGTTTGTATCTACCGTGAACGAGTTACTGAAAGAAATGAAAGATAGCGGCAATTACGATAAGCTCTATGAGCAATGGATGGGTGTTAAACCTGAATAGCTGAACAGACTGGAGGAGTGGGCTATCCGCGCCTCTCCTCTTTTTCATATACAGGAGGAAAAGGAGGATCTAAAGAGCAGCCATGGGGAATTTCGATGTCATGCTGGTATTCGACCATTGGGATCGTTATATCGAAGGATTCATCAATACCATTCAGATTAGCATCTTTGCTCTCATTGGAAGCTTCATTCTAGGAGCGATCATTGCTATATTCCGAATTGCTCCTGTTAAACCTCTGAATTGGTTGGGTACGGCTTATGTTGAAGTCATACGAAATATCCCACTTTTGATCGTTGTATTCTTTTTCTATCTAGGATTACCTTCCCTCGGAATTGAATTAGATGGATTCGTATCCGGCACATTGGGATTGACAGTATATACGGCATCATTCATAGCAGAGGCTATACGCGCAGGAATCCAAGCTGTCCCCACAGGTCAGACAGAAGCAGCGAGAGCCACCGGTCTATCTTATATTCAAACGATGATCCATATCACACTGCCTCAAGCAATTAAAGTTGTTCTCCCTGCCATCGGTAATCAGTTCATTAATTTGGTGAAAAATTCGTCTATTCTAGCAGTCGTAGCAGGGATGGATCTCATGTATTATGCGGATCTCATCAATTCGGATACATTCTTACCCTTAACGGTGTATACATTTGTTGCACTCTTTTACTTAGTGCTCACGGTCCCACTCAGCTTCGCTGTTCTTTATATGGAGAAACGTTTTAACATTGCTGACAACAAATGATGCCTATTCCATCGGAAAGGGAGCGAGTAATGTATGGATTTTATAGGCGCGTACTCCATTCCAAATCTATCATTTATTCTAAAGGGTTTCCTGATCACCTTGGAAGTTGCCTTTATTTCAATTATTTTAAGTTTCTTATTAGGGACTCTATTGGGAACTGTGAGATATACCCGTTTCCCAGTGGTAGCACGCCTTACTGCCATAGTCGTTGATATCATACGTAATCTACCTTTACTACTCATTATTTTCTTTATGAAGATTGTACTTCCTCAAATAGGGATTAACATGTCCCCTTTCTGGTCGACCGTTGTGGGGTTAACGTTATTTGAAGGAGCCATGATCTCGGAGATTGTTAGAAGTGGATTGAATTCAATAGATAAAGGACAGATTGAAGCTGCACGATCGTCAGGACTCAGTTATATGCAGACCTTCTGGCACATTGTACTCCCTCAAGGGTTACGCCGTATGTCACCACCTATGGTTAGCCAATTCATCTCCTTGCTCAAGGATACGTCACTTGCAATCATTATTTCCCTCCCTGAGATCATGCACAATGTTCAAATTCTTGGAGGACAAAACTTCAACTATGTCATTCCAGCCCTTATACTCGCAGCTACCCTGTACTTCATTGTCAATTACACCCTTTCTATTATCGCTCGACGTCTCGAGTCAAAGATCAATTAGGAATACTGTCCGTGTCCGTGAGACTTTCCTTTTCTCTAGCATGAGAAGGATATTCCCTCGGACTTTTCCTTATGGGATAGGACGATAGGATAAATTTATGATCTAAGCCGTATTTTCCACAGTGGAAGGTTGATATTTCTCCTCCTACACGCTAACATGGGGTCATTATCCCAAGCGAAAGTCTAGGTGTATATAACATGATCAAAAATGAAAAAATTAAAGCCTCCGAGGTTCAGCTAACTGGCGTTCACGGTGAAGACTTGGGTGTCGTCTCAACTACTGAAGCTCTATCTATGGCCAAGCAACTAAAAGTTGATCTGATCTGTACCTCTCTCTTAAGTAGCCCTCCACCCTGTAAACTAATGAAGGCTGGTGCTGCTAAACAAGAAGTTCAGCAATCCAGACCAAAGAGTGGCAAACAAGAACAGAACACCAAGGTGAAAGAAATTCGACTAACTCCTCAAATCGAAGACCATGATTACGATACGAAGAAGAATCAGGCTCATAAGCTTTTGAAATCGGGCAAAGCCGTCTTACTCGTGGTACGCATTCAAGGAAAAGAAGGCCCTAAAGCGAAGGAATTGCTAGAGCAATTACTGAAGGATCTTGTGGATGTTGGAAGTAAACAAACCGGGATACAGCTCAGCGGTAAACAAGCCATGGTTCAAGTGATTCCCTTATAAAAGATAGTTTATCTTCTATAGAAGATATCGAGATATCGTTCGTTACAAACGTCAAGTTAGAATAACTGGAGCACGTAAGTGACCAGAATAATGTGAGGTTTAACAAATGTCCAAACGTATTTTATTTACAGGTGGCGGATCAGCAGGTCATGTCACAGTTAATGTTGCTCTCATTCCAAGATTCGTGCAATCGGGATGGGATGTATCATATATAGGTTCTGTTAAAGGTATTGAGTCTGACCTCATTAAGAATATCGATTCTGTCGATTATTATGGTATTTCAACAGGCAAACTTCGACGTTATATGAGTGTCGAGAATTTCAAAGATCCTTTTCGCATCGTTAAGGGCGTATTTGAGGCTTATAATTTAATTCGCAAAATAAAACCTGATGTCGTGTTCTCTAAAGGCGGATTCGTATCCGTTCCCGTCGTCATTGGTGCCAAATTAAACAAAGTACCCATTATCATTCATGAATCGGATATCACTCCAGGTCTCGCTAATCGAATCTCTCTTCCTTTAGCTACTAACATTTGCGTAACTTTTCCTGAGACGTTAGACCATATCAAGAATGATAAGGCAACTTATGTTGGAGCTATTATTCGAGATGAACTCCGATCTGGTAATGCTTCTAATGGATTAGAATTACTTCAGTTCACTAACAATAAACCCATCATTCTAGTCATGGGAGGAAGTCTAGGTTCCAAAAAAATAAACGGTACGATTCGTAATAACCTACCTAAACTCTTGGCTCAATACCAAGTGGTACATATCTGCGGAAAAGGCCAAATTGATCCATCCATTGATCTCGATGGGTATCAACAATTTGAATATATCCATGATGAACTCCCAGATGTCATCGCTTCTGCTGACATTGTCGTGACAAGAGCAGGCTCTAACTCAATTTTTGAATTCTTAGCGCTTCACAAACCTATGCTGTTAATCCCACTATCCAGAGCAGCAAGCCGGGGAGACCAAATATTAAATGCGGAATCATTTCGAAAAGCTGGATATGCAGAAGTTCTGATGGAAGAGAATCTGACTGATGAATCCTTTATGCAATCTCTAGAGTTATTAATCTCGAGACGAGATCAAATGACAGAGACTATGACTAAACATGATCAAGCAAGTACTATAGATCAGGTTATAGAGCTGATCCAGAAAGCAGCCAATAAAAAATAATGTATCTCGCGTCACTAGTATAAGTGGCATGGAGAACTTAATAAACTGTAGATCTCACAAAAGAAGCCGAAAGCAAGGATATATCCCTGCTTTCGGCTTTTGTATACAACTATCTTCTATTACGATCAAAAAAGGTTACTCCTGTAGCATGGCTTGAAATGTTAGCTTGAGGGTCAATGGACCTGACTAAAGCTCTAAATCGTGCCTTCTCTGCCATATGAACCTTGTAGACTAACGGTTTAGCTATAACATGAGGGGTATCACATTCATTCGATATCGAGATATCCTTAAGACTTAGACTTCGTGATAACATCTGCTTAATCTCTTCATGTCGGGCACTCTGAACATACGTAGTCCTATATAAGGCAAATCCTCTGATCGTTAAGTGCACCATCTCATAAGCTAATAGGTAGGCGATAATAGAATACATCGCTTGATCCCATCCATATACAAAACCAGCGCCTGTTAGCACCATACAGTTGATCAGCATGATGATGTTATCTAATGGAACGGGCACTCCGTTTCTCCATAAAGAACGATCAGCTAGTTCAAGGGTATCCAGCGCTCCTCCATATCGGATAACTGTACCTATTCCAAGTCCCAACGATAGCCCCCCTACCATCGCGGCAGTTAAAGCATGTTCGATTAAGGCAGGAATCGGATGAAGAAAGATCGCACTCAACGAAAATACGATCAATCCCAATACCGTTAAGATGACAAACTCTTTTCGAATATGTCTATAGCTCATAACCATAAATGGCACATTCAATAAGAAAAGAAATAATCCTAGCCTCATCTCCGTTAGATGGGCAAAAATAGCGGAAACCCCTGTCATTCCACCGACAATAATCTGATTAGGAATTAAAAACAATTCTAATCCCACAGATGCTAATACACTTCCTACAACGATAAAGAATATGTGAACAAACCAGTGTTTAAAGGCAATACACTCATAAGAATGCATCGCTTCTAATGAAGCCCTAAGTAGTTTCAGTGCAAATCCTCCTCTTCTGAATATAGACTCAGCCTATAATGACAGATGGTTCGGGACAGCAATTTAGGTATGGATCTTAAAGATTGTTAAGTTCCACTTTCCTCTGGCAGCTCAGGTTTCACCTTCGTGTTATTCCTTCTCTTGGAATCTTTGAATTTAAATATATTATCCATAAAGTTATAAATATGTTTAGACTCCTTAGATAATAAGGGTCCTAGAATAGCCATAATTAATACATATAATGCTGTAAAGGATTGTAACACAGGCATAAGTCCCCCTGCTTTTCCTAAGTTAGCCATGATAATGGAGAATTCTCCCCGTCCCATAATGGTGAATCCAATATTAAATGATGCCTTGGTAGACAATCCTGCACTTCGTCCAGCTAATAACCCTGATACGAAGTTACCAATCAAAGTCAGAAGGACGGCAGCAAGTGATAACCATAACGCACCGAACATTTCCAGTGGGTTAATAGATAATCCAAAGCTAAAGAAGAAGATAGCTCCAAAAAAGTCCCTAAAGGGTAAAATAAGATGCTCAATCCGTTTCGCATGTTCTGTATCTGCGAGTACCAGTCCAAAGAGTAACGCTCCTATGGCTTCCGCCACATGAATCGTTTCTGAAAAGCCCGCTACTAGAAATAATGAACCAAATACAACAAGTACAAATATTTCATTTGAGCGAATATTGAGCAGCTTATTTAACAGTGGGACCGCCTTCCGCCCAACAATAATCATCATCAACATGAAAACGAGTGCTATGGATGCGGTCAGTAATACACCCCATACGCTTGAAGAATCACTAAGAACAATTCCAGAGAGTATGGATAAATATACGGCAAGGAATACATCTTCAAACATCGTAATTCCTAGAACCATTTCCGTTTCTGCATTAGCCGTACGTTTTAAATCCACTAGTACCTTAGCCACTATAGCACTAGATGATATCGTCGTAATTCCAGCAATAACAAGAATCTCCTCAATAGGGAATCCTGCGATCCAACCCAGAATCAGACCTAGAACAAAGTTGATCCCGATATAGATGGACCCACCCTTCACGATGGACTTACCTGACTTAATCAACCTGCCAATTGAGAATTCAATTCCTAGGTAGAATAATAGAAACAATACGCCAATCCGGCCTAAAAGATCAATGAAGGGGGCACTCTCTATGAACCTGAAATCAAAATGCCAAAAGTTCATTGCATGAGGCCCTACTGCCATTCCAATTAATATATAGAAAGGTATAACCGAAAGTCTAATCTTAGTCGCTAACAGGCCTACTGCAGCAATTAAGGCAATAGCCAGCCCTATTTCAAAAATGATATGATCCATCTATTTAACCACTTCCGTTCAGTAAAATTTGTTTGAATAATTTCTGTTGCTCACGTTCGCCCACTACAACAAGTGTAGCCTCCCCAGGAATGACGAATTCTGGACCTGGATTTACGTGTTTAGAATGATTCTTCTCAATCACAGCAATAATCATAGCTCCCGAATTCTGACGCACATCAAGTTTACCAATGGTTTGGCCAATGGCTTTATAACTGTTTTCCATTTTGTACCATTCTATAATAAGCTCATCGAATGCCATATCTACTTTCTCTAACGCCTTAGGAACGTATGTCATTCCACCTACGATCGCAGCAATGACACGTGCTTCATCATCATCCATAGAAATCATTGAGATGCTGTCATCGGGATCCTCATATTCAAAATGATACATTTCTCTTCTTCCATCATCATGGATAATGACAACCAACTTATCCCCGTTACGTGTAGTTATTTGGAATTTCTTACCAATACCTGGCAATTCTGTTTCGCGTACATTCATTATTCAAATACCTCCAATTATTCTAAATATATTTAAATAGAACGTTTACATTGTTCGTTTAAAAAGAACAGTAATCGCCTCTACTTTTCAGGGATAATATTACATGATTAAATTGTGTTATGGGAGTTATTAACATCAAAAAGGGTAAATTAAATTAGAGCACAGACAAAGTAGCTTTGCTCACGAAAGTGGAGGTGTACTTAATGGGGTCTAGAAATAAACGACGTAATAATAACATGATACAGTGTTTAAAGGGTAGCCAATATGAGGGTAACTGCAGACTTTCTAAGAGGTAAACCATAAACAATAAGGATAATAATTGAGTAGACAACATAGGCTTTAGCATGTTTGGAGCATGCTGTCGAATATGAGGTCTCATCAAGGTGATTCCTTCTTCAATAGCTCCTTGAGAACTCTTACTCTCATGTGACTGTGCTTCATTAGAAGACACAGGAAAGGAGAATGACAAGACCATAACCATGCCAAGCATCATGACGAAGCGAAATAACGGATGTATTCTGATCATAGTTCATGTCTCCTTTCGCATACTGTTACTAAAATGATAACACATTATCAAACCGATCTCAAATTGAGATGGAATAAAAAACAAGCTGACGCTCCCAGTACACTGAACTATCGGCTGTTTCCCTTGCTGTGATAGGTATTTGGACGATAAGATGTAGATTCTAAAGGAGTGTGAGAAAGCCATATTACACACCTAGAAAGACATACAAATAGAAGAAATTACAACTTTCTGACTTTGTTTTTTTTTATTTTTTACGTTACACTGAAGATTACTTTTCTTACGTCTTGTCAGGTTAAACAAGATGATAGGAAGCTGGACAACCGTCTATAATATAAACGAAAAGAAGTGAAATAAAATGTCTAGGAATCAAAAAATAAACAACCTACCCACACTGATTAGTATTACTCTACTACTAGTCGCCAAATTATGCCTTCTCCGATATTTCATTTTCGGTGAAATTACAGGGGATGGATTAGTAGCGGATACCTTATCTGTCCTTGTATTCATCTCGTTAATTGACCTTATCATGCCTACTAAAGCCAAACGTGTCGCATTTTGGAGTTTTAATGTTATTTTTTCTGTCATCCTTTTTGCCGCAACGATATATCAAGCACACTTCGGTTCAGTTCCCACCTATACAACTCTTGGAGAAATGGGACAAGTAGGACAAATTCGCTCAAGTATTCAATCTTTAATCAACCCTACTCATTTCTTATTCTTTGTAGATCTGGTCATTGGACTCTTCTTATTAGTAATCCGCTTCATCCGTCGTCGCCGTCGTCAGAATACTTATAGCTATACCATGGGTACGATGATGATGAGCTCAACTCGTTATCGTCGGGGCGGAAGAGTGAAATGGAGATGGGTCGCTGCGCTAGTTCTAATCGTAACTGTTGGTTGTTCTAGTCTTGTTATTCATCGGTCTAGTCATATTGATAACGAACTTATTCAAGCAGAGAATGTCGGATTTCTGAATTACCAAGTATCTGCTGCACTTAAGAATAGACAAGAGAATGACATGATCGCCAAAGGGAATCTTCAGGAAACGAAAGCAGATGTAAAGGCACTTCAGTCCACTTATGCTTATAAGGACAACAACACAACAACACCTGCTCATTTCGGTACTGCAAAAGGAATGAACCTCATTATTGTGCAAATGGAGGCTTTTCAGAACTTCCCAATTCATGCGAATCTTGAACAGCAGGAGATAACACCTGTACTTAACAATCTTGCAAAAGAAAGCTATTATTTCCCTTACTTTTATCAACAGATTGGTCAAGGGAATACATCCGATGCTGAATTTATGTCGAATACATCCATCTACCCAACCGGAACTGTAGCCATGTCAACGGGTTTTGGAAATAGGGAGTTGCCAAGTCTTCCACGGTTATTACATAAACAACAATATAAAACAGCAACGTTCCATATTAATGATGTCACATTCTGGAGTCGGAATTTGCTATATCCGGGGCTTGGATTCGAACAATATTATGATAAACCAGCCTATAAAAATGATCATTTCAATGATTTCGGGGCTTCAGATGAAGAGATGTACCGTGTTGGTATAGAGAAGATTAAGGAGATGTCTTCTGACAGTAAGCCTTTCTATGCACAGTTCGTAACGACATCCAGTCATGCTCCCTTTGTTATTCCTAAAGATCAACGGAAGCTAGCACTTTCAAAGGATATGGAAGGAACGCAACTAGGCAACTATTTGGAAGCTGTACATTATACAGATCATGCGCTGGGTACATTGATTGAACAATTGAAGGCGAATGGCTTGTGGGATAACACGATGCTTGTCGTATACGGTGATCATTTCGGTATTAACCCCAAGGAAACAGATGGAGCAGAGATTACTGCAAAATTAGGTGTCCCTTATGATAATCAGATCAGCCGATTCAACATCCCCTTTCTTATTCATGTTCCTAAACAAGCGAAAGGCGAGGTTGTCGAGCTTGCTGGTGGACAATTAGATATTATGCCTACTATATCTAATCTTATGGGAATATCTCTGGAAGAGAAACAGTTCACAACGTTCGGCCACGATCTTCTGAATACAGATCACAATGTGTTCGGAATGCGTTATTACTTACCTACAGGTTCTTTCTTTAATAATGATGTCTTATTCGTTCCAGGTGCTGGCTTTGATGATGGAACAGCCACGTCACTCAAAACGCTACAACCCGTTCAAGATGTGAGTGCCTACCGTAAAGATTATGATTATATTATGTCGCTAATGAAGCTCTCCGATAAATATGTTCAATTGTTACCTAAACGGACACCATAATAGTTACACAAAAAAGGCATTTAGAGGCCACATTATGATATTCAAATAAGGCAGACCGTGATGACTTGGTCTGCCTTATTTCTACACTTTTTGTGAATAAAGAATTTCTCATCTGATACTCCAGCTACTTATTAACTATTTCGATATCCTTTTCCTTCTTCACAAGTCCCTAAGTCCCTAGCTAGTCCCTTCACATCAAGGCCATCTATCGCGAAGGCACGGCGCACCAGTTCAGGTGGGACGAACTCATCATACTTTCCCAAATACGGAGCTTCATCGGGTGATAAAAGAGTGATCGGATCCTCACAGTTGGAAGACTCCGCTAGGATATGCTCAAGAAGACTTTCCGCGTTGGTCTTACCCGCTACAACCATATAATACGGTTCCATCGGGACAACAGATCGAAGTCCCAACTTATCCTTCAAGTTATTCTTAATTAGCCGCTCTAAGGTTCGGAATTGCTTGCTACCTACCCATGGCATAATGAAGAAAGAGTCCCCGCCTGCAGGTATGACCGAGCTACGTAACATTCTACTTTCCCTTACCAGGCGACGAGCTCGTTCGAGACGATTCACAGCATTAGGTGCTAAATAGGAGTATATGACGTCATCCGCCAATACTTCTCGCATCTTCTGCAAGACACGGGTATGAACATCTCCTCCCGCTCCCAGCCACAGCGTATCGACCTTCCCTCGTGAAGATTTCACATAGACGGCTTGATGTTTCGTATCGACCTCTTCTACCTTCCATAGCTTCCCTGCAAGTGTGAAACAGTAGCCCGGTGGTGGAACGGTTGTAATCGAACCAATCTCTTCCGTACCGTTATATACCACATGTTCTTCATCATCTTTAAACACAGCATAGAACCGGAAATTGTTCACGATTCGCTCACCCATCAGGCCGATGATAAGAGTACCTTCTTCTGTCCGTTGAATATGATCTGTCTGCAGTAAATAGTTCAGGAATATCTTATAGTCTTCAGGCTGAATCTGTTTAAAAGAAGGCAACGTAAGCACCGCTCTTGCGAGTTCAGCCGGCTCCGCTTCACCAAGGCTCTTCAGTGCACTCATCGTTTGATGATATAACAGACCCACTGGCATTTGGCGAACATCTAATGGTTCAACCCATTTCTCCCGCACATATAATTCGATGACAGCAATGGCCCGCAGTAGCATCCACGGCATGCGTGCAGGAAGTTGCGCTTCTTCATCCTCTTCTTCAGGACACACAAATAGCATTTCTGATGCCGCATTCCCGCGACGTCCTGATCGCCCTAATCTTTGTACGAAGCTCGAACTACTGTAAGGCGCTCCAAGTTGAACGACTCGCTCCAGTTCTCCAAGATCAATCCCTAGTTCTAGCGTCAAGGTTGCGGCAGCAACGGCAGGACCGTATCCTGTACGTAATGCTGCTTCTGCTTCTTCTCGCAACATCGCGGATATACTTCCATGATGCACGTAGAATACATCAGGTTCATGACGCTTCGAAGCAATCCGTCGAAGCTCTAACGTCATTAATTCCGCATCGGAACGGCTATTCGTAAATACTAGTGCTTTCTTATGGTGCGTATGGTCGTAAATATAGTCATGATAAGCTTGTTTCGCATATTCCAACATTTTAGCTTCTTCTTCATTACGTGCATCAGGGAACGAGAAGTGTTCTACACTCAGCTTCAGTTTCCGTCCACCTTGTGGAGATACGATCTCCGTGCGCTTGTCCGTACCTGCACTAATCCAATCCGTTGCGGAATCATAGTCACTAAGCGTTGCCGACAACCCAATTCTACGCGGTTTACAGTAGGCCATCCGCTCAATTCTAGCAAGCTGACATAACACCTGGATGCCACGGTCGGATCCCATGAAGGCATGTACTTCATCAATAATGATGTACCGAAGATCATGGAATAATGCTGGAATGGCATTCGGTCTGTTCATAAGTAGTCCTTCGAGCGATTCAGGTGTAATCTGTAGCACGCCCGAGGGCTTCTTCATGAGCTTAGTCTTCTCCGCCTGGGGAACATCTCCATGCCAATGCCATACCGGTATCCCTGCTTCTTGGAGCAACTCATTTAAGCGTTCAAACTGATCATTAATCAGCGCTTTCAGTGGACTTATATATAAGATCCCAACGGATTTAGAAGGTCGTTCGTGTAATTCTGTCAATGCGGGAAAGAAGACCGCTTCTGTCTTCCCAGAAGCCGTCCCCGAGGCAATAAGTAAGTGATTCTGTGTATCAAATAGAACACGACAGGCTTCTACTTGGGCTTCACGTAATTCATCCCATCTTTTGCGATATATAAATTCCTGAATAAACGGAGCTAATCGATAGAAGGGGTTATTACTCATAGTTCGAACTCCGCAAGAAAGTCATTCACTTCGTCTGGATCCGCCGCAGCTGGTGCCACCTGTCGCTCACCTAGAAGATCCCCGAATGACTTCTCTGGATTCTGATGGAGTGTATTAAGTAAATCCATGAAGTCTCTTACAATTTCACGTGTCGTCAGTAGTTCATCTGCTCCCAATCGACCCACGGCAAGCTCCATAAATTGTACGAGTTGTGGATCACTCAGAGATGATTCGTATCCATAGTGCATCGCATGAATGTGACTAAGCTTTTGCAATAAAATTAGAATCTCTTCATGTGACAACATGTTTAAGCGAAGCATAGGACCTGTGTAATTCTTCAATCCCTCAGCCCCATACCGCCCTTCTACCAACCGTGATCGAAGTGCTTCATAGCTGAACAATCCCCTACGTGGATCTTCCACAAATTGAGGCGTTCCACCCAAGAATATCCCTAGGTGTTCTGCTTTACCTTGCATCGTATCGTTAAACATCATCAATAATTTCTCATAGTTACTTTGACGAGAGATACTATTGGTTATTTTGTACAAGTTAACCCCTTCATCAATAAACAGGAGTAGTCCTTTGTATCCGATCCGAGCTACGAATTCTGACCATAACTTCATATAGTCATACCAGTTGCTATCATCAATAATCACACTGACGTCTATCGATCTTCGTGCCTCCGTCTTTGTTGAATACTCACCACGTAGCCATCGAAGTGCAGCCTGTTTCCCATCATCGTCTGCTAGCTTATAACTGTTCCAATATGCTGCCAAAACTTTGGCGAAATCGAACCCATGCACCATGTTCTGCATCTCAGATGTGATCGCAAAAATCCGCAGTTCCACTTCCTGATTCAAAGCGAGATCATTCGGTCGGAGACCTAACTCCTTCATAGCTGCTTGTTGAATGGACGCAATCCATTTCTGCAGAATAACTTCAAGCGCTCCTCCATCGGGACGTGTTCGTGTGGAGAGATGTGTCATAAGCTCACGGTATGTCGCTAGTCCTTGACCTTTGGTTCCAACTAATCGTCGTTCAGGCGAAAGATCTGCGTCTGCCACAACAAACTCGCGATCCATAGCATAATTGCGTATCATCTGTAACAAAAAGCTTTTACCGCTACCATATCGTCCTGTAATGAGCTTGAACGTTGCTCCACCCTCAGCGACATTATCCATATCTCGTAGAATAGCTTCAATTTCATATTTACGCCCTACAGCAATATGCTCTAGTCCAATTCTGGGTACCACACCTGCCGTTAATGAATTCACAAGAGCTGTCGTCATTCTTTTGGGAATTCTCAATTCATTCATGGTTATCACCTCTTTCCTCTTCTCAAGAAACTACCTTCGTCAATTGCGCCAACATAGGCATATATTCTTCGACCAATTGATCACCATCTATAATTAAGTCGCCGAGGGTATCCATCGCGATCTCGTTAATGTCATCTAACAGTAATTCTGGCATGGTCCCCGCTTCATTAGCTATATCCTGTAGTCCCAACAGACCTAATCCTTCTTTGAGAACATATAATGCTTCTAACATCTGTGCACTCAGTGCCCCTACAAATTCCACCCACTCATCAGGTAATCCTGTGACATCCCATGTTACGAGGACCTTGGCTAGCTTATCATCAGGTTCTTCTACATCATCTATGTCATCTTGCGATGAGAGAGTCACTTGGTGTTCTTCCTCATATTCGTCGTGTACAGCCTTATCTTCAAGAGCGGTCTCTTCATCAATATTTACGGTAAGAATATCTCGAACGAAATCCGAATCTTGTTGCAATTGTGCTAGTCTGTCTTCATCGATGACAACAGCCGGACCTGTCCGTTGTTGTACAGGCGTTGTATTGAACATACGATCGATATAGCGAGATATGAGTGTCTCAATCTCAGGCTCAAGTTCGATGCCTCGAAGTCTTCCTTTGAAGTTTAATTTCTCTCGAAGTTTATTCTCCGTTAATCGAAGCAATTGTGTTGAGAATTCTCTCAGAGGGGTATGCTTACTGATTCTCGATACCGTTATTAGAATGGATCTCCCATATTGGGAATCATCATACGTCGCGCTTTGGAAAAGAGGTCTTTCCCTCTCCGTTGGTGGTCCGGGATAGAACATCTCAATTAGGCGTAACCCTTGTTGTTTCGTCAGATAGGCATCTACCAGTGCAAACACTTTGGGGGCATATTCCATAAGAGACTTATCTCCACCCTCCATGTAGAACTTGCTCTTGGACACATCCACATCTGATAATTGCATCAATAGAGGAAACGGAATATCTAATGGTTCTGTTCGGAACCGGTACATTAATTCCAACTCCAATACGTCCCCTGTTAGCTCATTAGGTGCATGACGGAATACTTCATGAAGGGACACGGCTAACTGATTCACTAGAGCAAAATCCGTAATCCAATCTAACATGTAAGGTGTAAGTTTACTATAACGCTCACGATAGGCCATCCACAGATCAACCATACGTTGATAACCTTCTAGCGGTTCCTTCCAACCGATTCCGTTAATCAATTCATATACGTATAGAAAAATATACGAAAGACTTGTATCAGGATACCGTTGCTCTCTCACTTCACCTCTCCAATAGAAATACCATCGAGATTGCGAACCTGTCATGCTATCATACGTAGGCCAGTAGTTCATAAAAGGTACAAACGTAGCGGATGGTTCTATTTTCTCCTCAAACAATTTCGCTCTTTTCGTGAAGCGATGTTCATACGACGTATTGGATTCCCAAGTGGGAATTGTCGTTATAGAAGAGACGTTCATAATGGACGACCTTGGTTCTCGTGGAAAAAGAGACTCTATTTCAGCATGACGCTTATCCTCTGAAGAGGCGTCCCCTGCGCTTCCGTTTGTAGGGATGCTCTCACCATTCGGAGCTAATGATGTTCCTTGTGATTGCATAGCATGATCATATGAATCCTGCTCAGGTAATGGTGATGGAGTGAATCCCTTAGAATCGGATTGTTCGCGCAATTCTCTACGGGGTATTGGAGTCCCTATCTCTCCACGTTCTCCCTCTAGCTCCATCTCTGTCATATGAAGAGATGGTGATTCCGCAACCATTGGAGGCCGTACCATCCTTCGATAGGGCCGTGGTAATTCTTTTTTAGGATTCTTGGGATGATAGATCACATATTGAGAGACGGTATAATCATTTATTTTCAGCAAATTCATATGAGTCGTAGAGACATAGGCTTGTGCAATATAGTCTTCTTCCGCATAGATTGCGAGCTTTAGCCGCGACTTCATTTTCTTCAATTGTTTAAATATTTGAGTTGTGCTACTCTTCGTTAAGTCGTCGGGTTCAAGCATGATGATAATATCAAACGACATCGTCTGCATCTGGTGTTGCTTAGCTACATTAGGCGTTGCAATCATGATCCCACTTTGAAGAATCTCCTGGAACATCTGTTGCTTCCCACCTGCGGTAAGCCACATAGCATCCAGTTGAATCCAACTCTCTTTTAGCTTGTCCAATAAAACCTTCTTACCTATCACAAGAATCTTCGTTTCTGGATAACTCTTTAGCATATCATTCATAAATAACCGTATTTCCTCTGCATAATTGAGAGCTCCACCCCGAGCCCCACCGTTCAAGCCCCACTTAGCTAGAAACTTCAAATGCTCGTAAACAGGATAAGTCCCTCCATAGGGCCAATCTAGTTCAGGAAATACGATCCGATTCCATGCTCCCTGCATCCTCTCGCTTCCACGAGATATAATCTCTAATGGAGTGAGTTGATAGGGTCTATCTAACACCGCGCCATGTATGGTTCGCCCCATAGGTCCAACACCGGCTTGTCTCAATGTATCAACAGATATATAACCATCAAGAACAGGTACAAGGGAACTGTCTGACTTGACACTCCGTGAGACTTCAGCAGCTTTAAGGCGTTTAGATTCTACCGTTAATACAGGAATGGCATAGGCCTGACCTACACCGTTTGTCACTTCTGTATATCCTTCAAGTACAAGTTCAGCCTCGTGATACGTTGGGCCAATCTTTGTACGTTGTTCGTTGTCCTGATTGTCATTCATAACAAGCTCTCCTTTCCCTAATCCTTTTTCTAACTTATAAAATAGACATCCATACTTTTATCGCCGTCAATGATATTAAAATGACCAACGCATACCGTAAATACTTCACGTTTATTTTACCACTGATACGTGATCCCAATGGGGCTCCTATTACACTACCTAAAACCGTAAAAAGAGTTGGCATAACGGGAATAGGTCCTCCCGTTACTTTCCCAACAACGCCACCTATGGCACAAATAAATACGATAGCTAGAGATGAGGCAATGGTCGTTCTTGTTGGGATCTTTAAAACTTTTAACATAATGGGAATGAGAATAAATCCCCCACCAGCACCAACAATTCCAGATACGATCCCGGTCAAAAAGGCAGCTATGATCGCAATCATTCTATTATAGATGATTTCACTCGAATCCTCTTGTTGTTTGCCTTTACTCGGAATAACCATAAGCACAACAGCAATAACCGCTAATACACCGTAGAGGACATTAATCGTATCTCCAACTAGTAACTTGGAAACATGTCCTCCTATAAGACTACCCAACATAATACTGATCCCCATATTTAGGACAAGTCCTTTATGAATTAAGGAAGGAGTATTACCTTTCTTACTCTTCGCTTTATAGGCTAGAACACCTGCTAATGACGCAAAGAATACTTGAAACATGCTTATCCCAGATACCTCTTGTGCCGTAAAGTCAGCAGCACCAAGGCTGGAAGGAATAAAAAGTAACAGCGGATAATTAATGATAGCCCCACCGATTCCTAATAATCCTGAGAAGAAAGATCCGACAAAACCAAGAACAACCATAATCATTGGAAGAACAACATCCATTCTAATCACCCTTATGTCAGCTAGCTCAAATGAATGGAGCCTTAATTCCATGGAGCATCGCAATATAATCTGATTACCCCCTATACATCAGGCAATCGTGAAGGTATAATAAAACCAACTAAATTCATGTGAATTAGGTGGTTAATATGCTAGATAAGTTGAAGGGCTTTTTTGAAAGTAAATGTCCTAAGTGTAATGAATTGCTATCCAACGAGAATACTAGCATATGCTTGATAAAAACTTGTCCCCAAGGACACTATAAAGAAGAAACCTACCATTCCCTTGGCGTTAAAATTATTTACGACTCTTCCGAAAATCGTTAAATCATATATTGAATTTCTTTTGAGAGTACCCGGTTGTATGTTAATCCTTGTGTTGCCTACTGTCAAGGTACACCAAGCCTAAACGTTTCTTCGCCGTCCTTTAGCGGCGAAGAAACGTTTAGCGTTGAAATATAAGCCTATTTATAAGCAGAAATTCTTATATTCTAAGAAAAAGCCGAGATGAGCTATTCATCTCGGCTTTATTTGTATGATTAGAGCATAGATCCTCTAATTAGTACCGCTAGACTCATCCCTGTATCGCTCGTCGGCTTGTATCTTTAGACGATACTCATGAGGAGAGACTCCTTCTAGTTCTTTAAATACACGAGAGAATTGCTTACTGTTCTCAAATCCAACGGACTCCCCGATCATGGCTAATTTAATTGGACTCTTCAGCAATAACTCCTTAGCTTTTCGAATCCGTACTTTTTTCAAATATAGAACAAAGTTCTCACCGGTATATGCTTTAAAAGCCTCACTAAAATAAGAGTAACTTAAAGATACATGATTGCTTACACTTGCCATATTCAATGAACGGAAATAGTGTTCTTCTATATAGGCAACGGCTTCTTTCATATCCCCATGTTCTGTATAGGCCGATCGAACTTGTGCAACATAGTCACTCACACTACGGAGTAAATGTTCCAATTTACGATAGTAATCATGGAAGCTCTGGAAGTTAAACATATTACCTACCTTCTTGTATAACTTAAGTACTTCTACAGAAGACTCTCCGTATACAAGGAATACCTCATCCAGTACTTGCTCATTCACAAGTCTACTAACTCGCTCTAAATAGGAGATATCCATTTGTTGCAGCTGTTCAATATGAAATATAGAGCCTAAGAGAAGTAGCATTTCTCTCTCACGATCTGTACCTAGCATATTAGCCAATTTACGGATCTCTTCCGAGGGCAGCGGGAAATTTCGACGTTCCTCCCGAACGGCTTCATATTCAATGAAATACGTTTGTGGATAGAGAAATGTATATTGTAAAGCTCGTAGTGCTTCCTCATATTGCTGGCTAATATTCGATAACTGATCGCAAGCCATGCTAATGCCCATGCGAAAACCATGCCAGCCCTTGTCTTCAGCCTGTCGTGCTAACTCTTGAAACCAACTTTTCGGACTCCCAATTAGAACTAGTTTGCCTTCATAGTCGGATGTCATAGCTTCTAATTTGCCTTCCAAAGAACCAGACAGACGTTCTACTAGACTCTGTAGCTCACTTAGAGACATCCTAGACCCATCATCATATTGAAAATTCACAACGGCAACTGTAAATGGCTTCTTGAAATGTTGGAATCCAATCTCACCACTGTATTTCTCCAACTCATCTTCAGATAATTGACTCTGATGAAGCGCTAATTGCTGTATGCGGTTAGAACGAATTCCCTTGTGGACCACTTCACTGATCTCTTCGCGTTGCCGATCAATTGCTTCTTGTGTCGTTAAATCCTTCTCAATACGTTTCAATAAATCGAACAATTCCTCACGACGGATAGGCTTCAACAAGTAATCTTTCACCTTATATTTAATCGCTGTCTTCGCATATTCGAAATCATCAAAACCACTGAGAATAACAACAGCCGTTCCTTCGCCTTGCGTCCCCGTTGCTAATTCTTCAATAAGACGGATCCCGTCCATAACAGGCATTCTTATATCCGTGATCACGATATCAGCACCTGTCTCCCGATAATGATCCAGTGCAGTCTGACCGTTACTCGCCATGTGAATACAATACATCTCTGGGAATTCTCGCTCAATCATCGTCTTCAATCCATAGCGAATATTCTTCTCATCATCTACGATCAGTAGTGTTCGCTTCATCAGTACTTCCTCCTGTCAATAATACTCTAGGTAAAGTAATTAGTACCTTGGTAAAAACGCCCTCTACACTTGATATCTCCAATCCATATTCCTTTCCATAGAAAAGTTGGATCCTCTGATGTACATTGTGTAATCCTATCCCTACAACAGCTCTAACATCACCTTGTCGGTCTCGATCTGAGGCATTCCAATTATTGAATTTATCCCCTTGAATTCTTTTATTAAGCTCAATCAGTTGGTCACTTCTCATGCCATCTCCGTTGTCCATAATGGTTATACAGAAATGATCATTCACCATCTCAACTAAAATATGAATTTTCTTGTCCGTCTCTTCATCACTTGAATCGGACCACCCATGCTTAACACAATTCTCTACGATGGGTTGAAGTGACATCTTCAATACCTCTAATTCCATGTATTGAGCTGAAATATCCATAACTAGCGAAATCGGCTCTTCAAAACGAATATTCATGACTTCAATATAGTTCTGAATATGTCTAATTTCATCCTTTAATTTGACATACTCTCCCGACCATTTGAAGTTATAGCGCATCATTCCACCCAGTGATGTCAGTGCATCAGATATCGTTCGATTGTTATCTATTTCCGCCAGCATTTTAATATTCTCTAACGTATTATAAAGAAAGTGTGAATCAATTTGATTATGTAACGTACGTAGCTCTGCTTCTTTGGTCAGCGCCTGCTTACGAACAGCAACTGCAACAAGTTCATTGATCTTAGACATCAATTTATTGAAGTGATGGGCCAGTTCGCCAATCTCTCCACCCCCGCGAATCGAAACCCCTTTATAGAGTTCGCCACGACGTGCCTGTTTCATCGCCTCCGTGAGTCTTACTAAATCCTTCAGAATAATAGCATTTAATATATACGCGATCACCGTGAATAACACGACAAATAAAATGTTTGTTCCAATCGTTTTATTACGGATAACGGATATATCCTTTAACACACTCTCCATAGAGACGACATTTAGTAAGTAGGCATCCATCCGCTCAATAGGGACTTGGATGAACAAGAACGATTTACCGTTCTCCTGGTATTGGGTGTCCCATACTCCCCCTTGTCGAAGAGTAGCGAAACGATCCTGAATAGCCTTATTCATCTCTTTATTATCCTGAAGTAAGGAATCCGTTTGCCTTGTAAATATGTGCATTTGACTATCTATAAGAAACAATTGCGATTGTTCATCCTGTATGCTTGAGAACGTCCTAGGTGAGAAATTAGATAACAACATATCCACTTGAATAATGCCTGAATGGACACCGGTGATGAAGTTGATTTCTGTAAACAAAGAAACTTTAGGATTTTTCTCTGCTATAGAGCCTTCCATCACATCGAGGTCATAGTCTTGGAAATACCACATCTGCTTCGTCCCGAGATTATAGGCCTCTTTATACCATGGTTCCTGCTTAATTCTATCTTCCCGAAAAATAATGGGCCAAATTTCATGTACATATTCACTATCCGAGAACATACGTAAGTGCTCAATATTAGGATTGTTAAATTGTATACGTGTCAGATTAAAAAACGCATTCGTATTAAACTCCACGAGGTCCTTTAACTGAGGTTCAGTTTCGCTCGTTAAATAATTCTCGACAGCTTTATCAGACATGGCAAGCTGAGCTGAACGCTCCATCGATTCAACCTGATTCAGAATCTGTAGTTTCTCCATTTCAAGCAGATTAGCATTTTTACTCATGGTATCTTTGATATACGTTTCATTGATAGCATCAAAGGAATTAGTAGAGACAATTAAACTGGGCACCAAAATAATAATGATATATGCCGATATAAGGCGACTCTGTAATGATCTACGATCCCACCAATACATCAGCGATTCTAGATATTTCGATGTCCACTTCATCATCGCAAGCACTCTCCATTCTCGTTGAAACAGCCCCGATACCCATAAATTTATGGTTATCGGGGCTCTATTACCTATTTAATTATTTCAAGAATTCTGCTAGTTTACTTACGTTTTCTTCATATTTAGCTTGTTGGTATGATGTTACTTGATCTAAACCGTCTTTTTTACGTTTTTCTTGATACTCATTCCAAATAGTATCAAACTCCGCATCCGATTCTGCCATTAGTAATTTAGGAAGTGTTTTACCAAACTGCTGTCCAAGCTTCGTATTAATGATACCCTCTGGAGAGTTTCCTGTTGGATTCAATAATTCGAATTCAGATGCACTCACTGTCTTCCCTCTCGTCCAATCTTGGATAGATTTGAACGGTTCTACTGCTTTCGGTGCCCATTGATCTGTCATGTTCGTATTCATCAGCATCCAGAACGTGTGTGATCCCCCATACTGCTTATCGAATGCAGCCCGGTCTGAATTCAACAATGCTAAAGCTTCAGGTTTAAACTGATCTACTCCATCAATAGTATCATAAGTGAAACCCTTTTCACCTAAGAATAAATCTTTATTTCCTTCTTCACTATTCAAATAACTCATGAACCGAATAGCACGTGCTTTGTCTTTCACATTCTTAGAAATTAAGGTTACCGTCCACCCTGAAATACCAGGACCATCAAGTGTAGGTGCATCTAGATTACTGTTAGCTGGTCCATCAATAGCGATATAGACCGAATTCGGATCGTTTGCATAAAGCGTACTTAATTGTGCTTCCATATCTTTATATTGATAGATCATTGCAAAATAACGACCTTGTGCAAGTTTCTCTTCCATTTGCGGACGTTTGTCAATGAATACGTCTTTAGCAAGTAGACCTTCTTCATTCACTTGACGGATTGTTTTAAGCCATTTCACGTATTCAGGGTCTGTAGAACGATCATATATTTTACCGTCCTTTGCTTTGGGAATGGCTAACAAATTCTGAATATATGCTTCTAGTGAATAGTTACCTGTATCTGTAAATTCGTGTAAACCAAGTGGGATCAACGGCTGCCCGTTAACCGTTCCAAATTTCTCTTTAGCCATTTGCAGCGCTTTCAAGAAACCCTCTGGTGTTCTCATATCTGGTTTACCAAGAGCTTCGTACATGTCTTTACGCACGAGGAACGTTTGGTTAGAAGTATACGCATCTCCATATTGTTCATAATCCTTGGGAGAAGATGATGCGTTGGGATATGCATATACATTACCATCAGGCTTTGTATACCATGATAACTTCGCTGCATCCGATGATGTAAAGAAGTATGGATCATACTCATCAGCCAGTTTATTTAGTGGAAGTACCATTTCACCATCGATCATTTTTTGGATGGCATCTTCGCCTTTATCTAACGTGATGAAATCGGGAAGATTACCAGAAGCGATTAATGTATTCAACTTCTCCTTCTCATTACCTGCTGGAATGATAAAGTTAATATCTACGCCTGTTTTCTTCGTAATATATTGTGACGTAGGATCTACGCCCCATTTATTCGCAAACCAAGAAAAGTTCAAGTACCAATCAAATGTAATGGGGGAAATATCTTCTTTCCAACCCGGTTGATCTGCTGTTAACTTAACAACTGGCGTTTCTTCGGCTTTGTTATTAGCAGCTTTATCCTTCTCGTTATTCGTACCAGAGGAACAAGCCGCTGTAGAAACGACCACAACTAGCGCTACAAGCGATAACAAGCTACGCTTTACATGCTTCATGTTCATTTTCTTACCCCTTTTCAATGATAGTTAGTGTATCACATTGTATATAACAACCCTTATCGCCTAGGCGGTAAGAGGGAATACCTCATTTAAGCTGTCCATTAACCCTTGACTGAACCAATCATCATACCCTTAACAAAGTACTTTTGTAAGAACGGATAAACGAAGACAATCGGAAGTGTTGTGACAACCATGGTTGCGAGTTTGATCGATTGAGATGTCACGGTCTTGGTGCTCGCAGTTCCCTGCACAGCAGTCATCATTTGATTAGAACTGGATTGCGCAACGACTCGGTATAAATACGTCTGAATCGGTTGTAAATCCGTGTTATTGATATAAATCATTCCTGTAAAATAGTCATTCCACTGAAATACACCGTGAAATAACGCGATCGTCGCAACAGCAGGCATGGATACCGGAATAACGATTCTCAGAAAGATAGACCAGTCATGCGCCCCATCAATTTTAGCAGCCTCCTCCAATGCTTCCGGAATTTCACGAAAGAACGTCATAAAGATAATAAGATCGAAGAAACTGAACATAAACGGAATAATATACACAATAAAGTTATCAAGTAAATGAAGATCTTTAATCAGTAGGAATGTTGGAATCAGTCCACCCCCAAAGAATAAGGTCACAGTCCCCATCAGAATATATATTTTTCCTCCGATGAGTTCCCTGCGTGAGAGAGCATACGCCACCATTGCCGTAAAGAATACATGCGCTACAGTACCGATTAACGTCTTAGCTACTGTAATGCCCATGGCCGTCATAATACCTGGACTATCAAATACCGCTTTAAAATTCTCTAAGCTGAACATTCTCGGCCACCAGTAGATTCCACCACGCATCGCATCATTACCATTATTAAAAGCGTTGACCAATACGTACCATATCGGGTATAAGGTCACGAAACAGATGAGAAGCATACCGATGGTGTTGATAAGATCGAATAGGGCCTCACTTTTCGTTTTGCGCTGAAGATTAAACATGTGTATGAGCCTCCTTATTCTAAAACAGCGACGTATCGTTGAGTTTTTTAGTTATTTTATTTGTGATAAGTAGGAGCATTAGTGCAATGACTGACTTAAGTAAGTTAATAGCTGTAGAATATGAATACCGCCCGGAAAGAATTCCCGTTTGATAAACATAGTAATCAATAACATTACTTGCACTGTCATTAAGAGAGTTACGTAAGACTAGGACCTGATCGAAATTGGTGTTAAGTACACCACTGACGGCCAGAATGAATAGAATACTAATCGTAGATTTAATTGACGGCAGTGTAATATACCACATTTTCTGAAAGCGTCCTGCACCATCAATTGTTGCTGCCTCATACATTTCAGGCGATACACTCGAGATCGCTGCCAGATAAATGATCGCAGACCACCCTAATTCCTTCCACAAATCTGATGAAATAATGATCGTCCAGAAATAACTTGGTTCAGCCAGATATGTAATTGGCTCTTTAATAACATGAAGTGTGAGTAATATATTATTGATAATTCCAACGTCTGCTAGCCAAGTTGCTAGAATGCCTCCTAATACAACCCATGAGAGAAAGTGAGGCAGATAAGAAATCGTCTGAACAAATTTTTTGAATCTAATGGATCGTATTTCATTAAGGAAAAGAGCAAATATAATCGGTAGTGGGAAGCCAATTAATAACTTAAAAAAACTGATTCCCAGCGTATTCTTGATGACGTCCACTAGAATATCATCCTCAAGGAATTCTCTGAAATGCTCTAACCCCACCCAAGGTGCTTCGGATATCGTGCGTATAATGTCAAACTCTTTAAATGCAATGATTACACTCGACATTGGAATGTAGTTGAATATAATCATCCATACCACACCAAGTAGAGCCATGGTCTGGAGATGTCTCTGGGAGTATAATTTCTTCAACCATTTACGTCGTGTTGAGGGCTCATTTACTGGCGTCTCTCTGTTTATAGTAGGTTTCATTTCCATGACTTCGACCTCCATGCTGATTCTTATCTCTCTATTGAAAACACTTACATTTACTACTTTAATAGTACGTCCTTTTTCTTATAGACATAAGGCTTCATATTTCGTATTTAGGGTCTCATTTTTCGGGTCTGTCTCTTTTGCTTCTTCAGGACAATTCGTTTCCTTCGCTACTTATGGGTATAAAACAGCCTAGACGACCCTCCGTTCATAATCGAACGAAAAGTCGCCTTGTTCATCAAACATATGTTCACTAAGATTAGAACCGAGGTTTTACATTGGCCTTCATCCGCCATGTCTCTTAGTGAACTATTTTATGACTAATACTATTCCATAATTACGTCTATCGCTGCGACTTCACCGTTACGTACAGCCATCGCTTCTGAACCTTGAATAATAGGTCCATCATTCTCAACGACAGTCCCGTCGCGCTTCAGAAGATTCATTCGACTGATCTTGGCGGCATTTACACCAAATGTATCTGCTCTGCGCGCATTGTTGTAGGTCACTTGTGTACTTCCAAGGAATGTGAAAGACACCTTTCCTGACTCATCAAATAACCAACTTGGTAATGCTGGTGAAAGCGTAAGAGTCAACTCTCCCTCACTCATCGTAAAGATGTGCGAACCTGCCATCATCACTCTCCACATACTCAGGAACTCCGCAGTAGATCCACTCAATCTAGCTACGAATCCTCTTCCATGTACCGCAGGATCGGGATTTCCACCCGTCGCAATAAAGGAAGAATTCTCTAACGTGCTACGTCCATACACATCAGGATCTAAGAACGGAACAAGCGATGTCTTCAATTCCCCGAAATACTGTTCGTAAAGACCCGATTTCAATAGCCCTAACAAATATTTATAAGTCATGTGAAGGAAATTCGATTCTCTTTCTAACCAACCTGGTGTAAAAGCACGCATACGTCCAATCTCATGACCTTCCGATTCTAGATTAACGGATGTTTGATACATTTGGGTCTTCTGATCATATAACTCCGTCTTCTTAATCCGATCATATAGATCTTGAGCTTGCTGCGGATCGTTCAACGTCTTCATCCAACGGGTCGGACCTTCGAGGAAGTAAGGCAAAGCGCTCACCTGAAATTGGGTTACTCTAGCTCTAGGAAGCCCACCCCTATTCAAATCTAGTTGTCCATTCTCGCCTACTATTCTTTCAAATTCCGTAGCTTCAAAACGGAAGTACGTCGGTGTGATTCCATCCCCTAATTCTATAGCTCTCGCTATTCCCTCATCTATTTTAACTAAAAATGCAGAGAATCCTTCCTCGATCTCTTTCAAAAATACTTTATGTTCCACTCCGGTAATGCCATACCGAACGCGATCACGATAAACTTCACGGGCAGAAGCTACGATATCCCAATAGGTGAATGAATCTAGGTGACCTTCTTGATAAAGGACAACCGTTCGATGTACCGTATGAAACAAATCGGCCACTTCTTCTAGTACGCTAATAGACTTCTCGTTAAATTCCTTCGCACTTTCTAACAAGAAAGTTACCAACCGCTTCAATTCAAATGTCTCGCTCATCCCTGAACCGAATAACCCAGGAAGTCCATTCATCGCATCATTCCATCCTGGCTTGTTCGCTTCCATTTCCACACCCATCCCATACGGATCTAATGTAGAGAATTTATTTAACGCTAATGTTACGATTTTACTAAAAAGATTGGTCTGATAAATCTTGCCTGTACCACCTTCTGTCTGTAGCCAGTTCGTATCATTCATTCTCCGTCCAAGACGCTCTAACTTCTCCTCATCCTCGATCAAGGCACCATACTGCCTAACTTGGTCATTTACCACGACATATTTCTTGGAGCGAGGTTGAACATAAGCAGCACTATCATAAAAAGCAAAAGTCTCATCTGCGAAGAGAAGATCTTCCTTCTTGTCTGGGAATATATCCAGATAGCTGTCCACTAAGTCCATATTGTACGTCCAATGGTCGGACCAGAACCCTTCACCGAAACCGGCTTCGATATTCTGCTGCGAAAGAGCCAATATGCCTCCTAGCAAACGTTCTTCGCTTACATGGAGCTGTACGTGATGATCCGCTAGGAAGTTGATGATCTTCCCTGGCGTGAATTTCCCGCTACACATTGCTCTTAATTCCTCATGATGGTCAGCAATAGCGCTATTGAGCCATTCTTTAAGCTTAATGTCATTCTCTGAAATGACATTAAAGCTACATCCCTGTACGCTGAGTGGATTATATCCATCCGCTTGCATCAGACTGAAGAACATTTTGATATTAAATGTACCAACCTTCGGATTAAAGAACACATCATTACGACGGTTCTGATTCATATCCCGAAAGTTACCATTGCCTTGCGAGTAATATTCCGGAGCCAATGAGAAGAAATTGTAATCCCGCTCCAAGTCTCCATGCTTACGGGAATAGAGATGTACAACAAAGCCTTCATGCTCATTATCAAAAATAAACGGGTACCCTCCACGGAGGAAATTATCCATATAAGACTGCTTCGCATAAGCATCAAATAGTTTAGATGACGTATGTGTCGCAATGTCTGATGTCAACTCTTCAATTAAGCTACTCGCTTCTTCTTGCTTACGAGAAATATAATCTGCCGTACATATGAGATCTGCCTTCTCATTGATTCTCTCAATATCGTTTACGTGACCAATAATGGTGTTAACACATAGGCTCTCACCTGGAGCGATACGTTGTGCTACCCCACTGAATCCACATGGCACTTTATTGACTGGATATTGCGGCTGTTGAACAAGTTCAGCAAGTGAAGCCGTAGCAAAGTTATCCGGATACATCAGAGAGGTATTGCCACCAAATACAATTTCGAAATCTACAATCGGGGCGATTCTCTTTCCTTCTCCAGTAAAGGATAAGTAGAAATGTCCACTCGTAACTTTGCTAACTTGCGCCTCATCCGCAGTACTAGAGCGTACATGATAGAATGGAATGCCATTCTCTAAATTATAGACTTCCATCCAACTGCGTAGCAGGTTACCGACTTCTTTGAATCCGCCATTCTCCACGCCATATGGAAGAATTTCTGGCATCCCATCTAGCAATTCTAATTGAATAGGTGTATCACCAATATTTATAATTTCGACCTGACGGACCAAAGCCGCATAATCATCATTAGGTAGATTGAAGTAGTTCACTATGGTCTTTAATCCATATGCTACATGCGTCTCTTCGATCGTGAGCCCATTGGGTGAAATCCTCATCACGCGAGAAGCTTGTGCATCAGGACGAGCTGATTGAAAAGGCTCATAGATGGTATCTTGTCCTTGGATTTTGATAAACGTCCGAAACCCATTGGCTGCAACATTCTTGTAAGTAATACTAGCCGGGGAGAACTCCATAATGGCTGAATTCTTGTCACGGATTCCGAAGCTACACACCCCTTGGCCGCGATTCACATAAAAAGTCCACATCGGAATCCCCTTTAATCCTGCCATACCTGGTAGAAAACTTGAGAAGGGTTTAGCTTGGTCAAACTGCTCAATAACAAACGTATTTTTATCATAATAGTATTTAGACATCGCGATTCCTCCTAGTAGTTCAATCTATCTAGATAGAATGAACAAAAGTTATATTATTCTTTTCGTTCAATCTATCTAGATATGATGTATGTAACAATGGAATGTGGTTGTAATTCAACGGCTAACATATGATCTCCTAGCCCCATCGTTGCCTTTTGCACCTCATCACTCTCATTCTGAACAACTACCACGATCGTACTGTCTGGATTTAAGAACGCTGTAGAAAGTAAGCTGTCTACTTTGGAGTTCTGTCCAATCCTTACGGCACCTGGCGCGATATACTTACTGAAATGTCCAATATAATAATAAGAGCTATTGTAATGAATCGTGTCCGTCTTCGTATCTGCTATGATTGGGGCATCGCAAAAGTTGCCTACATGGTTAGGTCCACCTGTCTCGTCCAGTACGATATTCCAATCCAAGTACCCCTCGATCCAGTTGTTCAAATCACCAATCATATTCCTACCGTACCTTTCACCTGTGTACCACTCACCCAATTTAACGCCACCCTCTTGGCAGCCTTCTGTAAATAGTAGATGTTTATCCGGGAACAACTCATGCACCTGTCCCACCTTCTCAAATTCTTCACTTACATACCAGTGCACACCTGTCCCCCACACGTACTTAGCTGCTTCTGGATCAGATAGAACAATGGTTGCTCTCTCTACGATGATGTCACGGTTATGATCCCAGATCAGGATTTTTACATCTTCATGACCCTCTTGGTGCATGATTGGACCTAAGTGATCCTTAATAAAATCACGTTCTTCTTCAGCACTATAAATACAGGAATCCCATACTTGCACGGCAGCTGGCTCATTCTGTACGGTAATTCCCCAGATTGGAACACCTTCCTTGCCATAAGCTTCAATGAATTTGGTGTAATAACGTGCCCACACTTCCGCGTATTCTGGTTTCAATTGGCCACCGTTATTCATTTCCCCGTTCGTTTTCATCCAAGCTGGAGGACTCCAAGGAGAAGCCAGCATGGTGAACTCGCCACCCTTCACCTTCATGGCATCCTTAATGAGTGGTAACACCCATTGATGATCATGCGATATATCAAAGGTTGCTAATTCTGTATCGTGATCTTCCACATAGGTATAGTTACCAAGGGCGAAATCATATGAATATGTACTCTCCCTATGGAATAGCCCAACCCCTCCATTGGATCGAAATAACTACGAATGACCTCTGCTCGTTTCTCATCGCTTACGCGAGATAAGGTATACGCAGCAGCTTTCCGTGAATGCGCCTCCAAATCCCACAATACTTTGATACGTAATGCTTGGATCAAGCTCCAGAGATCTGCTACTTCTCCAGCTACACGGGAGAGTAAAGAAAGATCCTCTTTTTCACTTAAACGTTCTCCTGAATCCTTAGCAGTTACGATCATTTTAATATACTTCATTTTTGGACAACTCCTTATTTTACAGTATACGACACCGGTTTCGAAACTTTATAAAAAAAAGAACTTTATAAGTCTTTTCTCTCGTCTTACTCTACGATAGTAACAGAACTACATGAGTCTCTAACCATCAATTTTACAGGTAACACCAATGCTTCTAGAATGTGCGACGGGTCGTCAATAGATTGAATCAGCATCTCTGCAGCCTCAGTTCCCATAAGCGTTGTATCTTGTGCAATGGTTGTTAAAGCAGGTGTAATATATTGAGATAACTCAATATTATCAAATCCTACAATAGACATATCTTCTGGTATTTCGAGTCCCCGCTCCTTAGCAGCCCTCATTGCCCCCAATGCTAAATGGTCCCCTGCGACAAACACGGCAGTAGGCCGATCCTTTAGGTTCAAGAGCTTCATCATCGCGGTATATCCGCTCTCAATGGAATAATAAGCACTATCGATGATATACGACTCTTGTCTTTCTAGATCCAGACTTGCCATTGCCAATTCATATCCACGAACGCGGTTAGAGCCAGCAAATGTATTCATCCCCCCAGAAATATGAGCTATCTTGCGGTGTCCTAGGGAATATAAATGTTCCACTGCTAGAAGGCTACCTTCAAGGTTATCTGAGTACACGGTATGAGCTTGTGAAGTTTCATAATCCAAAATGACACACGGGATGTCACTATCTAGAAGTTCTTTGAAATAAGGATCCTCATAATCCGATAAAATAACGACTACTCCGTCCACACCTCGAATTTTGCAATTCTCCAAATACCCACTTTGCTTGCCACCTACATCTTTAGAAATAAACATCAATGCATACCCTTTGGATACGGCCACTTGTTTAAAGCTCTCGATGACTGCACTGAAGAAAGGATGCTGCATACCAATGCCTGAGGATTCAACAAATAATACACCAATGGTCCAAGATTTCTTCGTTGTTAATGTACGTGCATGCGCATTAGGCAAGTAACCCATTTCTTTGGCTGCTTGCAAAATGGTCTGACGTGTCTGTGCTCTTACATCCGTGTAGTTATTGAATACTTTGGAGACTGTGGTGGGCGAATAACCCGTCTTCTTAGCAATATCATAAATGGTGGTCATTCTTCGAATTCACTCCTGTTGCACATAGCCTATTGCGCGTTCTTTAACTTGCATTCTAATCGTTTCGTTTATAGACGTCAATTAAAAATAAGCGGTTTCATTATACTAGTGCTAGTATTCACCACCGTATCTCACTGTTCTATTATTCACTATGGATACAAACCTCTTAACGTCCCACTTATAAACGAAAGAGCCTATCTCCTTGCACTCAACAGACGCCATAGAACGAACAAGACTCCTACCACTAAGACTACAACGACCACAACGATCCCCGTCCAATTCATAGAAGTTGATTTAGGTATGGACTCGTTAGTCTTAATGACCTGATTGGTCTCATCATCAGCACTTATCCTTGGAACCTCGCTGGTTTCAGAGGGTGATTCTGATGGATCTGAGACCCCTTTAATTGGAACTTCTTTATCTTCCAAAAAAGCCATTTCCCCTGTAGCATCCACCACATGCATCGTTGGGGAACATAGTGGATTTTCCCACCCCATAATGCCTAATTTTAGATAATAGAGATATTCCTTACCAACTTCACTAGGGCCCCACAGCGATCCCCACGTCATATTTTCTCTCACGGATATCTGTTCAACGTCAATTTTTTTGAAACTCTTAATAACCTTCAATTTGATGACATTGTTATCTTTCTCTCGAACAACATCTTCCACCTGACCGATTATTACTCCATCATATTCCGCATAACCCTGCTCACCGGTCGGTATTTCAGCACAAGACAGCGCATTCGTCGTTGTTGGGCTAATGAACAATACAAGGAAGATAGACAACAAGATGAGTACCGTAGCTTTTTTCACATACAACACCTCCTGTCACTTCAGACGGGATGAGCAGGGAAATGTTGCGGGTCTATACGAAATACAATTATTGACTCTAGATATTGTAAATGGTAAGTTAAAATTTAGGACTTATATTATCTATATGTTTCTTGAGGAGGTGATAACCATGCAATCTACCAAGGTCAACTTAGCAAATCCAACCGCTCGCTTAAAAAAACATAGAGTCATAGAGCTTCTATTTATTCAATTAAGACCCAAACAGTGGAGCAAAAACTTCTTGATTTTCGCAGCACTTCTCTTTTCCTTCGAAATGATTAATGCTAACACGGTGTTACATACGATATTAGGATTTATACTCTTTTGTCTGGTATCTGGGTGCGTCTATATTCTCAATGATTATGTAGACCGTGAGGCAGATCGTAACCACCCTGAGAAACAACATCGCCCAATGGCTTCTGGGGCTTTACATCCCCAACTGGCGTTAATATTCGGCGGAGTTCTGCTGATCACTTCACTACTGGCTTCCTATCAGCTTAATCCTCTTTTTACCGTGTTATTAATCGTGTATTTCGCACTCAATGTGTCTTATTCCTTCGCGCTTAAACATGTTGTTATTATTGATATCATGATCATTGCAGCTGGATTCGTATTACGCGCCATCGCTGGTGGACTTGTTATTCGGGTGCCACTTACACCTTGGTTTCTAATCTGTACCCTGCTATTATCTTTATTTCTTGCCATAGGCAAACGTAGACATGAATTATTCTTGTTAGAGAACGACAAAGGTTCGCACCGTAAAGTATTAGACAAGTACTCCTTTGTCCTATTGGATCAGCTTAATACGATTGTAACGACAGCTACGATCATCAGCTATTCTTTATTCACTTTCACTTCTGGACGTACTGTACATCTCATGTGGACTATTCCGCTTGTCATTTATGGCATGTTTAGATACCTATATCTCATTCACATCGAGAATAAGGGAGGATCTCCTGACCGAGTATTATTTGAGGATAAGCATATTCTTATTACCGTTATTCTATATGTCGTGAGTGTAGTGTGTATATTAGCGTATTTCGAGTAACTATCATTAGGATAAATAGAGGAAATAATTATGCAGAAGAAGAAAATCGCTATCTTTGATTTCGATAAAACTATCATTAGTAAAGACTCTATGTTTCTGTTCGTGTGGTATCGCGTCAAGAGACAGCCGATGACCATCTTCCATCTCATCCGAATCCTTTGGAATACCGTATTGTACAAGCTCAAGCTGATTCAGGTGGAACGTGTTAAATCATCGTACTTTTATGCCATTCGTCATATGAAGGAGTCCGATTTAGAACAGTTTTATAATACGATGCTATCACCCCATTTTTATCAAGAAGCGTTATCCGAGTTACAGTCAAATAAACAACAGGGGTATCACAATATCGTCGTGACTGCTTCCCCCCATGCTTACGTGAAATATATGAAGAAACTTCCGTTCGTAGACGAAGTCATTGGAACTGAACTTGTGAGGCAGGATGGTCAGTATACGAATCATATTCAAGGTAACAACTGCAAAGGTGAAGAAAAGGTTGCACGTATTCATGCGTATTTACAAACCGTCGGCTTTCATATTGATTATGAACATTCCCGTGCTTACTCTGACTCCTTATGCGATATGCCTATCTTTAACTTAGTAAAAAACAGATATTTGATTAACCTGCGTAATCCAGATATGGAGGAACTCAGATGGAGATCCTAAATCACCGCCATATCGGCAAGTTATTCATGATCTTATCTGCCTTTCTAACCGCGACGGGGCAGCTATTCTGGAAATGGGGCCATGTGAATCTTATCTATATGGGTATTGGATTCGTATGTTACGGTGTGGGAGCCTTATTCATGTTAAAGTCCTTCTCTCTAGAGAAGCTATCTGTCGCTTACCCACTTATGTCGATTAGCTATATTGTTGCTTTGGTCTATGGAAGCATCTTTCTTGGTGAGGCGATCACCTTACAAAAAGGGGCAGCCATTGCTCTATTAGGCATAGGAGTGACATTAACATCCTATGAACGATAATCTATCTTTCTTTTTACTCCTAATCATGACGTTATTTGGCTCCTTGGGGAGTGTTCTATTTAAAGCCTATGCGATGAACAAGAAGAAATGGTATCTATTGAGTGGCATGATGTTCTACGGGATGGGAGCATTGTTGAATATATACCTGTTGGGTCAGCTCCCTTATACGATTGTTGTTCCCGCCAATGCACTGACATTTATCTGGACATTAATATTTGCCAAATGGCTATTTAAAGAGCGGATCGGTATCCATAAAATCTTGGGTGTCTTCGTGATCATCATGGGATTAATTCTACTAGTCTTGTAATCAATATTTCAATAACATGGAATGGAGGATAGTCATGAACTTTCTGAACTATTTGTTCTACAACAAGAAAGACAATTATAAAGCATTGGGTTTGTTTATTGTCTTTCTCCTGTTCTTTCTTGGGATGAATTATCCATTTATTACGTATATCAAAGAAAATTCAGATATTCTTTCCACACATAGCCCTTTTTATGAAGCGCCTTTTACACTCAATCTTTTTAATTTCGATCCCTCTATGTACTATGGTTTCAGTAATTCTACGATTATTCATCCTTTCATGAGTTTTGTGTCTGGATCATTTATCTTCATTTCGAAGGCTTTTGGTCATCATCTATTTTACTTAGTCTTTCAATCCGCCGTGAATGCAACTAGCATCGTCATGATATTTTATTATTTACGGACAAAAAACACGGGTAATATGGTTCCGTTATTATTTGCAATCTTTTTCGGGATAAGTTCTTATAGTATATTTACTGCTCTGATCCCCGATTCCTATGCCTATGCTCAGTTCTTCATCATACTGTCCGTTCTGTATTTACAATACAGTCGGGTTCAAGCTAGAACCAACGTAGCTTCATTATCAACCTTGTCACTACTCAATTTCGGCATCACATCTACGAATATTGCAACTTTTATGAGCTCTTTGTTCATCAGTATCATCGACAGAAATAATAAGAATACGTTCAAGAAATTTGTACGTATCTTCCTCATCTTTCTCCTACTTGTCGGTATATTTACTTGGTTGCAGTACATCTTGTTCGATGGTAAGTCATGGATTAGCAATTGGTTACATACGGTTAACGCCGGTGGATTCAGCTATGTGTCTGCATTCTCATTCAGCCATCACTGGAAGGCCATTTATATGCTAGTCATTAGTCCGATATTAACACCGGATATTACGCTGGTTGATCCAGGCATTGTGGCGTTTGTCACAGATCTTGCTCGTCCATATCCATTCTATGTACATATTATCGGTTTTTCTATCATTGTGTTGGCTATCCTCGGATTCGTTAAAGGTGTCAAGACTCGAGAAAACTGGGTATTGGCAATGTACATTCTGTTCGCTTTCGCACTTCATATTGTTGTTGGTTATGGGCTTGCAACGTTTAACTATGACTTATATTTGTATGCAGGTCATTACCTATTTGCCTTTTTCCTACTTAGTGCTAAATACATCATGCAGATTAAAGATAAGCGTATAAAGAACATATTAGTTGGCATCATTCTCGTATTTGTTCTTACAACTCTTACGAATAACGTGATCAAACATATCGATGCTTTGAACTATGTTGAGCAATCTTATCTTCATATGGATCCCGTCAGTAAAGATTAAGTCTGGTTTCAATGATAAAAGCACCCTAAAGGGTGCTTTTTTTTGCACGTTCTCGTTATGCTGGATTAGCCCCACAACTTTGTCTCACGACAAGCTCAGGCTCCACCAGAACGGAAGATGAAGATAGTTGGTTATGGATGAGATCATATAGCATCATGGCCGCAAGCCGACCAATTTTCTCTTTATCTTGCTTCGTGGTTGTAAGTGGAGGATCCATATATCTACAAGCATCAATATCATCACAACCAATGACTGCGACATCCTCTGGAACCCGATAATTGTTTTCTTTGAGCGCTTTAATCGCACCGAAAGCCAGTTGATCAGAAGCAGCAAACACAGCTCTAGGCATCCGACCCGAATGAATCATATGCTGCATCGCTATGTAACCACTATCCTCGAAGAAATCCGCACTATCCATGACCCACTCATCGACACTCGTTAATCCATAGTTAGAAAGCGCTGTAAGGAACGATTCTTTACGCAACTGGGATACGTAGCTATCTTCAGCACCTCCGATATAGGCAACCTCTTTGTACCCTTGGAGGTAGAAATGCTCGACAACTTTTTGTGAAATTTTACTGTTATCGGACATAATATAGCCTGACGCTTGCCCAGACATGGTGATATCAACACCAATGCAAGGGATATTGCTCCGATCAAGCTCTGTAATGCTAGGTTCAACATCGTCTCCCGCGATAATCAAACATCCATCCACGTGATAATATCTGCACCGCTCTAGGTAATCCTTGCCTGAAGCATGAAATTTTTCATTAGAAAAGAGTAATAAATCATACCCAAGAAATCCGATTTTTTTCTTAAAAGAGTTAATGACATCAACAAAAAAATGATCATTCAGTTCGACATTCAGTTTCCCTGCAAACAATACACCAATTAGATTCGTACCCTTAGACGCAGGTAAGGAGATATTGGTTTCTTGCTTCATCTTATAACCTGTCTCCTGTATAATCTTCATAACCCGCTCTTTGGTCTGTGCACTAACATCTTCGTAATCATTTAGAATTTTCGAAACAGTGGAAATTGATACTCCTGCCTTTTCGGCAATCGCCTTTATGGTGACTTTCATATGCTGCACCCCTCCACTCCTCATTTCATACTGCCCTCACAGATCGCAATCATAATACTATATCATAATAGCATTTGAAGTGAATCACCTCATGATACCTACTATTAAATCATTACCCTAATAATGTCTGCTCAACGACTTATTCTTACGAAAACTTTCGTAATTAGCTATCTTTAGAAGGATTTATATAAAAGTCGAATGTCCTTTGCCATGTTTGAGATTCACCTGGATTGATGTCAATGGTAGCAAATACTTCGGGTGATACGACATGGGCTGCTCCCCATATAGCTAACTTCTCTACTGGAAACGTACACGTCTCCCTAACACCTACTTGACTGGGCTCGTGGATCAACTCCCAGTAGAACTTACCACCCATCGTCGGAACGGACGGATTGAAATAAACGTCTTGCTTAGGAATATCCTTCATCCGAACCTCATGGCTTGTCACCTGCAAAACCTGTGGTGTATAGTCTGGCTCTATGTTCTCTATCTCTATCGGAACCGAGAACGCCAACCTATAATTAGGTCCATAATGATGTCCGTCGATCCGCATGAAGTTGTGGCTATACTCTTCTGTAACAATTCGTTTATTCCCTGTGTTCAAGAGTTCATATCTGATGGTTAGGCCACCGCCATTCAATGAGATTCGCTTCTTTAAGCTAGCAGCGAACCCTTGACACACCAACGGTGCCGTGTGGAATTCTATAACCCCGCGTTCCATTGCCGTTACTACCTGTCTATCGTAGGGCATGACCGAATAAGGTAACCTGAAATCGTAGGGCGTCTTATCTTGCTTGGTCAGCAATCCTACACCCAATTTCGGGAAACATTCTCCGATTCCTGCACTATCGTAACCGATTGGCGTGAATAACCCAAATTCACTACAAATCCCTATACCCCCTGTACCTTGCCCGTGATGTAGTGATTCTGTGGTACAAAAGGTATGATTGCCGTCCTTTAACCGTACCTGCGTAATCATACCCGTTCGGTCGAACCGGGAACCGCGATAGTCATCGATGTTCGCGACTTCTATTTCAAGTACATCATTCTCTAGAATATATTTAATCAGAATCACCCTTCTCCTGGATAACGGACAATGATTAGTTACTGTTTAGGACAACAGCTTCTTAGAGACCAATACTACTTCAATAGTATGCACGCCTTCACTAGACAACGCCTCAATTCGTTCTCTTGGTAGTAGACAACCTCCGTCAACATGATGGACCGTTACCGATTCTCCGTTAACAGCTAATGTCTTAATCTCATAATCGCCATAATCAGATTGATCTGAGTTCGTGTACACAATATGTAGCATTCTATCCGCAAACATCGTTCTGACCGATACCTGATTTCCCGCATCGAACTGATCCTTCAAGAGCTTCGGTTCAAGTCTGAGGTCACCGAACTCCCCTCTAACGCCATATACTTCCGTCAATAAGGTCAAGAGTAGCCAACTTGCAGATCCTGTTAAATAAGGATACATCCCTCTGCCTTTCTCGTTGATATACTCTGGTATACCCGGATACATCCGACTAACTTCGAAATCACTGCTCAGATTGTAGACCGAATCCAACACTTCACGACCCTCAACAATAAACCCACGTTTGTATAGAGCATTGGCATACATAACCGTCATATGACTGAACATGGCTCCATTCTCTTTGTGCCCGAACGCAAACCCAAAAGCTCTTCCTAAGTTCTGTTGAACGCCACCGAAATTAGAGTTCAGCCGATACCCGATACGTGAGTCCTTCAAATAATGGTCTACTGAATGGGTGATTTTAGAGACTTGTTCATCTGTTGCGATACCGCCCATGATGCTGAATACCTGCCCCGTAAGAGTCATTCGAACGCCATTCGGATGATCTCCTTCGACCTGTTCACCATCATTATTGTAATAGCCATTAAACCATTCGTAACCTTCTATCGTGCTGATCCACTCATTCTTGTGCAAGTGATGAATCATCCACTCTGATTTTCGCACGAGATCCCTTGCAATATCCTCCACATTAGCAACAACCTTTTTACCACTAACGGTCGTTCTCACTCGCTCGTCATAGGAATTTAGAAGAGCCTGCTTTGCCGCTGGATCTTCATAGTCCAGTGGGTTCGTTAGGGAATCAAATAAGATAAGCATTTCCTCATTCATCTCGATGGTCTCCTGCTTCATCCGCTCTTTGAGGGTTAGGAGCAGTTGGCTAATCTCCATCAAATTGCTTGCATAAAAAGCAGTGAAGGCCACACTTTCGCCTCGGCTGGTCCCCATATCTAATCCATCATTCCAATCCGCGCCTTCCAGTCGGCAATTATTGTGTTCTCCTACGTTAAAGAATGGCACGATATTTTGCAGAATAATATGCTCTAGAATACTTCCTGTATAGGTCGTTCCTTCTTGTGTCTCAAGAAGACTTCCGTCTATCGGATTCCATGCCGTGTCTCTTTCCTTACAACGCTTGATGAAATTGTCTTTAAAATAAACTTGCTCTTGCAGTAGGAACTCCAAATCTCCGCTTTGATGGATATATAAAAGTGTGGTCAGGAAGGGCCAAGCCCCATGATCCATCCATACGCGCGGAATATTGTTGCGGTCAGCGATGAATTCACCCGGCTTCGAACCAATAATCGTCGCATTACTTCCATCGATTCTTACACCTGCAAAGTTATTGAACAGCAACTCCCGAACTTCGTGAGGTTCCATCACCATTAATGCCAAGCAGTCCTGCCACAAATCTCGCCAACCGCGGCCCCCACGGCCATAATCATGATAAGGGAGAAAAGAATTTCCATACATACGTCTAAGTACCGGCTGTAACGTAACCCATGTCATCCACTGGTCAAAGTCTGTATCAGCTGAATGGAAATCCAATACATCCACCTTACTTCTCCAGTACGTTTCATTCTGCTCTAACAGATACCCAAATCGCCCCGTGGACAAGTATTCCGCTACATAACGCTCTGTATTAATCCGATCTTCATCGATAATAAGAGCCATAACGTAGGATTTGGATTCCCCTGGCTGGAGAATGACGTCACCAAAACGCAGAGCACCAACGGATTCATAGCCTTCGAACATCTCCCCTGCAGCAGCTTCAGGTAGGGAGTTCCGCACGATAGATTCAGGCCATTCAAGACTGCCTCCTTCTCCGATAAAAGACTCTGTAATAGGAAAGAATCCTGTAGGAACATTGCCTTCATGATCCGCTCCTAGTACACCATACGATGTCTTATTGATTCGATGACCTCTTTCATCAAAGGAAAGTGCTGGCTGTACCTCAATACCGTGATCAGAAGTATAGATACGATGTAGCAATGAAGTGACATGTCGGTGATCCCGAAGGTCATCAGCAGAACGTGCAAACATCGGGATCACCCCTGTAGGCGTGAGTGTAAGCGAATCCTCGCCACTATTGGTTAATGTAACTCTCATCAATTCAACTTTATCATCCGTCACAGGTACGAAGACAGTTACTTCTGCTGTGATGCCTAGTGTAGCATTCTCTCTAGTAACCTTGTGCCACAGAAATCCAGCCTCAAGTGAAGTTCGATCTTCTCCATCTGTGAAGCGCTGTGCATTCTGTTGAGGTGAATTACCCGCCGCCGACCACACCCCTTTCCCCTTAATATGAACCCAGAAGTTTCGGGAAGCTTTCGAATTATGTAGGTCTTCTACTGATATAGGAGCCATCAAGAACGTGTTGTGTCCACTTGTTACCTGTCCATGTAGGGAAGGCGTAATCGTTGACATCATCCCTTCTTCGTTCACAAGGGGAAAATACAAATAGCTCGTATGATCCGGGTTTTCCAGCATGAAATGCCCCTTATCCCCCATGTACCTCCATCCGTTATTCTTCTGTTTCATCTTCTCATCCTCCTAATTTCATCATGATTCATTCTTTAGGACTCTCAAAAAAACTTTCGTATTTTACGAAAACTAAACAAATAATATTCGAAAGTGTTTCGATACGATTATTATTACTCATTAAATTACCTTTGTAAATGCCCGATTTAACAGTTGTTATTCGTTGTTGTCAGAAACGAAAGTTTACGAAACATTTATATATAGCACATTCAACAGACTCAACCCTGAGGAATCACTCATGTATTACGATGAAGCAAGCACGAAGTGACTGCATATCGCCTCACCAAATAGAAACGGATACCATCCTTATAAGGACGGTATCCGTTTCTATAGTCATACTCGTGCACAGTCCCATCAGGGTCTTTAAAATTAAACCAAAGATCATGCTCAATCTCTGTGATTAGCCTCTAAACACCTTATCTTCTGAAAGACTTACTATCCAATATAACCCCAGTACCAATCATCGGTACTACATACAAGTGCTCAGATAAGATGTCCCCATCGTTCGCTAAACCCAGAACATCACAATACCAATCACGAGCCTTCTCATTTATAGTTACAGTTATGGGTTAAATATGACGGATTCTACTTTCCTTACATCGTCCATACTCTGAGCTGGTGCAGCGAAATTAGATTTTCCACTATCTTCAAGGACTGTTCCAGCAATCGCTTCAAAGTCTCTTGTCACATGGAGTGTAACCTGATAAATTTTGCTGTGATTCGGTCCCTCTAGATGAATAACGATACGCTCCACATTATAGGGTGTATGGTTGATTCGATCTTTTAGTCGTGTTAATAAGGGTCTTATGCCTGAATCATAATGATGTTCGCCTAACCCTACACCCGTAAAAAAGGCATTATGGTTAGAAATCTCATACGTCTTGCCATTTAAACCTATCGTTCCGTCGATTAAGTCATCATAAAACAATCTTTTTTCCAACGTAATATTAAATGAGATGTTGATGTCATGTTCGCTGTTCTCCGCATAGCTTATGCCTGAATAAGACTGGGATATGATGAGCGTCTTACTATAGATGTTGGCATAGACAAAAGCAGCGCTTAGGATTATCGCTAACAATATGCATATGGTCAACGCACGATGTTTAGGTCTTCTAATCATCCTCTAGTTCACAGCCCCCTTACATCAATGGAAGTTGAGACAAACAGTTGTTATATGCTGTTTATGATCAACTTCCATTGTCGCTATAACAATACTCCCACTCTATGGTACCACCTGGTAAATCCCATTTCCCTTTATGAGGCCCTCTAGATTTCTTGATAAGTAATATTTGATTGTTCTTCATAAGAACACCGTAGACCCCTAAATGAGTATATTTATTCATCGTGATCACCCTTTATCTCATATGCTCTTAAAAAAAGTCTGATATATGGTCACGATCTCATTCATAATGACTAGAGAATCACTTATCGTCTCTACTTCTAACGAGTGTGTTGCATCTTGAATAGGATAAACTTCCATGTCATTCAGATATTCTATTGCTTGCGTACTCTTGTTATTGAATTGTGAATCATTTGTCCCGTAGATGACCATACCTCTGGAGCTTTGAATATAGGGAACAGTTCGATCTACTGGTGTTAAATACATGTGTCTTATGTCTTTATCCTCTATTGCTTCAGCCACTTGACCCGCTACAATCGTTCCTAAGCTTTTACTAACAAATATCAAGCTTTCATACTTTTCCATGATTTGATGAATGGCTTGCGTGCACTCCTCCACAAGTACATGTATATCATCAAATTCCAATTCTACTCTCGCACTTTGGTAACCATACTCCAATTGTAATACATCATGGTTGTTCTCAATAGCACTTTGGCTCGCGTAATACAGTACTGGTAACTGGCACGGATAATTCTTACCCGGAAAAATAACAACTAGTGAAGACGAACCATTCGATATATACCGATGTTTAACTTCTCTCCCCCACAAAGAAGGAAATGATAAGTAACTTCTATTCATCTAAACACCTCCAAAATTAGTAGACTGCGGAGACCATATAATAATACTCCTCATATTTCAAACCCTCTTTTCTACGATATCAGGTACTATCTTCAATATGTATGGGGAGCCTAACGGTGAACAGCGTACCCGAGCCAACTTCACTTTCCACTTTAATGTAACCCTCATGATCTGTGATGATTTTTTGACATAACGACAGTCCTAATCCAGTTCCTTCTTCTTTCGTTGTATAAAATGGATCAAATATCTTGTTCATTTCACTTGCTGGAATTCCCTTCCCATGATCGCGAACCTTGATTACCGCCATCGCTCCTTCTCTGCTGAGTTGAAAATACACATGACCCGATTGTTCCATCGCTTGGAATCCATTACGAATAAGATTAATTAATACTTGAATGATCTTATCTGAATCCATCAACACCATGATACTTCGATCCGTCACATCCATTTCAATTGTGTGCCCACATGATGCTGCCTCGGATTCACATAGTGAATACACTCTCGCCATACAAGGGGCTATCTTCTCAACCTGCATGTGACTCGCACGCGTCTTCGAGAATTGCAAGAATTCTACAGTAAGATCACCAACCCTTGAAATTTCACCCATAATCACATCATACCAGGGCTCAATATTATATCCCCTTTTTTTGGATAATTGAATAAATCCCTGAATAGCTGTTAATGGATTACGTATTTCATGTGCCATACCCGCCGCTAATTCTCCGACCATCTTCATTTTATCTGAACGCAATTGTTCTTCCTGTCTATTGAGCCAATACTCCCTTCTCATTTGAAAGATTCGCTCTTCACCTATTTGCATTAACTGTAGAAAGTCAACACCTTCCTGCGGTGAACGAGTGATGCTTACAGTTACCTGGAAGTCTGATTTCTCGAAGATATATAGATCTTCCATTTCCTCTGTGGGTGATAGAAGAAGTGAGAAGCGGTCTCCCGCATATCGACTTGCAGCCAAGTGATGCGGAAACCGTTCCAGTAAAGTACGAGAGAAGTCATATAAGATGTCCTTACCAGGAATATTGCTCGTGGCATTTATAGATTTGAAATTATTAATATCAAACAATACAAACAAGAATTCTTTATTCATATCAATATGAGATTGGACCTTTTTGACATATCCAAGATAATTATAGAACCCGGTTAACTGATCGTAGTTTGCCAGATAATCATTTTGTTTCGCCAATTCTTTTTTCTCCAATTGAATGCGTAACCCAATTTGGAATATTAGAACGACGATAATCGCAGACATCACATCAAGAACAGAAACTAGCATATTATAAGTTGTCATAGGTAAGTAGGTGAACCGTATGAGTGTATACTGAAGGATGAACAGTAGGGAGATTGGGATCGCATCTCTCAACCTTGTCTTATGCTCTGTCGTGGTAGAAATAATAATATAATACAATAACATACACCAATTTAATTGACTCGAATAATGAAATGCACCTAAGAAAATAAATTGAATATATTTCAACCAAGTGAATCTACGGTCCAAAGCTACACTTAAGATTAACAACATCGCTATAGGTATCATAACCATAATATTTGTGGGTTTGTCGAGAAGTACAGTGGATATAATAACGAATGATGAAATCAATGGAACACACAGGAGCTTGATGAAATTGAGCAGGAAAAATCACATCCTCCAAAAGTAGTTATTATATCCTTTTTTTGTTTTATATATAAATAATTGAATTATATTAACTATTCATTCATATTCCATCTTTTATATCAAATAACCTCTTATTTATGTATATTCTACTATAACTAAAATTCATAGGGATATTAGACTCCCCGATTATCTATCTGCTGTCATACCCAAAATACGAATTAAGCACTATACTAGAGTCATATCGGGTTCCACAAAAGGTATAGGATACATTTAATTGGATCAGGAGGATTTCACATGGAATTTAGACTCATTAAAGAAACAGAACTTACAGAGGCAGCGCTATTAGCAGAAGACGTATTTTGTGAAAACGGGGAGCGTTATATGGAGCACTCATTTCCTACAATTTTTCAACCAGGTATGAGTCAATCGTATGCGGCCTTTAATGATCAAGGTAAGCTCGTATCCTTCATCGGGATGGTTCCCTTCATCGTTCGATCGGGTGATGCGTTACTAAATGCCTATTCAATCGGTGCAGTATGTACTGATCCGGCGTATCGAGGACAGAGAATTGCAGGAAAGTTATTCACCCTTTGCCAACAACATGCCAAAGAAGCTGGTGCTTCGTTGATGTTTATATCTGGAGATCGTTCTTTATATACCCGTGCAGGTAGTGTGGCATTTGGTAAAGCTGGAAAGTATATTATCGACTCCCATGTCGCAGAACGACTTGAAATTCAACCCTCACCGTGGACAATATCTGAAATGGAAACAAAGGATCTGTTTGCCGTTCATGACTTGATGATGCAACAATCTGCTACCATTCAATGGAGTATTACTGACCTTGGTCAATTCATCGGTGCAAGTCCGATGGCTAATATTCATAAGATGGACCAGCATATCTTCGTAGCAAGAACAGAAGCACAGGAGATCGTTGCTGTAGCTATAGTTGCTGTACCGAGGAACCAATCTTGTGAGGGGGCTGGGATGCTGATTGAATATGCTGGCAATGATGCTGCAGTGATCGAGCTTCTCTTGCACTCCATCCGTCAATTTGAACTCCAATCGTTGTCCGTGATCATACCGTGGCAAGATGTAGAACTGGCGAATCGTCTACAAGCTGCCGATGTTCCCGTAGAGTTACAAGATAATGCGGGTACTGTTCTTGTTATCGATGGAGATGCCTTGATTACTCAAGCAGGATATAAAGGTTCTGATTCCAATCAACTATCCATCTCAGGACTCCCTGATGGTCGCTATAAGTTACATACACCACAGAAATCTTCCATTATTGGTGGAAACGCAGAGCTATGTTCACTCTTATTCGATCCCCACTCTTCTATTGAACAACCAGACGATAACAAGATCCCAACTCTCGCCCTGCCTTATTTGTATGGGTTATATTTCATCTAGAAGAACTTAATACACAAAAAACTCGGTGCCATCGTAATTAAGACGGTACCGAGTTGTTCTATTCTAATCTTATGCCTTAGGTTTACTATCTTGAGTCACCTTCGATTTATTCCCTATACACAACATGAACACCTTAAAAATAACGAAGCCTAACATTGCCCCAGATACATTTAGGATGAGATCATCCACATCAAAAGTTCCGATCGAAAAAATAACCTGTGCGCATTCCAAGCTTAAACTTAAGCCAAAAGATAGAATAAATACGCTTATAAATGATATTTGCTTATTACGCGACATGAGTAGAAGAAATATGCCAAATGGTATAAATAACGCTATATTTCCAACCAAGTTGATAAAATCAAGGCTCGTTGAACTCTGAATGTTTCTAGATATCTCCTGAAACGGGCTCAAATTACCTGATCGTAGTCGTTCTATCATATTCTTTGGATCCACTACATTCTTCTGGAGTTGATGCCCAAGAAAGCTCACATTCATTGTTCCGAATTTAAATAAAATGACCTTAATTAATAGATATATATATACGGCGAACAGTATCGGCACGATAATACCATTCATAAATTTGGTTAGTTTCATACCGCATCCTCACCTTCTTAAATATTATGTATTTACGGATGCAAAGTCATAATGACACCATCCATATTGTTACCAGACACTTCATAGTGACGATCTTTTGGCACGAGAATCATCGTATTTTTGACAATAGGGTAATAAGAGATTTCGTATTCTTTATGATTGATAGTCGTTGTATAGGTCTTCTGCGCTTTGAGGAAATCTAAATATTGTTCCAACGTAAGATTCTTCTCCTGCATAATGACACTGTGCGGCAATCCAACATAACGATAATGCCACGGCTCATATTGAATACCTGTAATGTCTGATTTGTCCTTGGGATATCTCAAAATAAATCCATACTTAGAGGCATTCTTCTTCAGCCACTTTCCTTCATCCGCTTGCTCCATCGCCTTTTCAGAAGACCCAATATCAAGAGATAATCCTAAGTTATGTTCGCTATAACCTGCTGGTAAGGCATAATCCGCGCCCTTTTCCTCATATAGCCGATTCTGATCATCCTCACTTCGATAACCACTGCTTATCAAAAAATGGCGAACACCATCTTTCTTCGCTGCCTGGATCATCGTTCTGAATTGCTGAGCAACACCCTGTGATAATTGGATCGAACTATCCAACAATCCATATCCTTGTACAAGCTCCTTGTTCTGAAATAGCTTGACCACATCGGATGTTACACCCACTGGATGTACAGGATACTCCTTATTCACTAATAGGAGATCTCCTTGATAAATCTGTTCGCTTCCTACTTCAACGGTATGATCACTCTGATCCATCTGATCTTTACCTTGTAATCCTACCTCTGCAACTTGATAATCGTCGCTATGTAAATCCTCGTTTGTAACTTCTGGCTCATCTCTCATGGCTTCAAATCCAAATAGCAAGATAATAATAAATAGCCAAAAAACCCACTTCTTCATTCACAATTCCCTCCTTAACCTTTCACTTTCTTAAGAATAGAGGAGATTGTTTAAAAAGAAGTCGGCCAAAACTAAAATTTTTCTTAAATTTATACCCTCATTTAGGTAACCGCACTTCAAAGATCGTACGGATCACACTACTTTGGACGGATATCGTTCCGTTATGTTGCTCCACGATATTCTTCGCAATAAGTAAGCCCAGACCCGTACCGCCTTCTTGGTGTGTTCTAGCTGAGTCTCCCGTATAAAACATATCGAAAATATGAGGTAAATCCTTCTCCGGAATACAATCTCCGTAATTAATCACTTGAACCACGACATGACCAGCATCAAAGTGGCAGTTAATATCAATATAATGTCCGTCTCTACCATAACGAGTGGCATTGGTTAGAAGATTCTCAAATACCCGTGCCAATAACTCGCCATCCGCTGAAATCGTGACATTCGGAGTTATATCTAGTCTAGCAACAAGATTGTTCTTCTCAAAGATAGGATATAACTCTTCGTTTAATTGATTAAGTAGCTCACTTAGATCGATAGATTGTTTATCAATCGTAATCATGCCGTAGTTCATCCTAGTAATCTCAAATAGTCCATCGATAAGCTTCTCTAATCGTTGAGATTTGGTGAAAGCAATCGTCGTATAATGTTTAGTCTGTTCTGCAGTTAATTGATCATCCTGAAGAATTAAATCTAAATAACCTAGAACGGAGGTCAGTGGTGTGCGCAAATCATGTGCTAAATTCAAGACCAGCTGGTCCTTACTACTCTCTGCGAAATCCCCTCTTATGACCGCCTCTTGGAGTTTCTCGCTCGCTAGATTAATATCTTCCGCAATATCCCTGAACTCATCATTAGATGATATATGAACATGATGGTTGAAGTCACCATTCGCAAGACAATGGATTCCCGAAGAGATCTCCTTGAAGTAAGTGGCATAGGGCTTCGTGAGAAGAAAGAAAAACAAAATGGCAAGTGGAATGAAAAGTATTAAAAAGAAATTAAGATCCCCAAAATTATTAATAATTTTACGAAGTTGAGCTAATGGGTCTTCCGCCCGAACCTTCACATAATACAGTTGAAGAGCTTTATAGATAATATACGTGATGACCCCTGAGAACAGCATACTCAAACCTAATAACACGATCATTTTAGATCGAAAGCTTCGTATCATGTTAGCCATGGAATGTGTATCCTACCCCCCAGATGGTCTTGATCCATTTGTTCTTACTCTTATCCTCACCAAGTTTCTTTCTTAGGGTTCGAATATGGACCATGACGGTGTTCCCACTTTCAAAATACTCTTCGCCCCACACCTGTTGAAATATATTCTCGGCGCTGAACACTTTCCTTGGATGTCTTGCTAGTAGATATAGAATATCAAATTCCTTCGGTGTTAAAACGATGCTCTCTCCATATAAAATAACGGTTCGTTGTTCAGAATCAATGGTTAATCCACCCGCTTCTAGTACAGAATGTTCCCCTGTTGTTGATGAATTCAACTGCATAGATCGTCGTAACTGCGCATTAACTCTAGCAACCAATTCCATAGGATTAAACGGCTTGGTCATATAATCATCGGCTCCCATAACGAGGCCTGTAATCTTATCCAAATCAGATGTTTTAGCACTCAAAAAGATAATAGGCATATGATACTTTTCTCGAATCTGACGAGTCACTTCATAACCATCTAGTTCTGGCATCATAATATCTAAAATGGCTAAATCAATCGAATACGATTGAATCGTATGAACAGCTTCTCTCCCGTCAGATACTTTAATAATATGATAGCCCTCTTTTTCTAAATGCAACGCAATGAGATCTGCAATCTCAGCCTCATCATCTGCTATTAAAATTGTAATTCGTTTCATTCAGATCGTGCTCCTCTATAGAAGTAACTATATCTATATCCTATCATAATGTTGTTGCATGTACTGTCTTCCATTGTAGCCTTTGTCGGTTATTCATGCTGTAAATTTCTTGAAATTGGCAGTTCTCTATGGGCTTACGATATAATATGAGGTAACTAATGGTAAGAGGGTTTCCAAGAATTGATTATTCGGTACACATAACTATTTTTAAGGAGTTGGAGATGAATGACTGAACTTACGCGTCTAGGAAAAACCGATTTACTAGTCAATCCCATTGGATTAGGTACGAATGCCGTGGGTGGACACAATATTTACCCGAACCTGAATGAAGAGACTGGCAAAGACGTGATCCGGACTGCTCTGAAACAAGGGGTTAATTTTCTAGATACAGCTTATATCTATGGGCCGGAACGTTCTGAACAACTCATTGGTGAGGTTCTCAAAGAAACAGGACGCAGACAAGATACTATTATTGCTACAAAAGGTGCCCATAAATTCGTAGATAATACAATGGTTGTGGACAACTCTCCTTCCTTCCTGAAGCAATCCGTGGAGGATAGCTTGAAACGTTTAAAAACAGACTACATCGATCTGTTCTATATCCACTTTCCTGATGAACGTACACCGAAGGATGAAGCGGTTGATGCCCTTCAACGTTTGAAAAAGGAAGGCACCATTCGAGCGATTGGCGTATCTAACTTCTCTATTGAACAACTACAAGAAGCGAATCGGGACAGATGCGTGGATGTACTACAGTCTGAATATAATCTCTTCAAACGTAGTGCTGAACAAGATCTATTACCTTACACCAAGGAGCATGGGATCTCGTTTGTTCCCTATTTCCCACTAGCTGCAGGATTACTCGGTGGCAAATATACCAAAGATACAACGTTTGAGGACGGTCGCGCTAGGAATCCCCTTTTTCAAGGAGATGCATTCATCCAGAATCTTCAGAAGGTTGAACTTCTACGTGAGATTGCTAATAGCAAAGACGCCGAAATTGCCCATATTGTACTCGCATGGTATCTCACCCAAGATTCGATCGATGCCTTAATCCCTGGCGCCAAAAAACCAGATCAAGTACTTAACAACTTGAAGACTTTGGATGTGCAATTGACCTCGACAGAAATTGAGCATATCAATCAGATATTTAAGGCTTAAACGGATCCAACCCCTTTATGTATAAAAAGACACAAAGAAATCGCCCCTTGGGATGTGGAAGTACTATCCACCATTTCAAGGGGCGATTTCTAGATCTTTTATCCTAATCGTTGCACAAATTCCTTCATCGTTTCCTGATCTCTAGAACGATCCAATATAGCAAAAATAATATGGTCGAATAAACTCACATATTTCTCATCGTATAATAACTCGTGCCAATAATTTACTACGGTATCTGCGCTATTCTTAAATACACCGCACCTGAAAGCGCCTAAATAATGTTCTTGTCTCCTTTAGCAGCAAAGAGAGCTAAGATTTCATTTACTATACTTAGCTACGCCTTTGTATAACTTTGAGGAATATGAACCTGTTTAACCACTCATTACTCTAATTCGGAGTTACTAAAATACTACCTTATACCGATGTTTGATGCAGTTTTTTAATATCAATCTTATTCCCATTCATAACATAATATCCTTGTTTTATGTATTCTACTGTCTGTTCTACGGCTCTTTTTCGTTCATCTCGATTCATTCTTTCTCATCTCCTTGTAGCTTTCTAACCTATGTTACTATAGTGATCCTTTGTTCTCTGCGTCTGTCAGCTGTTGCCTTACTTCCATCAATGCAAATCCTAATAGATTCTGACCCTTCCAACCCATTGGATTCTCGATCGCAGGATGGTCTTTAGCCATGCCAATTCCCCATATTTTATCGACGGGACTCGCTTCAACTAATACCTGATTCTGCGTAAGTATTAAGAAGCTCGCAAGCTTACTGTTTTGAGTGAATTTCGCAAAATTGCCACGTACCACAATGTCATAACAGCTTTGTTCCCAGATATTCTGGTCAAATCTTCTGACCTTTCTCCCCAATGCTTTTGCTTGTTTAGGATCGTTTGAAGCTAATATTTGTTGTAATATTTCGTCATCCTGAAACAACCTTGCCTTTTCAGCCATCATATATTGTTCTGCACTGTTGTATGTGATTCCATCGATATTAAATTTGATTTTCCACCACTGGCTAAAGCAACTTGCTGTTATACTTCCATCTGCAGATTTTTGATGTCCCCAGAAGAATAAATACGTTAGTTTTTTCCCCTTTTTATAATCTTGTATTAATTCATTTAATAAATACATTTAGATTCCCTCCAAATTCCGTCTAAATAATCGCGAAGGTCGATGTCCTGCATGTTGAGTAAATTGATCAGTCTCAATCACAAGATCAGCGGTCTTTCTTCTAAAGTTAGCCTTCAACAACTCTTTATCCAATATGACTTCATATACGGTTTGAATCTCAGTTAGGGTAAATAACCTAGGCATTAAATTAAATGCAATATTCGTATATTCAACCTTTCCTCGAAGTCTTTCGATTGCAAAAGCAATGATTTTGGCATGGTCAAAAGCAATATGATTCGAAGAAATCACGTTATACTCCTTCGTAACTGTATATTCCGTAGCGGTTGTCGTGCATGTAATTTCCTCTTCAAGAATTGCGTCGTCGCATGAAAGGGTTAATTGCCAAGTGGATTGTTTTATACTTCCTGCTGATAGAATATCCTTTACTTCTCGCAAAAGCTTATATTCCACATGAAACCATGCTACATCCGATGCATCATCACCCGCTTGAATCGAGAGCTTATCACTATCCACAAGAGCTAAATAAGAACAGGAGACTACCCAAGTTCTAGGATCACGACTAGGATCGCTGAACGTATACAGCTGTTCTAAATATACGTCTGTAACACCTGTCTCTTCTGCGAGTTCACGTTGTGCCGTTTGTTCCGTTGTTTCGTGAGGTCTCACAAATCCCCCTGCCAATGCCCATTGTCCAAGGAAAGGATGCTCCCCACGCTTAATCATGAGAATCTTTAGACTCTTCTCAGGTAACTTCCGATAATTATCTTTATCTTCACTTGAAACGGTAAACACCACCATGTCCGTCGCAATGGATGGACGTTCATAATCTCCCGCATTGTATTGCAACAGAAATTCCGCTTCAGTTAACCCCTCTTTATTTACCGGTTCCATGATAAGCTCCTTACTTATTATCTTTTTGATAATATCAACTAGTTAATAAGTACGATAACAGCATTTACTTCATTTATCAAGTGGCATTTGTTCTTCTCATGAAAATATAAATAAAATAGATCGTTTCATTTCGGATGTTTGTTATAAACAAACATTCGAGATGAAACGATCTCACTGACACAATGGTTATAGAGTCTTAATGATGAATAATCTCATTCGTTCTTCCTTTTCCTTTGAGGGAATTCTCAAACATATCAATAATCTCCAGGAATCTTTCTGCCTCACGGAACACATGATCCGCAAGCAAGGGATGAATAATACTTTTAATTTTACATTGATCTATGAGATCGCGGGCTGTTTTCTTGAAATCTCGCAGCGATTTTACAGACACTCTATTTTGATCCAGGAACTGATTTAATAATGGAACGGTTTGAGATTGAGGTCTCATCGATTCGACATCCCTAGCTTGAACTAACAACTGATCAAAATCGTTACTAAATTCTCGGGCTTGCTCAGCAAGCTTGCGTTCTGACGGATCTAATAAATGTCCAATAAACTGAGCATGTTCGCCCATAATTCTTAAAAAGAATACATTTTCATCAATAATTGCATCATATAATGGTTCTAACTGACCTCGATTTAGCTCTTCTAATCGATTCCGAAAGTAATTGGCTTCCCTACTCACATGATCGACCAGAAGTGGGAAATTGGTCTGACCAGGCAGTTTACAACTAAGTATTAAGCCAAGTACTTTCCTTTTAAATACCCAAATGTGACACACCGCAGAATGTACCTCTGTATTAAATTGTTTAATCGTATTAGGATCAACATCAAGGGTAAAACTGTGAATACGCCTTTCAATATCTTCAAAGACACGATAAAAATGATCTGCTTCTTTTTTAAGCACGGTATCCTCACACCGAAAACCCAAGCCCAAAAAAAATGAATGTTCCTTCATTATTCTGGACCAAAAGCTAACTTCATCTAAAGACTGAGCGACAAATGGGTCTGACATTCTTTCCCCTCCTACACATTATTGCTTATTAAACCATATGCGGAATGAGCTTGGGCTAATGTCAGAACTCCTGTATGTTTGAAGGCAACACGACAGTAGAAGCCTCTATTTAATCATGAATGACTTCCGTTCCCGCAATAAAATCATGGAGAGAGCGCTTATCTTCTCTAAAAATAACCATGCAGACACTCACAAGAAAGCCTATTCCGAGGGTCAATCCGTACACAACTCCAGCTACAACATCACGTAGAAGCATCGTCCCGAGACCTGGTCCTGAATGATCATCCACGCTTCTTATGCTTATTCCACAGATACGTTTCCCAATCGTCTGTCCGTTCCAGAATATAGGTAGTAATAATGTATACAAGAACGAGATTGTTTTTGTGAATAAATTTGAAGTATCATCACCAGCTGTTAATATCATTGCTATGATACCTAACGGGATTCCTACAATTAGTACATCCAACAATGAAGCCCCCAACCTAATCCAGAATCCTGCCTCCTGTTTCATAGCCCATCCCTCTTAGCTGTATTTATATTAACAAGATCGAGTGACACATACACACTACACGTTATATACGTATAATAGAAATCACTTAAACTTATACCAAAATATTCTATATTCAAAGTAAGGTGACAATCCTATACTCGTAGCAATGCGGATAGAACCCGTATTGTCCGGAGAACAATCCCAATAAGGATAGATTCCTTTTAGCTTACATTCATCCATAAATGCTCTAGCTACTGCTGTGCCATAATGTTTTCTTTTATATCCTTCTAATGTCTCAATATCGATAGCATGTGTCTGGTCAGCTACAAATGCCGAGAAACATGAGCTCACCACGTTATTGTTATCCACCGCAATATAGCCAAACCCCTGTTCTAAGAACTCGTCTATGGAATCCCAAAAATCCAGAATCTTCTCTTCTAATATTGACTGGTTATCTAATTTATTCGAATCCAATAGATTTCTATCCATTCTTCGAATCAATACCTGTTCTTCTCTGACCTCACTACTGTCTATATCTTTATTTTCCCTTAGGCTAAATACATATTGCATCTCGCTAGACATGTTACGGGTATGGAATATCTCCTGAATCCTCTCATCCCATGGTTTCGTCTCCCCGCTGATTTCGACCCAGTTCACATTCATTTTCCTTAGCCTGGGTTCAATATGTTGAGTTATATAGGATTCCAACCCTGTCCGAAAAGATTCACTTTGCACATCACCAACCATGTGAAACCCTTTCTGACCCTGTATCCACACTAAAGCAGCTGTAGGTTCTATTGGATGATCTACAAAGACCCATCCCGGATTATTCCCACTCACAATAGCCCTTACTTCAATATTATTACATAGATCAGTAATATGACTTATCGTAGAAAAGTCTTGCTTATTTAGCTCTGTGATCATGATTAACCCTCCTCAGCATGGAACCAGTATCCCATAGATTATTGATTTATATCATTCCAATGGAATTCCATTTCCATCATATTCAACATTATATTCATATGCATATGTTTCACTTTTCGAATCTTCGTTAGCTATTTCATTTAGATGGATATCTTTACTGGAATAGAAATGCCATTCAATTCGACCTTCTAATTCATACGAATTAAAATTATGGATTCCGTATCCCTCATCTTGAAGTTTCTCAGATAATCTCTTTAAGTTCTCTTCACTTTCAGAATAAAAATATTGTTCGATTGTTATCTGTTCTTTACTCATGTTTGCGGGCTCCTGACTACACCCTGTTAGCACGACTACTAATAAATATAATGAACATATGTATTTTAATTTCATCATCATAATTAACTCCCTTCGAATGATCTGAACAAAAATGACCATCCATGTAGGGATGGCCGTCCTTGGAATTAATCTTTTATTTAATTAAGCTCTATAGCATATCGTATTTCCTCTTTCATCCTATTAAATCCAACCAATTCATACAGGGATAAAGCGGACTCATTCGTAGTTAATACCATCAATTCTGCAGACTCTAGCCCATTCGTTTTTAAATAGGTCAGCGCTTGAGTCAGCATATATTTTGCAATACCACGATTTCTCCATGGGGCACGTACGAAGACAGGTTCTATAATTCCTTTATCCTCTTCCCGCCATGCCATTAAGCTACCTACAATCGTATCTGCCTCGCGAACAACTATCGCTGTCCACAGTGGATTCTGTTTGTGTTGAGAAAGTCGCTCTACCCCTAGTGGCGTATCAGGCCATACCTCGGCATCCAACTCCAAATACTCGATTTCTTCATGAGACGACTCCATTTTCCAATGCGTCAATTGAAACTCATCACTTAATGGCAAATCTGGAATCGGCTCCTTAAGGTCCCGTCTCATTGTAAATAAACTACTCATATGACGAAAGCCCTTCTCCTGAATGAAGAATTGACTATTGACTGTCTCCGAGGCATCGTTACCTACACACAGTAATGTAGCGTATTTCTGGGATAGTGACTCTTTTAACTCCATGGCACGTGAAAAAATATATGAATAGAGTAGCTCTAATAAGCTGAGATCGAATTCTCGTTCTGGCACGGTTTTTACATTGAGATAGATCGCATGCCTACTTTCTGCCGAGCGACCCGCTGGAACAATATTGAATACTTCAACTTGTCCTTTCGCTACCATTTCCCCATCTTCAAAAGCACAAAATACATTCACCCAGTTATCCGAATCGCCTACCCACCAAAATGTCGCATTCTCTCTTGAGTTAACGGAGTTATATAATTCACCAAGTAAAGGCATGTCAATCTGTTGGAAATTGCGGACTTCTATTCTCTTCAACAACTGATCTAAATTCCCCATAAAATTCCCCTCTCGATACCCATGACTCATCCATAATAATTGTACCTTTTACTATTACTACCAATAAAGGTAACACGTATGGATTCAATCTACTAAGTAAAGAAAGACTATAATTAATCTTTACTGATCGGTAGCAATGATATTAAAGTCTGTGATCAATGAGACGATTCTGTTCTCTTCATCAAAACCCCAATAAGAAGCATAGAAGCCATCGCCATAACCAGAACTGAACAATACCACATTGAGTTCCGTATCCTCACATACGATCACATTACCCCAGTTATCGTCGTGTTCAGCTAGTACATCGTCTATAAGATTATCGTAGAGGCTGATAAAATCATCACCGAGCTCTCGTTGTAATCTGGCATCCAGTTCATTTAACTTATCGATCGCATCCACATCAGCAAAACAACCTAGCCCGGTATCCACCGGATAGCCATATATCGTTCCCTCTTTTAGTTCGCTCAGATTCTGTCCTGCTCTTGTAGCCATCTCCCAACGAATAGGAAGTGCATCATACAATTTCAGTTCGGCTGCTGCAATTCGTTCTTCTTCCTCATGCCACCATGCGACCACTGGATATGTACCCGGCTGGAGCAGCCGTTCGAATGGATGATTATGAGAAACAAGCGGATCACAAGCAACAACTTGTCCGGAGGTAATCTTTATCTGCTCAAGTATTTCAGAACGAAGTATTCCACCTTCTGGTTTAGCTAATTCTAGGAATAGCTTTGACATTATTCATCTTCCTTTCTTTATATCATTTCACTTCGTTTAGCCTACCTGTGTTTCATTATACGACATCTATGATCGAAAGCATGATGTTATTAACATCATCAAATAATACATACATTCGCCACCAATAATTATCTAGAAAGAATTGCACATAAATAATATATGAAAACATATGTTCTATAAATGATTGACACATTCCATATTAAGGGGTATATTAAACGTAAATTATACATGGTTAGCGAGAGAAGCACCTCGCAAGAACAGGCAATTTAGCCTTTCTTGGAGGTGCTTTTTGTCGTTAATACTCTAGAGAGTGAGGTTGAAGTAACTATGAATGACATACGTAGAAGACGGATTTGGAGTAGATTAATTGTGATTCTCTGTATATTTACTGTACTACAAGTAGATGCACTTCCTGTAAATGCAGCGGATCGGTGGGATACTGCACTGGAGCACATCGATCAAGTTTACGATAACTTAACATCATTAAAAGCAATCACACAATCAGAAACTCAGCATATTCAAGACCAACGCAAGAAGAATAATGTTGCATTGAAGTCGTTGAACATAAAGATCAATGCCATAGACTTAGAATGGATCAACACACTACAAATTAGGTATGATCAGACCTTACAGAAACATTCTCCGCTATTAGAACAATACACAGCATTAAGCAAACAGGCTACTGCAGCTAGAAAGAATAAGGATAAGAAACTGGCTGATCTGCTGGATCTAAAGCGCAACAAGCTACTAGCTTCAGTGTTAGCTGCTCGTACCGATGTTAAAGCTAAAAAAGAAGCCCTCTCTGCGGCTAAAAAACAGCGTACAAGCAAGATAAAGACGATGAAGGATTTACTGACTCCTGTACAGAATTTAAAAAAACAGATCACAGCAGAGAATAAAACCATTACTGCCGCAAAACAAATATATTCAGCAACCGAAAAGCGTTATAAAGCTAGTGTAAAGCAGGGTAACGCAGTTACCGCCGATGAAGAACTCACGATTATGTATGATCAAATACAGATCATTCACACCTCTCAACAAAAAATATACGACTGGGAGAAGCAAATATCTCAGACCATCCTGACAGCAGAAACCAAATTACCGAAGTAACAAGTAACGATGAAGGATTCTCTATGGAAGAGATGACAAAGCCGATACAATAGAACGTATCGGCTAAATAGTTCACATAATGTTATTTCACCTGATGATGACCGTAAGTTCGCAACTATGCCTTTCGAGCAATTACACAATTTACATCCATCGATTTATCTTGAGATGACTCTAGACTCATTTTATGGAATCCTGTACCAGATACGAATTGAACAACTTCTTCTGGGTTATATAATTTGAATACTTAATCTAGGTTTAAATCTTTACTATATATTTTGGTAATGTCGCCATTCGGCTTAAATGCTCTCTCTATATAATTCCAACCAAATCTTTCATAGTAGTTGTCATGAGTCGTTATTAAGTACAAATTGTTATACCCCAATTTCTTCGCTTCTTCTATTACAGTATTCTGTAGTTCTCTCGCTATACCTTTACCTCTATGCTCTTCAGCGACATACAAGCATGCCAACCAAGGACACAGATCCTGTCTACAAGTTAGATCATTCATCCAGAAAGATACTGTTCCTACAGCTTCTTCTCCTTCTAGCGCTACGAATGTCATGGGCACACGATCGGTCTGAGAATTATGTAGCACGGCATATCTAACATATTCGATTGCTTTGTCACTAGCCCATTGTTTCCAAAGCCACTGACATACGGTTTCATAATATTCCATCGTATCTGCAAGATTAACAATTTGAATTCCCATAATTATCTCCTTTATATTTATCGATTCTATGATTCGAAAATTACACTATAGCTTAAAATCATTATATATGGAAATTTATGTTATATTAAATATGGATTTATGAAGTTACAGTGTATATTGAGGAGGGGAATTTAAGTAATGAAAAGGCTATTTCCATTCACGCTCTTTATATTATTGATTCTTGCAGGGTGTACTAATGTTGACGCCAATACAATTGACACACCTCTTTATGACGGAAAACCTTTAGTCATTGGCGTGATTGGTGACTCTCCAGAAGTACGCGAAGATAACGTGGAGTTTAGACAAATAACCTTCAAACAATTAGAGGAAGGCAACCATCTATCGGCTGAATTTGATGCTGTTATGATTATGAAGGAACATCTATCTGATTCTGCTGAGAGTAAATATGCTCAAGTATATAAGAGTTCAAACATTCCATATTTCTTTATAGAATCTACGAAATCATTTGTACCCTTTGTTACTGAAGAATTATCCTACGATCAGGTGTCAGAAATAAGTAATCTAGAATATGCAACGGGCTATTTCCATACAGACGATGATGGATTTAAACATTGGGGTTACGGACTATACAATGACAAAGTAAACGAATCCAACTTTAAGGATGTATACACACGAATTTTTGCTACTATCGAATCTATTGAGAAATAAAAACATGACCCAACCTGAGATAGCACAACTATCGTAGGTCGGGTCATGTATTTTTTTAGAAGTATTAACCACAAGTCCCCTTACCCACCCTCACCCTAGTCCATAAATCAGTACGTAGTAGTTACATTAATAAATACTCCATAATTACATACTATAGCGCAATCTTTCTAGTCTTTGTCTCAGTTGTGCAACCTTCCGCTGACAATCTGCTCTTAGAACCAACGCTTCTGCAAGTTTCATAACTTCCCCTCCATTATTATGGTATTTACCCTTTTAGTAGCTAATTCTAATCAAGCTGAGGTATCGCTTGTTTGACGAATTTTAATTAATCTTGCTAATATAGCTCTAAAATTACCCACACTAATTTGTATTGGTTATATGCTTGGTCTGCTTTAGGATATACGAAAATAGCCTTGGTTCGATTAACCTTATCATATTAAATCCTTGAGGTAAGGCCTTGGTCTGAGTCATAAACTTGGACAATATAACTCTTGCCAAGTTTGTCCTCAACATCGTTCAAATCGTTAACACCACCATAGAAATCTAGTAATCCATTATCAGACAAAGTCTGTAGTCTAGAAATATTACCATTGTTGTCGTATACGATATAAAAGTCTTCAAAATATTGATAATGTGAGTCTTTCGTACTCCTATCTTCAAAATCGTTATTCTTATTATACTTAGTCAAATCAATATTATGGATATTTTGCTTCAGTTTAATATTATTAATCTTCAAACTAGACAAATCCGTAGAGTCCAAGGTTTTGATTAGCAACTCCTTTTTCAATATAAAACAAGCAATCACTACAATCACAATAGATAAAATAATCAAAGAATACTTGATGGCTTTTCCAGACGATTTATTCCCCATACTCACTTCTCCTAACGTTCAGCACTGTATCGCAACTTAAAACCCTATTGTCATTTCTATGTTTGAATCTTCATTCTTATCTATGATTTCTACTACGATCTCCAACACGATATCCTCAAAAACTTCATTTATTATTTCGTGTTTCTCCAAATCTCTTATCACTTCTTTTTGATTTTCTATTCTTCCTATGGTCATATGGGGCTTATATGGAATATGGGGTTGATGATATTCTGAGATTATTCCTGTGTATAATCGCCTATGTAATTCAACTATTTGGTCTCTTCCTTCTAATACGTTCAGAAAAATGTATCCACCTTCTTCGCCACTTATGCCACTGAGTCTAAGTTTAAAGGATCTCATCCCCAGTAACGCATGCTTGATATGATCTTGTAATTGTTCACCCGTTATATCACTTTCAAAAGGAAAAACAATCGTGAGATGAGGTTGAACATGCTTATATAATGGATCATACTTTTCTCTGATATTATCGATCATACTCATATTGTGGAACTTCGGAAATATCATCATGCATCTAAGATTCATTCCATCGCCTACCTCCAAATGAATGTGACCAGGCCATAACTCCTATCATAGGGTCGGGTCACCATGCTATCGCGCAATCTTGTTATAATACTGAGCTAATTAGTTAATCAAGTCTAACCAAACTGGGGTGGAACACGATAATTCGTCGCTTGTTCAAAAGCATAGGCTATTTTTATTAAGGTAGGTTCACTAAAGGCTTTGCCGGAAAAAACAACTCCAAAAGGGCCTTTTGTAGAATCACCATCGGAGTCCACGACCCCTATTGAGGAATATCCTGCCGGAACGGTAATCAAGGGATATCCCAATCGCGCGGCAATATACATTCCATCCACATCCCCAGGTAACAGTAATGCATCTAAACCATGCTCTTCTAACACGTAATCAATTCCCTGGTTACGCGCTAATGCATCATATTGTTGTTTCTTCTCATGATAGGTTTGCTCATTTAATGTTGTCTCTACCGACCTGATCAACGTGTCTTGCCCATACTTTAGAGCAACCTCGGCATGATTCTCATCATAATCTATTAATTCTTGCAAAGAGTGAACCGGTACGGTATCCGATAATTGTGATAAGTATTGATCTAGTCCTTTTTTAAATTCATAGCAGATGACATCATTATTCCAATTGTTATGTTCAACGTGAAGACTAACATGATCTACGATCGTGGCGCCTGCGGCTTGCAATGTTGAGATCGCTGCCTCCATAATAGCAAGTCTTTCTTTGTCTAGGTGCATTTAATAATGTCTTGGAATACCTATTCTTGCGTGTTGTATAAAATCAGTATCCAAGAATGGTGTGTAATCCGCAAAGGAACGTTCCTTACTCAAAAGTGTACCATCATCATTGTCGTCAATTCCAGTTAATGCACCTAACATAATAACCGCATCCGTAACAGTTCTAGCTATAGGTCCCGGTGTGTCTTGACTCACTGAAATCGGAATAACTCCTGCTCGGCTAACGAGTCCCACCGTAGGTTTGATACCTACAAGAGAATTCTGACAAGCTGGACCTACAATAGATCCTGCTGTTTCCGTTCCTATAGCTCCCGCCGCAAAATTTGAGGCAATCGCTGCTGCAGGCCCAGAACTCGATCCGCTAATGAATATCTCACCTGGTCCATATGGATTAAGCACGAGTCCTCCTCTGGAGCTGTATCCCGCTGGCATCTTACTGGACATAAAATTAGACCATTCAGACATATTTGCTTTCCCTAGTATGACGGCACCTGCACTACGCAGCTTCGACGCTACGAATGAATCCGTTGCTGCAAATGATTCCGCTAGCGCAACTGAACCGGCACTGGTATGCATCTTATCCCCTGTATCCAGATTATCTTTTAATAAAATAGGAATACCGTGTAACTTCCCGCGACTTCCTGTTAGCTTACGTTCTTTATCTAATTCTATCGCGATTTCAATCGCATCCGGATTGATTTCTAGTATAGCGTTAATCTTCGAGTCGTACTTATGTATTCTTTCTAGGTAACTCCGTACTAAGTCCTCAGAACTTATGGAACCTGATTCCATAGCTGTTTGCATACTCATGATATCTGCTTCAATAATCCATTCTTCGAGCATCATATCCACTTAAGTCACTCCTCTAGTAAAATATGGTTGTGGCATTCCTAATTAACTTACCATATTTCTCTGTCTCAATGACATGGAAAGATTGATTATAACTATGTTGGAGCAATTGCTTATTTATTTCCTATCCCAGAACCGAGTCAACCGCTCCTTTAAAAATAAACCATTCCGCTTTTTTCTCCTTGAGTTTCTCTTTACCTTCCTCCAGTATCCTGTAATACTTACGTTTTCGTCCTTCTACTTTCACCCAGTACGCTTCCACCCAGCGCTCGCTTTCCATTGCATGGAGAATGGGATAGAGTGTTCCTTCTTTTAATGAAAATATACCTTGCGATCTCTGTTCCAGCTCCTTAATTAGCTCATAGCCATATAACGGCTTCTCTAATAAAAGAGTCAGGATCAAAGTTCCCGTGCTGCCCTTAAGCATTTCTTTGCTTACTTTCAATGCTCTGCACCTCCTGATTTTGTCATTTCATGATTTTTGAGTATCTTCAAATCTACCTTTTCTGAAAGGTGCAACGATCGGTTGTGGCCGATCCATTTCCTTTAAAATGTTATCTTAGTAACTTTTGAATGAATTTTATCTTCCAAATTCCATATCCCATCAAAGCACCGAACATATTAAGAATGAAATCATCAATGTCGAAACTTCCTTTTCTTGTAACTAATTGAATGACTTCAACAACGAATAACAATATAATCATTAAAATTGAAAATGAACCTAACTTGTTTAGCTTATTTATAAGGTAAGGCAGATAAATACCCATCGGTAAAAATAAAATTAAATTACCAAAAAGATTTTTTATTGGTATATCGATATTCATAGTTCCGTTAAGAATCGCATTGATATAAGTACTTATCGATTTAAATGGAACAAAATTTGAAGAGCTCTTTATGTATTGCCAAAGCGAAAGGTCTGTCCATATATTCCCTCTTGATCCTAAGAATAAAATAATAGCCAATACAAGTAAGTAAAATATAAAACTAATGCTTAAAACAATCTTAATTAATTTCTTCATATGATGTTCATTCCTTTTTCTTAAATAGAATAAATAACGGAATCGGCCGCTAATTATTCCTTTATTTATAATGATCAATACCTAGCATCACTATACATCGTATATCTATGTATGTAAAATTCTCGAGAACACCCTTCCCTCTTTTCCTTCTTCTAAGATGCGGATGATCTCTAGTGTGTTTACAGCATAATGGTTCTTGTTTTTATAATCCGTTCGCGATTCATAACGTTCCTGAGTTACCCTTTACTCTCCTGGACATGTTGTAGTACTTCCCTTGTAGAAGTCACTTCGAACCTCTTATCTGAATAAGGATTTGTGATTTCCAATACCTCTTCCACATTGTATCCATGGTTCCATTCTATCAACATTTTCATTAGATTCTTCACAGATTGTTTGTAATTCCCTCGTTCGATGCCTGTTCTCGATCTAACAAATCTCCTAATAATTCTGTAATCTCGTAAATAGACACTTGGATTTAAAATATAAATGAGATCTGCCTTTTCAAAACTTTCACTCGTCCATTCAAATTGAACTCCTTCAATAATCCATGATTCTAAGCTGACTATTCTATACAATTCTGCATCTCTTATTTCTTGTGGGAATCTCCTGTTTTCTACACTTCTATCCCAAACCATGTTATCAAGTTCATAATAAGGAACCTCTAGCAACTTAGATATTTCTTTGGCTAAATATGATTTCCCACTCCCACAAGAACCAATAATACGGATTTTTATATGACTCATCTCCTTTCTCTAATTCATCATTTATTCCGATTTCTCCTAATACAGCGAAAAGCTGCACTTGGCAGCCCTCCCTATTGATCCTATTACTTCATTCGTATAACTTCTGACTATTCTTTTTTCGCAATAATCATAAATCGTTTGGAACTTGTCCTAATTCCTCTTTCAGTTATATTATCATCAATAAATGTTTGGAGTATCTCAAAATCACGATTATATTTCCCGAAGTTCGGAATAATGGGCGTGTGTTTCAGTAGAAATACTAAATCTTCGTACGTTTCAAAATATTCAGTTGCATCATATTCAAAGGACTGGATATCCTTAAAACCAGCTTCATTCAATTCCTCAATGTATTTATTCTTTAATGTTCCATCCACCACACCACTAGCCTGTCCTCTTCCAAACGCCTGTTTCATGTTAAGCTTATCATCTTCACTTACTTGTTGAGTGAGGAATATGCCATTATTCACTAGGACCCTCACTACTTCTTTGGCATGAAAGGGTGAGTGCCTACAAGATACCACGTGGAAAAAATTCCGAGGAAAGTCAAGATTATCAGCATCCATTTGCAAAAATTGTACATTGGTTTGATTGGAATTTTCTAAATTATGATTCGCAGTGTGCATCATTCCCGATGAGATATCAATTCCCACTAAATGTGAAGCGGCATGAGCAATGGATAATAACGTTTCCCCTCCACCTGTACCAATATCGAGTAATCGATCAGACGGGAGACATCTTTGGGTTACTTCATCATAGAATTCCCACTCTACACCTTCAGCTGTCATCTTTACTTTACTGAAATCCCAACCATTTAATTGTCCGACTTCATCATAGAATTTCTTATAATCAAATTGCTTCATATCTAATATCCACCTTTCAAATCGTTAAAATGAGTACATAAAAGCCAGGATCGAAAGAGACAATACGTCCCTGTGTCGTGTCCTGGCTTACAGAAAAATGTGCCCCGACACCTTATCAAAAGTAATTGTTCTCTTCGGTCAAAAGGGCAAACGTCCCCCTTAACAGCTGGTACGCGTTTTACCCAGCCCGTGAACTAATTACTTCGAACAAAGTGGAGATCCATCCCATTTCACCTCAATTGAAAGTTTCATTTACTATACTTGATACTTAGGCGGAAGCACAAGGTGAAATTTACAATTTATACAGACTATAGGTTCATCTTTATTAGAGCCTAGGTTCAATTCATATTTAAATATGAATATATATAGATGTCATAAATCAGCTATTCCCACCGTCTATGCTTTTTGAAGTAAGAACTCGATCACAGGATAGGAAATCATATGTCTCTCGCTATATGTGTTGTGTATTGCTTCATTTTGAGTACTTAGTATCCCTTTGTGTAAGATTACCGTTTTAAACCCTCGTTCAATGGCACCGTTATATGTGAAAAGCACACAATGCTCTGCTGCGAATCCAGCAACAACGACTAATCCAATTTCTTTTCACTGCTAATCTCTTCTGACCCTTCAACATCTTTGATATGTATGACATGATGATGGTTTAGGCGGAGTAGGTTGGCCACGTGATTTATATATTCAGACGCACTGTCAATATCTCGTTGTTCAAGCTGACCTTCTAACAAGTTTTTTTGCATATCGATAATTAATAAGCCTATTTTCAAATTCATTTCTCCGTTCTTAAATTTATTTCTCCATATTTTTAAAGGAGCATAGCGATTGACCACATATGCTCCTCCTAGCTTTTTAAACTAAATATTTATCTTTAATGACGTTCATATGATGCATCTCATGACCAGCGATAATATATGCCCACGCTCTTACTGTTGACTCACTGTCATTGACAATACCAATTCTGGACCACGCTTCTGTAGATAGTCCACGAAGCAACGTGAGGGTTGCACGCCGTACTGCTGTATAATCTTCTAAAAGATCTGCCATGTCATAACTTTTAAATGGAGATTCGCTCATCATAACGTCTTGATCATAACCAGATAGTGGCGTCTTGTCGCCTCTAGCAATACGAAGTAACCGATAACCCATGATGCGTTCGTTATCCGTAATATGTCCCAGTACTTCTTTCAAGCTCCACTTTCCCGGTGCATAACGGTAATTTGCCTGATCTTCCGTAACGCTAGAGAGCAACTCAGTTGTGTTCTTGAGAGACTGGATTAGAATATCATCGATATCTCCTTCTGGAACTAACTTCACATACGTCTCAAAATGAACGTTATATTCATCTTTTGATGGTCGATTTGACATAAATGGATCATCTCCTTAAAAGTTTCACCCAGTATAACACGGTATCTGTTGGTTGAAAATTTCCAGTTTGTATTGCGCATTTATATAAAAGTCATTGACTAGTCCCCTAGGGTATCGTTCATGATAGTTGAGAGGTGATTAGTATGTTAATTAAAGAGGTATGCGATCGATGTCATCTGACCAAGAAAGCCATTGAATATTATGAGAAACAGGGCTTAATTAAGCCGGAGATTGGTGAGAACGGCTATCGTCATTATGATGAACAAGATATAGCAACACTAAAGGAAATAGCTGTTCTAAGAAAGTTAGGCATTTCCATCCCTGATATTCAAACCATTCTAAACAGTAACCATAAATCAGCAGCACTCTCTAAATGTAAGTATCGGATGGAGCTACAACAGCAAAAGGAAAAGTCTCGGCTTGAACGCATGGAGCAATTGATTCACCATTATGATATTGACCGTGAATTTACATATCTACAGTCTAATTTGGAGGAGTATTTTACGATTAAGGATAAATTAGTGCAAGCTTTTCCTGGTAGTTATGGCATATATGTTAGCATCCATTTTGAATGATCGAATCGATTCTGTAGAGCAGGAGAAGGCGTATGACACAATCGTTTCTTTCCTTGATCAAGTTGAGATACCCACTGAGTTGCAGGACTATGTAGAGAAATCATTCTCCATCACGCAACAAGAAAGCATGGAGAAAACAAGTGCTTCTTTGGTCCATGCCGTTTCGGATTTGGAGAACTATATGAATGATAATAAAGAAGTTTTTGAAGCTTACCTATCTTTTCGCACATCTAGCGCGTATAAAGAATCGGAAGCCTATAAAATGCAACAGCTTTTAATAGAATTTCAGAAAAGTAGCGGTTATACTGACGTTTTTCTCCCGAACTTCAAAATTCTTAGTCCTTCTTATCTTGCCTATACCAGAAAACTGGAAGAAGCGAATGCCACATTGATGGATAAATATCCGCAGTTGAAGGATTTATATTCATAGCGAACAATGACGATAACGGTTATCTCGATTATTATTAGTGTTTTTGATCTATAATTATTCCGATCTTATCCTGTAACTCTTTATCTTCTTCAATTCTTCCTTGCTTTAATGTTATATTAATTTCTCTTAATAATTGGTTATTTCTCTTTAAGTATTTTGACGCATCCGAATGATTAATAGCAAACAGAATAATTAGGTATAATACAATGCAAACTGGTAAAAAGAATATCATTTCCATCATCTCTGCTTTTCACCTCCTTATCGTATTCTAAAAGACCTTCCGACTGTTGTTAGATGATGTTCAGCTCATTTATGATTCACTCATAACATCTTCTGAAAGCTTCCGATGTCTAATTTTCTATCAAATTTATTGCCTATTTTCTTAAATAATGCGCATTGTTCATATCCATTTTGTTCAAATAAAAACTTGCTTCTACTATTCTCCATACAAATGGTTGCGATTAACGTGTGAAATCCTTGTTCCCTGGCAACTTCCTCGATAAAATGAAGTGCCCGTCTTCCAAGCCCTTGTCCTAAACAATCGGGTTTTAAATATATGGTTACCTAGGCACAAACGTCATAGGCTTGTTTACTTTTATATTGAGTGATCAATACATATCCCTTTATCTCATGCTCCTGTTGGATTACGTATGATGTATACCTACGATTCCTGTTCATTACAGATGCCTTTATCTCGTCAATGTCTAGTTCTACGGTGTGGAATGAAATTGTTGTATTGGTAACATAGTAATTGTAAATCTCTTTAATTTCATTTAGGTGTTGTTGATTGATCACTTCAAAAGATACATGGGTCAACACTCTCATTCCTTTTTTTATAAAGTATGTTTACGACGTACTATGGCTCTTGGGTGAACATGGCGATAGTCAGTAGCACGAGTATATGGTTATAGGAAGGATCCACTTCTCTGTCTATACTCTAAAAATGCTATTAATAACTCACATGCATTACTACATGCAGTATTCTTATATTCAAGTTGATCGTTTACTGTATTATTATTTGCTTTGTCCGATACAGATTTAAGCCCAAGAAAATCAATACCATTTAAATAACTTACGTGAGCAAACGCCGCAAGTTCTTGATCAACTGCTATTGCATGGAAGTCATCCTTTAATTTATGACTAACAGCATCATCTCTGATTCGTTGATCTCCTGAGATAAATCTACCGAAATGGACATTAGGATATGCATCGCCTAGATATGATTTGAACATTTGAATAAGTCTCTCAGATGAATCTACCACACTACTTCTTCCAAGGTATGTATTTCTAGGATCACTTGTGGAATTAGCATCAGTTACATCATGCTGCAAGCTTTGTTCAGCTACAATGATGTCACCACCACACACTTCTTCAGATAAACCACCGCAAATTCCAATCATGTAAATCTCACTCGGATTATATTGTGTTATTAACAATTGAGCACAACTCGCAGCCTTAACTTTACCAACACCCGATACCACTGAAATAATCGTCAAATCAGAGTTTTGATAATGATAAAATGTCCATGCCCCTATTTTCACTTGAGATGTCAGAGGAAACTTATGATGTAGATATTGTAATTCAGGCTCCCAAGCAGCCATTATACCGATTAACTTCACAGAATTCCCTCCAAGTTTTTTAATTCATAGCCTCTAGATAAATTCATTTACTCTAGCTACCTCTTCAATACGAATCAAGTGGAACATAATGCTTTAAATCCGATACAGTGATACCCCTTTTTGTCCCTTCTTTTGTTAACCTATAATCGAACTGTAATACTTCATTATGCGCAAAATATACATATTCAACGTTGGGTTCATCTTTAAAGATGACCACTGCGAAAAATGAGGGTAACTTGATACCCCATATCCCTTTAACAACCTCTATCTCTTCTTCACTATAATTTTGCGTTTCGAATAGGTAGTTCGTCACCCTATTTTTATATATCATTTTATTCGCTTGTACATAAACAAATGGTGTTATTACGAGAATCATTATAACGATTACTATTAGCACTTTTTTCTTTTTCATTATAATAATCATTCCTATTTTTTTGTTTTCCTCTGTTTTTTCTTTTCTAAAATAAACTCACTCAATCCTTAATTTCTTCTGCATTATCAATCTACGAATTATCTATAACCATCCAAATGAAAAATAGTATAACTGTTACGACTATTTGAGCTAAAGGTATCAAGGATATTAGATTATTTTTATTTCTTTTTATGATATAAGTGATCAAGCATCCAATATATGTTAATAAATAAGTGCTGCTTGAAAATATAAATAGGTTAACTATTATTTTCAAAAAAACATTCTCATTATTAGAAACGCCTGCTAATTGCATTATGTTTGCCATTAAAACAAAGGGATACAGCAGTAAAAGAATCCCTCCTGCAATAAAACCAACAGTGTTTATTGTTTTTTTCATTTCTTCACCTCATTTACGTAGTATTAGACATCTATTTACATTCATTACCCTATAATCTATTCCTACTTGTCAGCCGTTCACATCCATATTAAAATCAAGACTTTGTTCCAGTTCTTCCTTCTGGCGCAAGTGATGGCGAAAATGCATACTGACTAAGTCGTACCACTCCCGTGCAGTGAGCCACCCAAAGCCTCCATGTCTAACTTTATAATTTGGATTTATCGTATCTACCTTCTCTTCCCAATCAGACATTCTCTTAACCACCATATCCAGTCCGGACATTAGATCATCGACGGTTTTTGAATTATTCGGGGTATTTGCAGGTCCTTCTGGTAATTTAATTTTTATCGGAGGGAATGAACCAGCGTTAAATAATTGAACCCCAGCCTCCGTCTTCCCTTCCCTTTGCTCCTCACTTGCTGAAGCACAACATTCCACTTGGTCGAGATAATCGAGTGCTGTGAGTATTACATGATCATACATTTGGCCAAGAGACCACACGCCTTGCTTGGGTGCATATCTTAATTGGTTCATAGAATAACGCTTGAGATCGATCTTGTATACATCAATTAGTTCTAGATAATTCAATTCGCCTCACCTCTTCCAATATATCCTCATATTACCTGATTCGATTATATCAGCCCCTTCCCACATAATGATACGCCTAAGCACGAAAAAAAGCCCTTAAACTCAAGGGCTTAGCATCTGCACACTCGTAAAATCACTCGTATTAGGGACTAATACAAGCGCTCCTCGCCGGTGATCGGATTCTTAAATGCAGATTTGATATCTTTGTTGGTAAGCTCATCTGCAAACTCGGTATCATTCTCCCCAGTGAGGGTCGTGTTTAATTTCTGTATCTTCTTAGCTTCTTTGTCGCTTGTTTGTAGTGGTTGTTGATCCTCCATAGGTAGCGCATCTCCTTTAACAACATATTTTCTGTATAGGATGCGGTCATTCAATGGTTTTTATGCAAATGACCTTCAGTTGCTGTATACACCGTTAAACAATACGTGATAAAAGGCGACTGCCAAATTCTCTCCTTATATATTTCGTTAATGCGTTGTTATATGATGTATATCTTTTCATCAAAATACGTTTCCATCTACTTGGCGGTGCCGTTTAAAATAGAAGACGTCCGGCACCATGACAACCTTAATCCGTATGGGCTTCGGCGCTGATTTCAATCAGTTGCACAGGGGATGCCAGATAATTCACGCCAATGCAACTGCCGGCTGGTCGATGTTCTCCCACGTAATCCTTGAACAGCTTAATACATGGTTCGAAATGTTCTTGCGCGTTTGTCAGATAGACCTCCACATAAGCGAGGTTCGACTTCGTGACACCAAATTCCGCTAGCACCCGATCGAGATTCTCCAGCGTCTGCCGGGTCTGTGCCTCGATATCGCCCTCACCAACGAACGCACCCTCGGTATCGTGGGAAAATTGTCCCGAAATGTAGATCGTGCCATTTACGCTGTATCCTTGGGTAATGCCGTGATCCCAAAGATCGTGATTATAAGTTTTAACATTTGTCATTTTATTCTCTCCTTTAGTTCAACGTAAGGTTAGTATAAAATGAATATACATTAAAAAATAGTACGCACTTTAATGATATGTACTATCAGAAAGGATAGTGTAGATGATGAGTATGGCAGAATATAAAGGCAAAGTTAAAAATATTGAAGATACTCCTTTTGGTTATACATTGTCAGTTATTGGTGGTAAATGGAAGATGGTTATTCTTTATCTCCTAGCAGAAAACCAAACAGTTCGCTTTAATGATCTAAAAAGACAGATTGGAGTTATTACGTACAAAATGTTAAGTTCACAACTCAAAGAGTTGGAAGCTGATGGTAGGGTTAACCGAAAAGAGTATCCCCAAATCCCTCCAAAAGTCGAGTACAGTCTCACAGAAAAGACGAATACACTACTACCTGTTCTGGAAGGGTTATGTGAATGGGGAACCAAAAACCAACATAATTAAATAGGTAAACCAAATGTGAGCTGATCCTTCAGGCTATTTCTTAGACTTAAACATTCTTTTCAACCTACTCACAAAACCTTCCTGATCTTTCATTACTTTAGTTTCCCAGCCATCATAATCTCCATTAAATTCTTGTGCTGCACTCACTAAATAGTCCGTTACGTCACCGATGGATTGAAGATGAACATAGTCATTTCTAGAAATTTTTATCGAATACTTATTATCTTGTTTATCTTGAGTACCTTGATCTTCGATATGATAACCGTCTTTTTGAACTTTCTCATTGAACAGATTACGTGACTCTGCTGAATTGAAATATATCCAGTGATTCACTGTTCGCGATTTATCTAAAATGTCTCCAAGCTCAATAAGCTTGTCTACCAACTGTCTGTTACCCATTCGATGCCAATCCAATTGATTGGGATATAGATACTCATAATAGAAGGCCCCAGGCTTCTGTTCATCCATGAGGTTAATGCTGTACTTATAATTTTCAAGAGACTTGTCGGCAAGACACTCCAATTCGCTTCCATCCATAGAATCCGTATAGTAAAAAAAATCTCTCCTACCATCCGTGGTGATCCTTCCGACAAACATATAATTAGTATCCAAAGAATCATGGATTGAATCCTCGATAGCATACAAAACTGTTGCTTCTTTATCGCTGGTAAGTCCATCTTCATTTGGTTCATTTAATGCAACCCTGAGTTGATATAAACGGACTACCCCCTCATTTTCACCATTTTCCCATGGTTCCAGATCCAACAAGATTGAAGCTGGTTTATCATCGATGAAAGTAAAGTAAGTATTCCAATTATCTGACATTCCTACACCGCCTTAATATTTCTGTTGATCTAAACCCAGTATATCAGTCTTTATAGTGAATTAAGCGAAGTACCCCCTGCCTCCTTCCACAAAATAATATCCATATAACCATCAAAATTCCAATCAGACATCTACGTTATACATCTACGAATACAACCTCAAATTCTAAATCTTTCACTTCTAAATATATCTCTTCCTTCAATCCGCTATTATCCAATGTAAATATATCCGCTCTGACTAAGTGAAATGTAACATTCTTTGCTTCTTCCGCTGTTAATGTACCGGTCAAGAAGTGTACTCCATCAGCAAATTCTTTAAATAATATCCTTTGATTCTTTGAATATTGATAATCAGACCATTCAAAATTTCTCAATATTCTTATTTTGTTTTTTGTTGGTTTGCATTCAATATAGCTTTTATTTTGGTCAGGGCATTCAAACGCATATTGATGTGAATAATCGCGAGATGTAGCTACTCCATACTTCCATGAAAAGGTCTGCCATACCATCTTATTGAATAAATGCTCAACTATTGCGTCCCAGCTATCATAACAAAAGGCATGGATTGTTATTAATCGCGAGTATAAATCGGTAATTGCCTCTTGAAAATTCAGTAAGATCTCCGTGTCAGTTATCCTTTGTAATTGGTCTTCAATTTCGTGATTATGGATCTTTAATAATCGATTATCTTTCAATTTATCCACTCCTTCTGAGTTGCTTATACATAATGAAGCTAAGAGGTTAATACTCACTTTTCAACTTTGAGAAGATAGCAAGATCAACATATTTCCCTTTTTCGAACTCATGTTGCCTCAAGACTCCTTCTTTGTGGAAGCCTAGCTTATGTATCAATTGGATCGAAGCCTCATTCGCCGGTTCGACTTTCGCTTCAATTTTATTTAGATCCATGGTCAAGAATCCAAACTCCATAACACAGTTCACTACCTCTATCATGATCCCCTTTCCCCAAAATTCAGGGGTTAAATCATATCCAATCTCAACACGATGATGTTCCTTCTCATAGTTCAGGAATCCGCATGTTCCAATCACCTTTTGGGACTCACTATTTTCAATCATCCAACGTAAACCCGATTGTTCTTTGAAAATTTTGTGATACCATTTCATTTCATCTATCGCATCCTCGACTGATGTGAAAGGTGTGAATGGCATATATTTCACCACGGCCTCTTGTGAATAAAGCTGAAATATATCATAGCGATCGTTCTCTTCCGCTTTCCTTAATGTAAACCGTTCTGTCTTTAACCGAGGGAAATCAATAAATGCAAACTCTGAATTCATAATCATTCTCCTTTTTCTAAATACCATATCACAAAAAAATACCTCAGAGTTGCCCCCATGGAGCATCTCTAAGGCACTCTTTTACTATGGATTCAACTTCAAAGAGGCAACCATCTCATCCAATGAATTTATTTCCTCTTTCGATAGGTCGTTATTCGCAGAAACCGTTACCTGGTAGAAATGATCATTCGCTTCGAAGAAAATCGCTACGCAAATAAAGGATTCCCATTCTTTGTTTTCCATCTTGTAGTAAGCCATGTTTTTCGCAGGATGCCCCAGGAATGACCCCTCCGTTTCTTCCACAATCTCGATATCGGAGTTAGCAATGATCTCCTTTTTCGTATTCTGATAGAAAGCAGCTAGATCTGTGTTCGAGGTCAGATCTTTCTTTGGAATTTCATTTACGATCAGCGTGCTCTTATTGTAAGATTTGATTGCTAGCTTCGCATATTTTGAAGCATCTTCTATAACACTCCACTTTCCATAAGCCGTGACTTTCACGGAGCGGTCCGAAGATAGGATCTGCTGCTTGCTTTGGATAACGGCTATCTTAGAGCCAGCTTCCCAATCTACCTTCGCGTTCAGGGATTCGGCTATGAATCGTAGCGGAACAAACGTATTGCCCGACACGATCGTCGGCGCAACAGCAAGTGAGATGGTCTTCCCATTCACTTCAGCGTTAGACAAGCCCACCTGCATCTTGATTGTCGTACCTTCTTTTTCACCGATGATGGTCTGCTCATCCTTGTTCCATGTAACCTTCAAGCCAAGTTGTTCGAACAGGGGCCGGAAAGGAACCATTACGCTTCCATTCTTCATAAAAGGTGGAACATCGAAAGTAACCAGTTCGGCGTCTAGGAGAACTTGAATTTGTTTATTTGCATTGCCTGCCTTTGTCGAGCTATATTCAACAGCAACGCCTTTTTTCTCTAAATTTTCTATTACCTTAAGCGATTGTTCATTCAATGGGTTGTTGATAAGTGATACCTCTTGTAAATTCGGTATCGTTTCAAGGACACGAATATCTGCAATGAGGTTGCCCCCAAGATAAAGATGTTCGATTGTTGGATGGTTTTTCAGCGGTGTAAGATCTTGGATCTTATTGTTATCCAGAAAGAGCCACTGTAACTTCATCGTCTTAATCGGATTCAGGTCTATCACCAGATTGTTACTGGCCAGTAGATCAGTCAGCATGCTTAAATTCTGTAATGGCTTCAGGTTACTGACCTTGTTCTCTACAATGACCAGGTTCTCCAGCGAACTTAACCCAGATAGAGGCGTGAGGTCCGTAATCTGATTCCCGTCGAGAGCCAAGAATGTCAACTTCTTCAACTTCGCAATTGGTGTAATATCCTTGATACTGTGGTTAGTTAGAAAAAAATCCTCCATATTCACGGCATTTTCAATTCCTTGTAGGCGGGTGATTTTCTCTTTTGATTCCGCTGGGTACAAGGATTCTAGCTTCTTCAAATCCGATGACGTTAGTTCTTTACCAGAAGGCAAATGTAATTCTGTCCGAATGGCCTTCGCTAAGACCGGATCCGGAATAATGGAATCTGCCCAAGTAGGTAATATTGGAATGAATAGAAGGGCCATGCAAAAGACAACTAACTTTTTAACGAATGATGTACGCAATTATGAACTCCCCTTTTAGCAACTTATGATAACTCCTTCTTTATATCGGATCTTTCTTCCATTTTTCACACTCTCCTATCATTTTTTATTCGAGCAATTCTCATATCCTAACTTTCTTTATTTCAAAGAGCTGGTATGCTCATAATCACTTTTTAAAATACTCATACATATGCTATCCCAGTATTGACCTTGCTTGTACATCTTTTTTCTATATCTCCCTTCTTCTATGAATCCACATTTCAGATAACATTTATACGCTCTTTTGTTGTATTCGTATACTTCAAGCTCTATTCTATTTAAATTGAGTTCCTCGAAAGCAAACTTCTGGAGTAGTTGAATTGCTTCACTCCCATAGCCTTTGCCTAAATATTCTTTTCTTCCTATAACAATAGCCAGTAGAGCGAATCGATTCCTCCAGTCCATTCTGTATAAATCAATTTGACCGATGTATTCTAAAGAGTCTTTGGCTGCTATAATAAAACTTTTGTTTCTAGACTTACCTTCAACTACCAACCTAAAGAACGACTCTGTCTCATACTTGGTGTGCGGATATAGGAAATTATCAGATAACGTGTTGGTTATTTCCGGGTCATTAACCCATTCTCTTATATAATCTAAATCTGAGTCTCGGTATTCTCTAAGTACAATTCTGTCTCCAACGATATGTGGCATAAGTAATCATCCTTTCAAAGGTTCATATCTAAAAGTAATATCTAGAACTTCACTTCATCAGTCACTTTATAAATAATATATTTACTTGTCCACATCTGTGATTCAACAATGATTACATCCGTTTTATTATCATCAGTAAAAAAATACCCAGCCCCAATTTGTTCTTTGAATTGTAATCCTATTGTGTTAAATCGTTGAATTAGTTCATCCATACCATCCTTCGTATTCCCTTGATAGATATACCAATTATAATTATCCCTATGACTAAGAAATTCGATCGTATCGTAGCTGTTGGATATCTTTGCATACGCTTGCTGTTTGGATACTCCCTCGACTGGTAATTCTGGCAAATACATCCTCAGATTATAATAGATAAGAAGACTAAGAGCTAAACCAATGATTACTATTGCTAATAACATTATAGATATCATCTTTTTTGATATATTTTTCATAATTTCACCTCATTTCGATTATCACGATAACAAGCTTAAGTGACCGTAAGGAGTGGTATCGTAATGCTGTCTATTCATACTCACTTCTTATACTTCCACACATAATATACCAACATTTTCCTTTTTGTCTATGAATTTGTATCCAACTCTCTTTCTAGCAATGATTCAGTCAAAAAAAAGACCGAGCCCCAAAAGGGAACTCAGTCTTCTACATGATTTGTTATATTGCTTGACGATGATTACACAAATTGAACCGTCTTCAGCGACACTTTACCGTTGAGAACAATGAACACGTCCTGACGTCCACTTACTCCGCTCACCTCAGCAGTATAGTTACGCCATTCTTGAGCGCCACCTTCCGATAGTTCCACTCGTCCAGCAAGAGGACCTTCAGGGCTATTCAGACGAACCTCGACTGATGCTGCCGACTGGCAAGCAACGCGAAGATTCACCGTGTTTACTCCCTCGCCGAATTCAGCGTCTTCAAAGGAAATCCATCCGGATTGCTCCTTCACTTCAGTAGCACTACCGCCTTCACAACATTCACCGATCAACACGCCTTCGTAAGCATCATAGTTCATTGCCTTCACAGACTGCTTCAAATCACGTGGTGGAATCACTTCGCCCTGTACATCAAGCGCAGCATGTAGCGGCAAGTTTGCTGATGAAGAACCAGCCATGAAGAGGAACGTGCCGTTCTCGATTGCATAACGCTCACGAGTAACATCCCACATCGCTAGCTCGGTCATTGGTAGCTTGAAGCTCACATCTACTGATTCACCAGGCTGTAACAGTACCCGACGGAATGCAAGTAACTGCTTCAAGGGACGTTTTACACGAGAGGTCTCCGCATGTCCATACAGCTGCACCACTTCTTCTCCTGTACAGTCACTAGTATTGGTCACCCGAACTGTCATGCTGATCTCACGATCTTGATCCACAGAAACCTGCTTACGATCAAGAATCAAATTATCATAACGGAATGTGCTATAGGACAACCCATGTCCGAACGGATAGAGTACATCTCCTTTGAAATAACGATAGGTTCTATCACCCTTAATAATGTCATAATCCATAAACTCTGGTAGCTGATCAACAGATTTATACCAAGTCATGTTCAGACGTCCTGCCGGGTTCACATCACCGAAGAGCACATCAGTAACGGCATTACCCAACTCTTGACCTGCATGAGAGGTGTACAGAATAGCTGGAACGTTCTCGTCTACCCAATTCAGAGCAAATGGATAACTACCCACAACGACCACAATCGTGTTCCGGTTCACAGACATAACTTCTCTAATCAGTTGCTCCTGCGATTCAGGAAGTGTGATGTCTGGACGGTCGACCGTCTCTTTACCATTAATGAGCGGATGATTGCCGACGAATACAACAGCAAGATCTGCATCGCTAGCCACTTCTTTTGCCGCCTGGAATTTATCCGTTACTTTCTCCATTTCAAAAACATCGGCAGTAATCTTATCTTCTTCGCTGTTTGCTACAGATGCCGCACCCGCCACATTGATCTCGTTAGCCGTTTCTTCAGCGCTACCGCTACCTACAAGCAATTCTCCGTTATCCGAGTTGACCGTAACCGGTGTATCGTTCCATGTTGAGAAGGTTACTTGATCCGTTCCTTCTTCTGAAGGACGAACAAGGAATACTTCCTTCGTGAACCACTCCCAGATTTTATCAGCTGAGGCTTTTACGATCCGATCATCCGTCGTTAGGTAAAGTCCGTTATTCTCAGCGATAATTGTATGACTGTCCCAGCCCCAATCCGTTAATTCAAATACAGAAGCTTGTTCGCCAGCATTGCCGCTTGCAGCTAGAGCTGCGTGTTCACCATCTTGTACTTGAACATAACGTCCATTGCGCTTCGACTTCAGCTTCACTCGATCTGTACCACCGGAGAATGTCGTTTGTCCTCCATGTGCCTTCAGCTTTTCTTGAATACCTTGCAAAGGCGTAATTGCATAAGGCATGGAACCGCTGTACCAGTCTCGATATACGGTACCACCAAGGGGTCCAATAACAGCGACTTTTTTCAGCTTATCTGCCTGTAGCGGTAGCATGCCTCCTTCATTTTTCAGAAGAACAACAGCCTTTTCTGTAGCTTCACGTGACAGCTTCGCATGCTCTGGTTGCATAATAATAGACTCATCAATAGCAGCATACGGATTGTCTTCCTCAGGATCGAACTCACCTAAACGGAAACGAACGCGGAACGTATTACGTAAGGCCACATCTAAATCGCCCTCTGTAAGCATTCCTTCATCCAACGCTTCGCGTAGCGATTGCTTCATTAAATCTCCATTGTCAGTGATACTATCGATGCCGCCTTCTTTCACAGAACGGGCAACGGCTTCCTTATGTGTCTCCAAATAACCATGGTCGCGCACCGTACCAGACACGTCGAACGCATCGCTGACCACAAAACCATCCATGCCCCACTCTTGCTTAACAATCTCATTCACTTCTGGCATCAGATTCGCAGGCACTCCATTAACGGCATTATAGGCCGTCATCATGGACTGGGCGCCGCCTTCCTTAAACGGAATCTCAAATGCTTTCAAATAATATTCGCGCATATTACGTGGATCAATACTAACCGATTGGTCTCCGCGTCCTACTTCATTATTATTTGCAATAAAATGTTTCAGTGTAGCAATCGCTTTCAAATATTTCGGATGATCGCCTTGTATCCCTTGAACAAGTGATGATGCAAGCTTACCTGCAAGGATCGGATCTTCCCCGTATGCTTCCTCAGTCCGACCCCAACGTGGGTCGCGTTCCATATCAACAGTTGGCGCCCAGAGCGTCAATCCGTTAATCTCTGGATTTTGTTTATAGAAGCCACGTGCCTCATCACCGATAGCGCTACCAATTCGTTGCATAAGTTCGGTATCCCAAGTGCATCCTAGGCCAATCGGTTGCGGATATCCTGTCGCTTCGCCAAGCCAAGCCATACCATGAGCTGCTTCCGTACCATGTTTATACGCTTTCACACCAAGCCGTTCAACGGCCGTTTGATATTGAATCATAAGTCCCACTTTTTCCTCCAACGTGAAGCGTGAAACGAGGTCGTTTACGCGTTCCTCTAGTGGAAGAGAAGTGTTCTGGAATGGATAATTGTTTGTTTCAGACATGATGAACCTCCCTTTGTCAGTTGCCTATTGCGTTATTTTAACGAAGATTGTCTACTTATGGCTACCCTAATAATTAGAGACGTTTTCATAGGTTATTAGGGATATATGCCTTTGTATTTACCATCGCTGGCGATTCTCCATTCGAAATATTCCCCATCCCTTCTTTTCAAATATCATGACGAGGACGTACTTTTAGTGAAACCGCTTGCGAAATCAAAAATCCAAGAATATAATACTTGTATACTAGCATACAAGATGAATAAAGAGGTGAATTTATGACCGAATCAAATGGATTCCTATATCCATCCAAATGGCTTTCGAAATCCTCTGCTGGTAACCGTGTAACATACGAGCTTAGAATGCGTATTATTTCTGGCCACATCGAAAGCGGTACCATACTTTCTGAAAATAAATTAGCTATAGATTTCGCTGTAAGTCGCTCACCCATACGTGAAGCGTTAAAAATATTAGCATCCGAAAATATCATCCGATTAGAAAGAATGGGTGCCGTTGTTATTGGTTTATCAAATAAAGAAATAGAAGAAATTTACGATATGCGTTTACTTATAGAATCATTTGTATTTGAACGCCTTGTAAGAATAGATACGAATGAATTAATAAAGGAACTTAGTAAAATACTAGAAATGATGAACGTCGCAATCAAATATAGTGATGCTGATGAGTTTTCCTATCAAGATGTCTTGTTTCATGAAACGATTATTCGGTCAGCTAATCATTCATACATCCTGTTGATCTGGAATAATTTAAAGCCCGTTATGGAGAGCTTTATTCTTTTGTCGATGCGTAGGCGCTTCGAAGAAAACTATCAAGATTTCACCCGCATTATAAACAATCATGAGCTTTACATTGAGGCGATCCGAACAAAAGATAGAGAACTCATGAGTAAGTCCTTACATGACAATTTTGATGATGTTCAAGGCAAAGTAGAAGACCTATGGATATCACAACAAATGCTCTCGAAAGGAGTTGTGCAGCACAATGACTAACTATATGTTAGGTATAGATATCGGAACCACAAGTACAAAAGGCGTTTTATTTAGTGAAAAAGGCGAAGTCATTCAACAAGAAAATATAGGGTACCCGCTTTATACACCCGATATGTCGACAGCTGAACAAGACCCAGAAGAAATTTTCCAGGCTGTCCTACAAACCATTTCGAAGATAATGAAAAATCATTCACACAAAAGGATATCATTTGTTTCATTTAGCAGTGCCATGCATAGTGTCATTGCTATGGGTTACAATGATCAGCCGCTGACGCCTTGTATTACTTGGGCAGATAACCGAAGTGAAACATGGTCACACACAATAAAAGATGAGTTGAATGGCCATGAAATCTATAAACGCACGGGAACACCGATTCACCCAATGTCACCATTAACTAAAATAGCTTGGATTGTGAATGACCTTCCTGAAATCGCTACTAAGGTTAACAAATATATCGGAATTAAAGAATATATTTTCAAAAAGTTCTTTGATCAATATGTTGTCGATCATTCCATAGCTTCAGCCATGGGTATGATGAATCTCAACACACTAGATTGGGATGAAGAAGCATTACAAATTGCTGGCATAACACCTACTCAATTATCTGAGCTCGTACCAACAACCAAGATATTTACTAACTGTGATTCAGATTTGGCACAAAAAATGGGGATCGATCCACAAACATCGTTTGTCATTGGTGCAAGCGACGGCGTCCTTTCTAATCTAGGTGTAAATGCGATACGCAAAGGCGAAATTGCCATTACCATTGGAACAAGCGGTGCAATTCGCACCATAATTGACAAGCCGCAGACCGATGAAAAGGAAAGAATATTCTGTTATGCCTTAACGGAAAAGCACTGGGTCATTGGTGGGCCAGTAAACAATGGTGGGATGGTCCTTCGCTGGATCCGTGATGAACTTGCCTCATCAGAAGTAGAAACAGCAAAAAGATTAGGAATTGATCCATATGAAGTACTAACCAAGATTGCTGAACGTGTAAGACCAGGATCAGACGGATTGTTGTTCCATCCGTACCTCTCTGGTGAACGTGCACCATTATGGAATCCAGATGTACGTGGCTCATTCTTCGGTTTAACGATGTCACATAAGAAGGAACATATGATTCGCGCAGCCCTAGAAGGTATCATTTACAATTTATACACCGTGTTCTTAGCATTAATCGAATGCATGGACGGTCCTGTGACTCGAATCCAAGCTACCGGAGGCTTTGCAAGATCAGATGTTTGGCGGCAAATGATGTCCGATATATTTGATTCTGAAGTAATTATTCCAGAAAGCTACGAAAGTTCTTGTCTAGGTGCTTGTATCTTAGGCTTATACGCCACAGGAAAGATCAACTCATTTGAAGTCGTTTCTGAAATGGTTGGCAGTACCTACAAACACACACCAAACCAAGAAGCAACGAAGGAATATAGGCACTTACTTCCAATCTTCATTAACATTTCTAGAGTATTAGAAGAGGATTATACTCGGATTGCCAATTATCAAAGAAGCTTAATTAAACACTAACAAGCATACTGAAGTCTCCTTGAGTTGCACCTATCGCGCTACCTCCGAACCCTTTTTGGCTACAAAAGGCTCTTTCGATGAGTGGCTCACCGAGCGGTATTGCTTCTACTCGACTAATGCCAAAGGCAATGCTCTACGTTGCGACATTTTACACCGGCCTTGGCCTCTGCAACGCGCAGAAGCCGAAATCCGTACAAACACGATTCTATCAGCCCAAGGCATTATCGTAGAGCAGGTGCCGCCAGTGCTTCACTATTCACAAGGCGTCGACGTGCGAGTCTGGCCGCTACTTCGAGTGTAAATCTATCTTACTTTTGACGAAGACTGAATTTCCATATTCTCAGAGAAAACAAGGCTAGTAATAAAAACAGGAGTGAACGGGTCTTAACCGTTTCACTCCTGTTAAGTTTACCTGAACATCTATTACAGATGTAACAACTATAAATTTTTCTAGTTTAGTATTGAGGACTCTTTAGTTTTGTACAAAACAGAGATAGAGCTTGATGAAAGCCTTTGGTTCTGTAAGATTGTTTACTTAAGTTCCCCACTATCCAATTCCATAGCTTTGTCTCCAGTAAAAGTTATAGTGAAAATATGTGCCATCATTGAAGTCGTAATTAACAGCAAACATAGCAGAGACCACATTGTAAGTGCCTTCTGGCAGTTGAGTTATTTCAGTTGTATCATTAGCATTGAAGGCATTAGATGGATCGGTGATTGAATTTATATTCTGTATGAATAAAATAGTGAACTCTTCTTTTCTAAATTCAGTATGTACTTTGTCAGCAATACCTTGTAGCATTTTATAATGGATTGTTCATCATCTGATGCAAAATCTAAGACTTTCTGGGCTTCCTTAAGATCTGAAAGAGTTACAATAACTGCATAATCTGAGTCATTATTGTTACTTCCAAGATAAGCATCAACAGTCTTCCCTTCATAATTAATGTCTGGGAACCACTTATTTAATAGTATTCACTAGCCTCCGTGGTATATCCATTCCCCGTAGTGGCTTCTGGTATTACATTCAATGATACAGTCGTTGGTCCAATTATTATTTCAATCTCCGGCACCTTGATCTGAATCGAGTTCCCTTGGATATTTACGCTACCGCCAATAGTTTAACTTACGAATTGATGAACAACATAATTGGCTTATGAAGTGTCAGGAACTTTGTACTAAAAAAAGGCACTCTCTTCAAGAGTACCTCTACAATAATATTCATAGCAGTTCACTTCAACTTTGACTTAACGGGAAGAAGAAGATCCAATTGCACAACTTTATCCATTTCTTCATTACTTAAATGGTATTGATTAATGTAATTTAAATGTTCATCCAAGGACCCATGCATGCAATCGGCATCGCCCCAGTTTGGGGTGACCCATCTCTCGTACCCATGATTAGACCCATCAAGTTGAACCCCATTCGGATGATGAAATCCATAATGACGCAAATCAGGCTTTATACTTGCGAGGTTCGTCTGAATCATGAATTGTTGAAGCTGTAGCGAAAAACGGCTAGTGCTACTCAAGACTCTTCCTTTTGCAAGACTCTCTGGATTTCTTTCTCACTAATCGTCTGCAGTTCCATAGCTCCTCCTTTCAAGACCAGCATAGAGTGCGACACGACGTCAAAGTCAACTGGTTTCTTAACACATTTTTTACTGCTGATTTCGTGAACCTTTTATATAAATAGGTGATCCACAGACTGTTATTTCAACCTTCAATAAATTGCAAAGCACACTTGGTATGATAATCGGAGATATCCCTTGCCGTTTGTTGATCTGGATAACCTCTATGAATTAGTTTTAAACCAGCCGAGATTAATGAAAGATGATGATGATATTGATAAAATAACTTCCTGTTAAAATCGAGTTTATCATTCTTCAGATACCGGTAGAAATCCCCAAAACGGAACTCTAAAAAACTGTGTTCGTGCTCAATATCAAAGAACTCGGCTCCTTCAATATCAATTAAATAGGGTTCCAGAAGATCAGTAACCAATACATGATTAGGACCTAGTTCCCCGTGTATGAATCCATAACGACTTCTAGGTTCTATTCTTGATTCAAGTTCATACAACATCTCAAGCAGCTTGCTTTGATTTGTTCTAATATCGTTGATATGCTCACAGGCATAAGATAACTGCAGTTTTGCATTTTCAAATTGTATAAGATGACATTGCCGTGTATTATTCTCATTGTGAACTGGCTTCCCGTATACTTCTCTTTCGTTAGCATGCATGCCAGTAATCAGTTCCCCCAGCTGTTCAAATACTTTATCTGTAACCCGTGAATCGGAATGTTTAAAATAGAATTCAGCATTTTGGCCCGCTACATACTCAACGAGAGCATATCAAAAGTGTAACGATTCCTTTCCTTATTCAAATCATAAAGAGCAGGAGTTCGAATGGAATGTTCGATTAAATACTTGTTGTTTAATTCAAATAAATCACTGCCGAAGGATTGTGCATTCACGTCGTTATTGGAAATTTCCTCTTGAAAATAATTCATAGTTAGGTCCCACACATACAAAACGCAGGAAAATCCATTAGTACAATCCACCTTATAGACTACCTTTTGTGCACCACCATGCATTTTCGTAACATTTGCGACTAAATAACTTGTACCGAAGACTTTCTCTATATACTCCTGTAGACTAGCAGGATCAAGGTGACAATAAAATTTCAAGGAACAACACTCCATTTCTTCTTTTATTGCCGGCAACCCAACTGTATTATAATTCCATAAAAAAATATAGACTGTTTCTTTAGGTTCTGTTATGATGTCGAATAAGGTCTTGAAAAAAATAGTCATACAAAACAGCCTTTGGAGTCATTCCAAAGGCTGTTTTTTTATATGAATTACATCTCAATTAAGTTACATTCAAATCTCTTGGATATCAGATTGGTAGTTATACGTTACTAAATTACTTGCTTGTTTTCAAGCCACCATAAACTAGGCACTTCTCCAACTTTATTAAAGCCTAATTTTGCGGCTAAGAGATTAGAGGCATAATTACCTGAATCTGTAAACTAAGTTCTCTAAGTAGTAATCTTTTGGTTTCTATAATAGGATAATCAATCATATACATTTATTCCTTTCTCGCTAAATACAAATCGATAGTATCATAAACATATAATACATCTCCAAAACGTAAAATCGCTTCTCTAATCTCGTTCTCAAATAATACTCTTGTCGTTGATGGCATTGCTCTATGATCTGAATATGTATTTAATAAGGCAATATAGTCAGACGAAGAGAATGTTCTTGTTAAATGATATAATTTGAACACAATTTCTCTAAATCCATATGCCTGTATTGTTTTTTTTAGACATTCATATCTTTTCGTATCATGCTCCATAATTTTGGAGTTAGACGGTTTATACTTTTGATATATGCTTTGAATATTCTGATGTAATTCATCATTATCTCGTGATACAAATGGACGGTTCCAGAATAATGCTAGTGTTCCATTGGTTTTTAATAATTTGGAGACTTTAGTATACCCAGCTTCTTCTGGAATCCAATGAAATGCAGTAGCAGAATAAATTAATTCAATACTGCCTTCTGGACAATCATATTCTTCAAATGCAGTATTGCATACTGTGAAGTTTTTATATTCTTGAAATTTCAATTCAGAATATTCTGCAAGGTCTTTTCCTAATTCAATTGCCGTTAATTTACAGCCTGTTTCCAAAAAGGGCCTTGTCGCCTGACCTGTTCCAATACCAATTTCAATTGCTTTTTTGCCTTGCTCAATTTGAGAATACGCAATAATATCTTTGAATAATTCATCGCAGTACGTCGGTCTCCATTTTTCGTAATTCTCTATATCCTCATTAAATGTTAATCGTTTATCCATCATAATCTTCATCCTTCCAAAAATCGTTTCTACACAGCCGTTAGTTATAATATCAATATGTTTTTATATCGAGCAACAGGGCGTTTCGACTGAATAACTTACAGCGTTAATTATTAATAGCATTAGGGTGAGCGTTGCGTAGATATGGTGTTATAAGATGTTATCGCCGTCTTCGACCATTGTTTCTTATATTTCTGAATCTGTCAGTCCATCTTTTTTCATTTTCATTATTCTTAATTCTTGCAAAACTAATGAAGTCGAAACTCCAACAATAGCAGAAAGAAAGAGAATTGAAAAAATTATTGCATAGTAATAAGAAAATTCAGGATTTCCACTATTAAATAATCCCCCACTAAAAGATACAATGACAAAACCAAGAATATAAACACCTATACCAATTATTAATGATTTGAACAAACTGTTCCCCCCCTATAATCAGTTGTGTATATTGTTTTATTAAGTTTTGCGCCAATTTATTATAACGTTTGCACATTATTCCTGATGTCATTATTTCTTTATCTTTTCACGTTCGTTTAGTAATGACTGTCTCTTGCCATCACAATTTTAATACATCGTTACTTCGATAATCTGTACCCAAATCTTCTAGTAATTAATTTATACCTATCCATAAGTTTTCACAAAGCTGATAAAGCTCTTCCTTATCAGATAGTTCACCGCTTATAACCTTTTTTTGCTAATTCAGAGTATCCCTTTGGCTTAATTGGTATAACTATGGACTCCTCGTTGGTGTCATGTAAATAAACACCTCCTAATGAAGCATGGCATATCTCAACATTACTCAGGTTTGAATCACCCAATATAGAGTCACTCATATTTGTGTTTGTTATATGAGTATTTGATAAATTAACGTTTTGCAACCTTACATTCCCCATATTAGCATTTGAAAAACACGCATTATTTAGATTAACATCGTAATAATCAGTATCCTGCAAATTGCACCCTCTAAAATTTTGTTCAGAAAAATCTATACTTGTACTAAATTTACTCTGATCATTATCAACACAGTTAGTTTCTTTACGATTAAATCTTTCATATTTATCTTCGCCAACCAACTTATACCCATTTTTTTCATAAAAGTAATGATTCCTTGGACTTTTTTGTGTTGTGTCCAATGTCCATATTTTTATTTCTGGATTGAATTCTTCGATTAGCTGAAGAACGTCAGAACCTATTTCCACTTAGAAGTCTCATCCTCTTCTACCTTGATCATTAAATCTCTTATTTGATCAGCATCTTCTTCAGTTACTACATTTAGCCTGGTTGAATTGTTTACTTTCAGTCTCCCATGCGGCTTGTGTTGCATTTAAATCTACTAGAATCTCATGAAGAGGAATAAACCAGATGTTATCTGCATGTATGAATTACTTCCATGACTTCTTCTTAGCAAGGATGTGTGTATCGCCCTTTTTATAACTTTAGCAGTTGGGTTATAAGCAATCAATGAGAGATAGCTATATCATGACATTTCAAATTTAACAAAATAAAGAGGAACATCAGAATTTGCAGCTCCACTGATGTTCCTCTTTACGCTATATAAGAGCTTTGAGCCTTAGCCTTGCGGCTGCAGTTTGACCGGTTTTCCAATTCGGGCCGACTCATAAGCGGCAAGCCCTACACGAGCGGACAGATAACCATCCTCGCCCGAAACGAGAACCGGCTTCCCTTCAATAATACTATCTACAAAACTGTTAACCAGCCCGGTATCCATATCGTCTCCCCAATAGCTCCAGTTGGCTGTTTGATCTGCATCACTGTACAGATCATTTTTCTGTGCAAAGGCATCAATAAAGAGTGTCCCCTTGGTCCCAATGATCTCAAGTGTCACGTCGCCCCATGTCGGGAAACTGCGGGAACGGGACCAGCTCGGATCGAGCACGGCAAACACACCGTTCGCGAACTTCACATGCACCATGCCTGCGTCATCGATATCCGTGTCATGAAACAACGTCTCGACGTGGGCGTATACTTCCTCAACTACACTACCCGTAAACCAGTGCATCAGGTCCATTACATGGACCGTATGATCAAGGACCGCGCCACCACCGGACTGCTCCTTGTTAAGGAACCATCCTCCGGGCATCGTCCCGCGATTCGTACCCTTCATGGCTACAATATCTCCGAGTTGACCGTCATCGATCGCCTGTTTCGCCTGGCGGACCGATTGCAGGAAACGGCATGGGAAAGCTGTCATCAGCTGAACCCCTTGAGACCTGCACACCTGGATCATATCTAGCATTTCCTCTTCGGATAATCCTAGCGGCTTCTCGCAGAGCACATGTTTGCCTGCTTCGGCTGCCTTGCGGGTAAGCTCCGCATGCCTGACGTTTTCCGAGCAGATCACAACCGCATCGACGTCCTCCGCAAGCAGCATATTATAATCTGCATAGTATGGAATCCCTAGCTCTGTGGTGAATGGAGCAACACGTTCGGCATTCTCATCAGCGATACCGATCACTTCCACGTCACTTCTCTGGAGCATAGCATGCAGATAACTAGCGGCATGCATATGGGCAAAGCTAATAAACCCTACTTTAATCTTTCTCATGACGAAATCCCTCCCATGTAGACGGGTAGCCCTGTCCGAGCCGAACGCTCGCAAGCTAGAGCGATTTCAACAGCCCGGCAGGCGTCAGCCACACTGACAATTGGCTCGTTACCCTCACGAATGCATTCAATAAAATGTTTCACTTCATTGTAATAAGCGTCATGCAGCATTGGACTGGACGGTACCTGCACGGCATCTTGTTGCACGTTGACGCCGGACAATACCTTCAGGTCAAGTGATTGCACCTGGTTGCTGTCAAAGCGGATGATACCCTCGTTGCCGGATATTTCAAACTGTGTAGTGAACGGTCCCGGGTATCCCCAGAAGCCGGTTAGGTTGGCAATGGCTCCGCTACTAAATTTCAGGGTCACCTGGGCGTATTCCATTTCTGATAGAGTTGGCTTCGTAACAGAAGCATACACGGACTCCAAGTCTCCAAACACCCAGCAGGCAAAATCGATGTCATGAATCATCAGATCCATAATAACCCCGCCGCTCTTGGCACGGTCATGGTACCAAAGATCCACCCCTTGCGGATACGAACTGAAACGCTTGAATTGCGCCATTTTGGCCTCGCCAATTTTACCCGACCGTACCTGATCCATCGCATTCCGGTAATTCGGAAAGAAGCGAACAACGTGGCCGATAAACAGCCGGACGCCTTGCTTGCTGCAAGCAGCTTCCATTTCTATGGCATCCTCCAGTGTAAGTGCTGCAGGCTTTTCGCAAATCACATGCAGCCCACGCTGCGCGAGGTTCAGTACAAATGTTTTGTGTAGGTACGTCGGTAAGCACACGACCACCGTCTCCGGCTGCTCCTTCTCCAGCATCTCCTCCCAATCCGTATACGAAGCGGCGCCACTTGCTGCTGCAGCCTGATCGGCACGCTCTTGAATCAAGTCTACAACTCCGGATACCTGAACTTCTGGCATTTCCCCCAAGTTATGAGCATAAGTCATGCCCATGGCTCCGCAACCGATAATAGCTATATTCATAGAAATCCCTCCATTATCTTTCTTTTTATGTCTGTAATACACAGCGAATGGCCTTATTTACGACCGGTGAAACATGTGCTGGATGGCGTAGGTGTTGTTTTGGCGGAATACTCCGGGAGACATCCCCATATGCTTGCGGAACACCTTGCCAAAATAATTAGCGTTAGAGAAACCAGATTTTCGTGCAACCTCCTCCAAATTACAATCAGTAGACACCATAAGCTTAACGGCATGGGCAAGCCGAACCTCCGTCAAGTGACGTACGGGCGTAATGCCCAGCCTCCGTTCATATTCCCGACTGAAATGAAATTTGGACTGGCCTGCCACGTCTGCCATTTCCTTCAGGCCGATTGGCTCCATATAGTTCTGCTCTATGAACTGTTTGCACTGCTCAATCTTCATGGATACGGGCAGGACATGATTTCTTGATACATGTCTCGTCAATTCCATCAGCCATAGATAAGCTAGCGCCGAGTTTTCATAAGCGTCCTGAATTTTGTTATGAATGGCTTTATCGTAAATGTCCCATGCTAGCTCTACCACGGGAGAAGAATCATGCAGCTCGAATACCGGACCCGACAAGGCCATGGCCTGTCTGAGGAAAGGCAGCGCCTCCTTGGACAATTCCACATACAGTACTTCCCACTCTGGGGATGACGGCGGCAGTCGGTAGCAATGGTCGCCCGGAATATCAACAATAAACACATCCCCTTGCTTCAGTGAATACTTGACCCCCTGTATTTCGATTTCCCCACTGCCGCTAACCGTATATTGAAACAGGCAGTGCTCGTCCGTTCTTCTTTGCCCGTCCCATTTATAGTTCTCGGAGCTAATGTTCTCCCACCCGATTCCCTGCAGCATGAGCATCGGCAAAGGGGTAACAAATTGAAATACGACGGATGTTCGCAACTCTGATGTCAGCAAGATTTTACCCTCCATGATATGTTATTTACTCTTGAACCAGACGGTTAATGTGCCTATCCTTATTCATGTAATGGTTATTAAAGATTAGGAGGCGCAACTATGAACATTCAATTCGATGAACAACGTCAGACCTTTCATCTGCAAGGGCCAGGTACCAGCTATATTATACAGGTGCTACGTCACGGCTATCTCGCTCATCTATATTGGGGCAAAAAAATTAGCACCTACCGCCAAAGCAATCCGGTTCTCTTTACAGACCGCGGATTCTCCCCAAGCGTAGATCCTGCAGACCGGGCTTTCTCGCTTGACGCACTGCCTCATGAGTATCCGGCATACGGCAACGGCGATTTCAGAACACCTGCCTACCAGGTGGAACTTGGGAATGGCTCTGCCATTTCTGATTTCCGCTATAAGAGCCACCGCATCTTTCAAGGTAAGCCCGCATTAGAGGGCCTACCCTCGACCTACACGGAGCAGGATGAGGAAGCGATGACGCTTGAAATTATGCTTGAAGATCCTATCATCGGCCTATCCGCCACGCTTTTCTACACCGTATTCCGTGACTTTGATGTTATTACACGCTCCGTGCGTTTTCATAATGCAGGAAATGAGCCGGTGAAACTTCTGCGCGCACTCAGCGCAAGCATAGACTTCCGTGACAGCGAGTTTGACCTGATGACGCTTTACGGTTCCCATATTAATGAACGGAATATATCCACACGTCCGCTCGTTCCAGGGCAACAAGGAGTCGAAAGCCGCCGAGGCGCGAGTAGCGCGCAGCAGCATCCATATATGGCCCTCCTCCGTAAAGGAGCGGATGAAGATCATGGGGATGTATATGGATTCAGTCTTGTGTACAGCGGCAACTTCACAGCACAAGTTGAAGTAGATCAGTTCCAGACCAGCCGTGCATCTATCGGGATCAATCCATTCGGATTCTCCTGGCTGCTTGAGCCGGGTGAACAATTCCAGACCCCGGAAGCGGTCTTAGCCTACTCTTCCTTCGGCCTTGGTGAAATGTCTCTGACTTACAACAAGCTATACCGAACCCGTCTTTGCCGCGGCAATTACCGTGATCGAGAACGCCCGATTCTGATCAACAACTGGGAAGCCACTTACTTTGATTTTAACGCTGATAAAATCGAGCAGATCGCTAAAACAGGCAGCGAGCTAGGGATCGAACTGTTTGTTCTTGATGATGGCTGGTTCGGCAAGAGAGATGACGACAACACATCACTTGGTGATTGGACCGTTGACACCCGCAAGCTTCCTAACGGGCTGAAGGATCTTGCCGAGCGCGTGAACAGCATGGGCATGAAATTTGGTCTCTGGTTTGAGCCTGAAATGGTATCCGAGAACAGCGACTTGTTCCGCCAGCATCCGGATTGGTGTCTGCATGTACCGAATCGCCCTTTCACAACAAGTCGCAATCAACTTGTGCTGGATCTGTCACGTGAGGATGTGTGCGATTATATCATTCAATCCGTCACGGATATTCTCGCAAGCGCGCCGATCAGTTACGTGAAATGGGATATGAACCGCCATATGACCGAAATCGGCTCAGCCGTTCTTCCTCCGGAAAGACAGCGTGAAACCGCCCATCGATATATGCTGGGGCTATACCGTGTGATGGAAGAAATCACATCCAGATTCCCAGATACTCTATTCGAAAGTTGCTCCGGCGGCGGTGGCCGCTTTGACCCAGGCATGCTTTATTACATGCCGCAAACCTGGACAAGCGACAACACGGATGCCGTTTGCCGTCTGAAGATCCAGTACGGAACAAGCCTTCTCTATCCCGTCAGCTCGATGGGAGCGCACGTATCTACCGTTCCAAACCATCAGGTAGAGCGTATAACGTCCCTCGATATTCGCGGTCATGTAGCCATGTCTGGGAACCTCGGCTATGAGCTGGACCTGACCAAGCTGACTGAGGCTGAAAAAGAGATCGTACGGAAACAAGTAGCTGACTATAAACTGATCCGGCCGTTGATCCAATTCGGTGATTTCTACCGTATCCTCAATCCATTTGAGCGGAATGATGCGGCATGGATGTTCGTTGCACCAGATAAGTCCGAAGCGATCCTGGGATACTTCCGTATCCTCTCCCAGCCAAATGATGCATTCCACAATATTAGATGCAAGGGTCTTGACCCAGATTCCCTTTATAAGCACGAAGAGACCGGCGCTGTATTCGGAGGCGATGAGCTGATGAACGTTGGACTCAGCCTACCGCAGTTAAGAGGCGATTTCGCCAGCCTGTTCTGGAAGTTCTCAAAAGTCGAAAACTGAGTTAAGCCCATTTGTCCATTGGCAAAAGGTTAATGAACGCCCGCACCTTATTAGGGATGCGGGCGTTCTTACTTTTTGAAAAATAAGAAAGTATAAAGTTGCTTTAGTTTTTGTTGTTGTAAATTTTGATGATATGATCCGCGTACTTCAGATCGAACATCATCCGCTCCTTCACCTGAGCATTTACGGAGGAATCCTTACTCAACTTGTTCATAAGCTGTTCTAAATCTCCACCGAGCTTAGCTACTCTCTTGTCGATTGTCTTATTTTCGTTCAATTTGTTGATTAGCACCTTTAGGTCTTTTTTATAACTCTTGGCATCCGTCATTCCTTTATTCGGCACATAAATCTCATCCATTTTCCGATCCATTTCCATCAAGATGGTCTTCACAGACAGTCCAAGATTACTGAATGGAACGATGGCTTTATTCCGGTAAATCCCCTGCTTAAGCGGCACGTTATATTGATTACCGAAGTAAGACAGGAATTCGAAGTATGCACTGCCTGATGTTCCTATTTTCTGTGTCTCATTGGCCTGTTCGACGAGCACCGGCAGAGGTACATTGGCCTGTGGTCCGAGCCCCATTGTCACATAAGAGAGGTCACCAGCAAGCTTCAGTGTCTCTTCCGCATCATAGACAACCGCTTGGGCATCTAACTTATAGGACATTGGGAATACATTGTCCAGATAACCTTTTTGCAGCCACAGCCCTGCTTCCTGCAGCTTGTAATACGGATTACTGTAGAAATCGGAATAAACCGCTGCGCTGATCGACAGCTTCGGTGAAACCTCTTTCAATTGCGGTACAAGCTCTTCAACAAATCCCGTAATGATATCCATGCGGAACTGCTGCCATTCCGGCCACAGCTTATCACCTGGATACAAATCCACCGGATCTATGTCTGTTTTAAATGTCTTCATAAACTGCTCACGGGTATAAGCGTCATAACCATAATCGATTTCCGTCCCGTAGTTATCCGGATACCGGATGTAATCCAGATGTAGCCCGGCAACCGGATATCTAGTCACTAGATCAACATAGAGGTCAGTAATGAATTTCCGGACTTCCGGCAGTGCAGGATTCAGCCAGTAAAAAGTATGACCGTCTACTTCCCAATAGTCGGCTCCATCGCGCCGGATCATCGACCATTCCGGTTTTTGCTCCATTTTGTTTCCTTCAAGAAATGCATTTTCCACCCATACATGTATCTCGAGACCGAATTCATCAGCTACATCCATATACGATTGAAGGACGTCAAAGCCTTTGTACATCGGATTGTGAGGCGCAAGCGGATTGTCCGACGGGTAAATCGTGTATCCATCCCACCAAGTTTCCACATACACCTGGTTCAGGTTTGCGTCCGCAATAAGCTTCAGATGCTGACGAACTTCTTCCATATTCGTCTCTAATGGGCGAATCCAGATCGCACGATGGTCGACCTTGCGAGACTCCATATTCAAGTTAATGACCTCATCCATCAGGCTATCGAGCGCTGCTGATTTCAAAGTCATCTGATCATATGCCTGCTGCTCAATCAGCTTGGCAATCTCTCCGCGAATGGTCTTGGCCTCAGCAATTTTCTGTTCGATCTTTGCATAAGGAACATCCATAAACATATCCTTCGACTTCTGCAGCAGTGCTATCGAAGTCTTGATACGGTAATCAGCCCGATCCAGAGAGGATTGCGGTGTCAGCATAATCACCATTTCTTTAGTGGTGTGGTTCATACTTACGGTCGCACTTAGCTTAGCGTAGTTCTTGAGCCAGTCTGCCTTCACGCCGTGTCCAGACAGGACATATCCTCTGTCCGGAATCGGAGAGTTGTTACCTCCAACGGATATGACTCTATGATTCTCATCAACGACGACCTCATAACCCCAGGCGTTGGTACCTGTCGTTTCTTTTCCATAATCGCTGGTATATGCAATTAGCTGGTCACCCCCGCGGAATCCGTCGAACGGCTTGTTGTTAGCTGAATCCCAGCCTCCTGGATTATCTTCCTCCGTCTTCGGATCCATAGCATCATAAGCAATACGACTCGCTAGATGTGTCTCCTCATGTACGATAATCTCCACAGGGTCACCTGTTTTGATCTCTCCGCTCGCAATCTTCGCATACAGATCATTGTAATATGAAGATCCAGCTTGCACAGATAATACATGGCCTTGGCTTGGAATGCGGGAATTGTTATACGTTGTACCATCCGGCTTGGCCATGCCAGTAATGATGCCGTTCTCAATGATAAGCTCGAGTCCCCATTGATTCGTATTGGTCGAGGATCCATAACCGGTATCATACAGCACGACATCATTCTCATCACGATATGCATTAATTTTGTTAATCGCTATTTCGTCATCCTTCACAACGGCAGACCGGTTAATCTGTTCCGAGATCGTAATCCCATTCAGTGTCAGCGCATCCCCCGTCGTAATCGCTTCCATCTCTTCCTTGGCAGTACCGGAAGCCGATATCACAACATTATGCATAGGGATATAGGTCCCTTTGGAACCGTTCGTATTTTTCTCCAGTACGATTCCTCCCGAAACAATGAATTCGACGACCGTATCGAGCTCAAACGGTGCTGTAAATGGATCGCTATAATCCCCAGTATACACGGTAATCCCGTTTTCGCCACGTACGGCGTTCACAGCGTCAACTGCAAGTTTAGTGCCGTCAGGCAGTGTAATGGACGGACTTGTTTCCCCTTCCTGGGCCTGAGCTTTCTCAGTAGAGACAGACATGAGCGAAAAAATTAGGGCACAACACATAAGCGCTGAATACCATTTTCTAAAATTCATCAACACACCTCCGGATTAAGTTCTACTATTGATTTTTCCGTGCCAACAAATGCGGATATGTAACGAAATGTATAATAGTAAACGCTCTACGATCACCTCCTTAACGGCACCCAAGTCGAAGTGCCCGTTAAGATTCCATGTCCATGTTCTCTTGATTAATTACCAACCAGTGTAAAGTCCACCTCAAACGTCCGGTGCCAAGGGAGTATAACATCTGCAACCTGCGGCCTCCCACCTGTCATATCCATTAAATAAGTGTCACAGAACTCATTCAGCCCGTCCTTGATTACCTCACGAAGCTCGTCTTCTCTTGAACCGAGATCCATAGGCGTCATGCCAAGCTCTGGTAGAACATCCGATATGACTTCGTTGCGGACCAACGTTTGATAGCCCCAATCCTCAACCAGTCTGCGCATCATAAAGGACTTGCTTCGATCCTTCCAGACTGCAGCGGTTTCTTTCGAGGTCTCCTTGTTGTAATAAGAGGCGATTACGGCGTGAGCGATAACAGTCCCCAGCGTATTGCCGGAAGTGTTCCATGCGGCATAAGCATCCAGTGAATTCAGGTCATTGCCTTTACTGAGCAGCTTCATCAGCACGTGATCCGCACCATTACTAACCGCCACGTCAGCAAGAGCGATGAACACTCCCTTTTTGTAATACGCCCGAAGTGCCTGTCTGAACTCATTCAGATGACTCTCGGAATAGTAGGAGCGATTGCGTTCCTGGTAGGTTTGGGAGGATTCAGCAGCCTCTGACTGACCGACAGGCGGAGCATTTACCATGAGCACAAAATTCGATTCTATAGAAGAATCAGCTATAAATACACCCGCAGTCGTCATGTGCGATTTAATGCTTTCATTTAAGCTCCTATCCTCATATTTCGGAATAACATAGGGTCCTTGAGTCGACGAATAGCGGACATATGCTTCCGGAAAGTAATTCTTGATCTCACAAAAAACTCCGGCTAGAAGCGTACAACCTATTTCGTCTGCCCCTGGATAGATCGTAACGCGATCTGTCAGATTGCTCTTGTCCACTAGAATCAACAGCTCCCGCTGTTCTTTAGCAGAGAATCCATACTTCGCATTGTCATCCAGTGGAATGACCAATTTATCGATGATTCCCTCTTCCACATAGCGAATCGCCATCCGGTTAACGTAAGCATTGGTAGCTCTACGGCCTGTGAAATCAACCAACACCGTAGAAGGAATTTTCATTGTCAGCTCTGTAAGAATCTTCACTTCGGATTCAGAAAGGGTTTCCCGCTCCCCCTTATCCAGTATCCATCCATATTCATACAGCTTTCGGCCATGCTGGGCATAATAAGACGGTTCTTCATCATCGCTGTCATAAGACGGAACCCGCATAATCAGGTTATTGGCGTAAATTTTCAGGGAAGGATTGATAACTTTAAGATGCTTCAGCAATTCAAGTCGGCCTGCACATTCCTTATCTGTTAGATGATGCAATCTAGACGGCACGATCCCTCCGTATATGAGCAAATCGAGCGAAATAATCAGCCGGGTGGCATCTGCGACTTCCTTCTCCAGCCATTGCTTCAGTGCCTCATACTCAGCTGGTTGCTTCTTTACCCCCAGCAAGGAAAGTGGCGGAACAGTAAGTGTCAGGTCAGTCATGGAAGCAAGCTGTACCGGGTAGTTGTAGTTACAAGGCCGCTCGTCGAGCGGCAGGTATATGATTTTCTCCTTAGAGAACGTTCCATTCATAGTATGTTATCCTTTCACGGCGCCAGCGTTCACGCCATTGATGAAGTATTTCTGGAATGAGATGAATACAATCGCAATCGGAATGAGCGCGATCATGGATCCGGCCGCAACCAGGCGCGTGTTGGATACAAACGTCCCTTTCAGCTTGTAAAGCCCCACCGTTAGTGGGTATTTGGCGCTATCATCAAGTATGAGGAACGGCCATAGAAAGTTATTCCATGCTCCGATAAAACTCAAAATACCGAGCGTGGCAAGTGTCGGCTTCACCAACGGCATCACAATGTTCAGCCATATCCGCCATACACCCGCACCATCAATGACCGCCGATTCCTCAATTTCCTTGGGAATGGTAATCATGCCTTGCCTCATCAGAAAGATAGCATACGCGGAAACAGCACCGGGTAAGATAACACCGGTCAAGGTGCCCAGAAGATTTATTTTATTTAGAATCAAATAGATCGGAATCATGGTTACTTCCGCCGGGATCATCATCGTAGCCATAATCAGAAGGAAAACGAATTGTTTACCTTTAAACTCCATCCTTGCGAGTGGAAATGCAGCGAGGGATGCCAATATTAATGGTAGTGCCACGCCAAAAAAGGATAAAATAAGACTGTTCCAGAAATAAACCGGTATCGGAAGCGAACTCCATACGGTTGTATAATTTTCAAACGTCCACTGCTCTGGAATAAAGCTCGGAGGCATGGTGTAAATGGCCTCATTCTGTCCCTTTAATGATGTTGAAAGCGTCCATAGAAAGGGTAGAATCATGATTAAAGCGATAAATATCAGTAAAACGTATGAAAACGTATTGCTGATGACTTTTTGTTTATTCCATCGTTTCATTTCGGACGAATGTTTTGCTTGAGCACCTAATGCTTGATCTGCCATCATTCATCCCTCACTCTCTGTCCAAGTATCGTTTATTAATGAACGTCAGCAACATGATCGCCAGAAACAGCACAAAGGACATTGCGCTCGCGCCACCCATATGCAGCTTGGTGAACGCCTCGTCAAAGACCATATATACGACCGTAGTTGATGCATTCAGCGGTCCACCCTTAGTCATGTTCATCATGAGGGTAAATTCTTTAAACGCACCCATTGTGGATACGACAGCTACAAAGAATATAACCGGACGCAGCATCGGGAATGTGATGACCATCTGCTTGCGCCAGAATCCGGCACCATCCAAGTCAGCCGCTTCATATAAATCTTCCGGCACAGATTGAAGTCCCGATAAGTAGAACAGCATGTAATAACCAAGACCTTGCCATATGGTTACTAACGCAAGACTCGGAAGAACCATGTGTTTGTTTGTCAGCCATTTTAGCGGTTCCGCTCCAAACAGACTCAGGATGTAGTTAAGCACTCCGTCGCTCTGAAACATCCAGCTCCACAAAAAGGCCGTAACAACAACAGAGACAAGAGTCGGAAAATAATAAATAAGCCGAAATACCTTAACCCCTGCTAACCCCCGATTTACAAGCACAGCCAATAACACGGGCAGAACGACCAAAGCAGGTGTGACTAAAATCCAGTAATAAATCGTGTTGCGCATCGCTTGCCAGAATAGACTGTTACTCATCAAATCCTTGTAATTAGCAAGACCAACCCATTCGGCAGGATTGATCACATCATACTTCGTAAAACTCAAAAATAAGGCCGCAAAGGCGGGAATTATGCTAAAAACGAGCAGTAGCAAACCTGCCGGGGCTAGAAACGACCAGGCATGTGACCTTTTATACATAGATGCAAACCTCCTTCTTATAGTATAGTCGATGCCAATAAATCTCCTTCAGCCTTATGCTCGTAAGGCTGAAGGTGATTGTTCCAAACCATTTTTTATTGAAGTAATTTATTGACAGCAACTTCCGCAGCTGCTACAGCGTCGGCAGGATTTAAATCGTCAAAAAACATACGTTTTAATTCATCATTAATAGCTCTGTTGATATCAGCCAGATTCTCAACCGGAGGCATTAGATCCAATGATGTCTCAAGTTGGTTTACAGCCAAATAACGGCCCTTCTCAACTGGATCCGTTGAGTCCTTGCCTTCTGCGAAGAAGGCATCCTCTGCAGCTTTCTTAGCGGAAGGAAGAACGGAGGAAAGCTTGCTGAGCTGAAGTTGATTTTCGGCATTCGTCACAAATTTCGCAAACTTAACCGCTGCGTCCTTATTCTTGCTCTTCTCCGATACGCCGATGTTCATTGAATTTACAGGAATATGACCGGAGCTGAACGCAAATGCCTTTGTCACTTCCGATTTTCCATAAACTTCTGGAGACAGATCATTGACTTGACCGAACAGGTTAGGTCCAGATTGCCACCAAGCAAGCTTCTCCTGCGCATACCATTCTTGCGGCTTTGCCTGTTCCAGCAAAATCTCTTCTGGAATTAACCCTTCTTTATAACGCTCCTTATACTTTGCGAAGATTTCAACAGTTTCTGGCACATTAAATGCAGCCTTTGTCAAATCTTCATTCAGAATTGGAATATCGCTGAACAGCAACTCATCTCGGACCGTTAGCAGCGAATATCCATAAGCGCCTGTCTTTTCCTTAATGGCTTTCGTCATTTCCCAGGCTTCATCCACCGTTGTTGGAGGAGCATCAAATCCTGCTTTTTTCAGCATATCCTTGTTGTAGAGCACAATATCGTTAGCCAAATACCAAGGAAGCGCGTACGTTGATCCTTTGTATTCTCCTGCTGTCCATACACCCTCGTAAAAGTCATCTTTTACATCAGCAGCAAGCTCGTCCAAATTAGCCAGTGCGCCGAGTGAAGCAAGCTTCTTTAGAAATTCGGTGTTCAAGTTAACGACATCCGCTAAATTACCTGAAGCGCTACTTGTCAACGTCTTTTGCTCAACCGCATCGATCGGAATATCCTCCCATGTCACATTCACTCCTGGGTTTGCTTTCTCAAACGTATCGACCATGCCTTTGATGTAATCATCAAAAGTTGGGCTCAGCGAGATCGTCCAAAACGTGATTTCTGAAGAAGTTTCGGACTTTGCTGCATCTCCCCCTCCGCTCGAGCAGGCTGACGTCACAAGCATCGTGCACGTGAGCAGTAAAACGATCATACTTTTAGATTTTTTCAGAACAAACGCCTCCCTTTAATTTCGATCTAGACTAGAATCCCCACAAGATGAAAGCCCTTTCAAAATAAGGTGGGTTAAACGCGAGCGAATTTGTTCTGGGTACGGGTCCTTCATTTTATTTCAATAAAACCTTTGACTTTAGAGTGAATCTTACTTAATAATTAATAGCTAAGTGGCATACTTCACTTTATATCAACGTATGAAATCTCTAAAGACATCTTTCTCCAGACAGACTCCCGCATAACCCTTGTTTTCTTCCTTCTTGTTTAATGAGTATAGTATAACCTTACTGATTTTCATACACGGTGTATATGACGACATTTATCCTGTTTGTATCCATTTTAGACATCATGAGTTATTTAGGAGGCTTTGACTACATGCAAGTTTTTAAAGAGCCGATAGAATATCAGGATCCACTACTATGTATTAAGATATGGAAACTAGTCAATGAAGGCCTGGAGTATCCCATCGAGTGGATATGGCATTACCACAAGGAGGTTGAGGTTCTTACTGTTGAGCAAGGGACACTTGATGTACATATATCGGATAAAGTCTACAGGCTGAAAGCGGGAGATAGCTGTCTAATCGGCTCATCCCAGCTTCATTTTGGACGTAAGATCGGCACGGATGCATTGGTGTACATGGTTCTTCATATCGACCTGAATGCCTATTTTAATCCAGCTATTCAGATGTATTACCGTCAATTTACGGAGATTGATCAACCGTTGGACCGACTGAACTATATCATAGAAGAGAATGAACATGCCAAACGGGAAATCGCGGGCATTTTGCAAGAAATACATGAGGAGATGCAGGGCAAGAAGAGCGGTTTTGAGATTGCGACCAGCATGCTGGTCATTAAAATTCTGCTCACATTGTTTCGAAACGATGACCGCAGAACACTGAATCAAGAAATTTCTATCGATATCCCGCTGCTAAAAGAGGTCATCTCTTACATAAACTCACATATCGGGGAAAAAATTGAGCTCAAGGAAGTGTGCAAGCTGGCCAATATGAGCTATTCCTACTTCTCCAAATATTTCAAAAAAATGATAGGAATCTCCTTTACCGATTATGTAAACCGCAGAAAGATCCAAGAAGCGGAGCGTCTTCTGATTACAAAAGACATGAGGGTGACGGAAATTGCTGAGGCAATCGGAATCGAGAATATGGCGCATTTTTACGATCTATTCAAAAGATATACGGGCTGCAAACCTAAGGAGTATATTTCCAAACTGCGCGCAGACTCTTACACCCCGTTCGGACATGACCAAGAGTAAACCCAAGTTTAGAATCATAACCGGATAAACCCGGTCATAGATAGCTCTTATCTTAGACCGGGTCATGTGTTGCCTGACTCTTCTTCTACGGAAATACTTCAGACAACCAAGGAGCGAAGACTCCTTAGGCCCATGCACATTTGCATGGGCCTATTTTTTTCATACTTCACTCCGCTGCAACTTCACATATATATGATTCCACCTTCTCTTTAAAGGGGTTGTGCTACCCTTTTTATTATAATTAATCTTTACCTTCAGCTCCCCTTTATTTAGTGTATGATGGATATTATGGGTTTTATAGGTATATTTCATATTGGACTATCTGGAGGTTATTCGATGTCACTAAATAAGAAGACTTCAATGTCTTGGTTATTCCGCTATCTTCGTCCAGTCAAAGGAAGATTGATCGTCTTACTTCTATTATTACTAACTTCAACCGGCTTGCAGCTGATTAATCCGCAAATTATTCAACGCTTTATCGATACAGCCGCTAAGGATGGGGTCGTTACAGGTCTGGTTGTCCTTGCTGGATTGTACCTCGCTGTTGCGATTATGAACCAACTCGTTACCGTAACCGTTAGTTACCTAGGAAATGATGTTTCTTGGCGTGCTACGAATCAGCTGCGAGGCGATCTGCTCAAGCATTGCCTTAGGCTTGATATGCGTTTTCATAATCTGAAAACACCTGGTGAAATGATTGAGCGTGTTGATGGTGACGTAACCAGTATGTCGAATTTTTTCGCGATGTTTATCGTGCAGGTCATTGGCAGCTTTGTCTTGCTAGCAGGGATATTAGGCTTTATGTTCGCCACGAATTGGCCCATCGCCATCGTCATGACCGTGTTCACCTGTGCTGCCATTGGACTAATGGTCTTTGTCCGCGATTTGGGAGTCAATAGCTCGAAATCTGAACGTGAAGCCAGTGCTTCCTTGTACGGTTTTATCGAGGAGCGTATTGCGGGTATTGAAGATGTGCAGACGAACGGGAGCGTTCCTTATGTCATGAATCGTTTCCACCGTGCTATGCGAACTGTGTTTCTTAAGGGCAGAAGGGCATGGATGCTCCGAGTGGTTCCATGGAACACAACCGTCCTTCTCTTTACCCTTTCCGTTACCGTCGTGCTACTTATGGGCGTTCATTATTACCTGACGGGAAGAGTCTCCTTAGGTACACTATTCCTCATCTATCAGTATACTCAAATGCTGAACGACCCCATTGAACAGCTTGGTGACCAAGTCCAGGAGTTTCAAAAAGCGAAGTCCGGCATGCTCCGCTCACGTGAGCTGTTAGCTATGCAGAGTGAAATCATAGATGGAACTAAGTCTATCCTACCTGATGGTGCTCTCGGTCTGGAATTTGATCATGTCAACTTCTGCTACACCAAAGATAAAAAGGTGCTCCATGATATCCATTTCTCTTTAAAACCTGGAGAAAAGCTAGGACTCATTGGCCGAACAGGAAGTGGAAAATCAAGTCTAAGCCGTCTGTTACTCCGGCTATACAACATCGACAGCGGTATGATCCGGGTAGGTGGTATCAACATCAAGGAAATGCGTCTAGATGCGCTATACCGTCGAGTAGGGTTGGTTACACAGGATGTGCAGTTATTTGATGGATCGCTTCGAGACAATTTAACTTTGTTCGACAGTCAGGTAACGGATCAGTACATAATCGAAACTACAGATCGACTTGGTTTACGCCCATGGATTGATGCATTGCCTCAAGGATTAGATACCCACCTCTCATCGGGGGGTTCATCTCTATCCGCAGGTGAAGCTCAATTATTTGCACTCACGCGTGTATTTCTTACACAACCTAGCTTAGTTATTCTGGATGAGCCTTCTTCAAGGCTTGATGGAGCAACCGAAGCGATGCTGCAATCCGCCGTGGACCAGCTCATGGCCCATTGCACAGGAATTATTATTGCCCATCGATTAGCTACCTTAGAAACGGTGGACACCATCATGGTGCTAGGTGATGGCTGCATCCTTGAATATGGTGCCAGAGAATCTTTGGCTGCGTATCCATCTTCTCATTATGCGGGACTGCTCCGCACCGGCAGAGAGGAGGAGCTTGTATGACAGTAACTCAATTTATAGGGCGGCTGTTTCGCTATCGACTCTCTCTTTTTATTGTAAATGGGTTGCTATGGTGTATCTTTCATTCGATTCCAATTGCCGTTGGGCTTGGCATGCAATGGTTCTTCAACAGAGTCACCATTAGTCACGAGACGAACTATCTCATGTTAGCTATTCCATTAATCGTAGTGGCTCTGTTGAGAATAACACGTGTGGGCACATTCTTTATTGCCTTTTACAAGTGGATCACTTATACCTATCATCTACAAGCGATCTTACGCACGAATATGCTTACTGGCATCATGCGTTGGCCGGGTAGAAATCTGCCTGCCTCCCCTGGTGAAGCGATGAGTCGCTTTCGAGAGGATGTAGATGAGGTTGTCGAGTATGTGGAATCCTGGGTGGATTTCTGGGGCCGACTGGCTTTCGCCATTATATCCGTTGTGATCATGATGAATGTCAATTGGTTGATCACAACCGTCGCTGTTCTCCCCTTACTGATTGTTACCTTGTTAAGCAATCTGTCCGGCAACCGTGCAAGACGTTATGGACAGCTTAACCGCGAAGCAACAGGGCGCATCACTGGTTTTATCGCCGAGACCTTCGGCTCGGTGCAAGCGTTAAAGCTAGGTCAAGCAGAAGATCACGTCTTAAAACGATTCTCCGCCCTCAGTGAAGCAAGGCGAAAAGCTGCGCTTAAAGATAATCTTTTTAAACAATGGATGAGGTCGCTCAATCAGCATATTATCTCGATCTGCACAGGGGTTATTCTACTTATGTGTGCATCGGAGATGCAAGCAGGTCGATTTTCTGTAGGGGATTTCGCCCTATTCACATCTTACTTAGTCAATTTGGGTTTCAGTATCTCCCTATTCGGCTATATGGTCTTTCAGCATAAACGATTGAAGGTTTCCCTTGATCGTATGAGCATACTGTTTCGGCCTGGCGAAGAAGATCAGATCATAGCGCCAAATGAAATACACCTGGACGGTCCTCCACCAGATGTTCCAGCTGCAGCACGAGATCCGAAGGATGCATTGCAAACATTAGAAGTAAAAAATTTGTCCTATACGTATCCTAATTCGGATATTGGCATCTCAGATATTAGCTTTCGCTTGGACAGCGGTAAGTTTCTCGTTATTACTGGACGGATTGGCTCTGGGAAATCCACATTTATGCGGACGCTTCTAGGATTGTTGGAACAGACGAACGGCTCTATCCAATGGAACGGTAAGGAGATTGATCCCGCTACCTTCCTCATTCCCCCTAAAGCAGCTTATACGCCACAAGTGCCACGTTTGTTTAGTGATCCACTCCGTGAAAATATTATGCAAGGCAATCCAGATTGCTCCGAGGAATCCCTTGCACGCGCCATTCACTTGGCCGTCATGGAAAGAGATATTGAAGACTTGGAGTATGGACTCGACACGATGGTAGGACCAAGAGGTGTGATGCTATCCGGTGGTCAGATCCAACGTGCAGCTACAGCAAGGATGATGATGACGGCTTCTGACTTGTACTTGTTTGATGATTTGTCCAGTGCACTTGATGTTGAGACAGAAAAGCTGCTATGGGAGCGACTTTTTCAAGAGAAGGACGTCACTTGCATCGCAGTCTCCCATCGTAGAGCGGCGCTGTCACAAGCAGATCATATCATCGTCATGAAGGATGGCAGAATCGGAGCCGAAGGCACCTTGAGCGAATTGCTGACAACCAGCATAGAGATGCAATTGCTCTGGCAAGGGGAGCAATCCCCTATTGAGGAGGAAGCCGGGGAGCTAGTAAGCCGGTGATTTTATGGTACGACGTAAAAAAGGGTGGGCGGTAAACCTGCAAAAATGATTAAACAAATAGAACTATAAGTTTAAATATAAAAAGAGTAAATCTGGTCATAGCCCCGTCAAGTAGACAGTAATAAAAAGTAAGCGGCGATCTCTTCACGGTATTTTACCGGGGAGAGGTCGCCTAATTTTTTCTGGAATCGCTCTTTATTGTAGTATTCGATGTGTCACAATGAGTTTTCGGGCACTTTCCTCTCTATCTGGCTCTGTCTGCGTTACTTTGATTAGCTGGTTTATCGGATGTCTGTGTCATCCTGAGACTACCTTCAACAGAATTTCCACCAACGATTTTCTTTCATGCTTGTAATATATACTGTTCAGAGAATACCCAAAGAATTTTAAAAAATACAGTTGATTCTTCCGAGGATTAAAAACATTAGGATATTCTTTACAAGATATTCAGCTACTGATGAGGCAATCACACTGGGGACTGACAAAAAAAACTGCACCTCCAATAGTTAGATGGTGTCTAACTATTGGAGGTGCAGTTTATATTCTGTTGAATGTGGTTTATTGTATATAATAGTATAAACTTTTGTTTTAATACTGCTATGGTCTATTTTTCTATCTGGACCTAAGTCTAGAATTTGTCCGGAAGGAGAGATACGTACTGATATGCGATTTTTTTCATTCCTGAGCTCATTTTGGACCGCATGGCGGGATTATCCGAGTGAAATGAACACGGTGCTTGGGAATCGATATACAGTCTATGAAATGATTGGCGAAGGAAGCTATGGCATAACCTATAAATGCTTAGATCAGACCAACGGAAGCTTGGTAGCTGTCAAACAATCAAGACCCAGCAAGGGGGCTTATGCTAAGCACCTATTACAAAGGGAAGCAAGGATATTAAAAGCGCTTCGTCATTCACATATTCCTGCATTTAAGGATTTATTCACGGAAGGACGCAACACCTATCTGGTCATGTCTTTTATTAGTGGAGATACACTTGAAAATATGATTTTCGATCAAGGCAGGCAATACGGGGAACAAGATTGCGTGCGTATTACACTGCAGCTTCTCGAGCTTGTCGGATACATTCACATAAAAGGTTTTGTTCATCTCGATTTACGTATTCCCAACGTGCTTTTTAAAAATGAAGAATTATATCTTATCGATTTCGGCTTGGCGAGAGAAATGGGTGAGCCCCACCCATTCATGAATCCAGCACAGAAGAAGTTCAAAAATGGCAGTGTATCCACAGGACAATTTAAGGACTCGGAGGAAAAGGCAGACCTCCTGGACATTGGCCATTTCATGTTATTTCTCCTCTATTCTACCTATAAACCGAATGAAAAACACAAGGATGCCGTGAAACTTGGCTGGCAGGAAGAGTTGGAACTCTCTAGAGAGTTAAAAGAAATGATTGAGCGCTTGTTGGAGCTTCGAGAGTCCTATTCGACTTCTGCGCAATTCATGGCTGACCTGCGGGATCTGGCGCACCTCCAAAATTGATAGCTTGGTCTCTTTTATGTTAATATTTGAATACAATATATTGTAATAATTACAGTCAAGAAAGGTGGTTATATCACATGCTAAGAAAATTAATCAATAAGCTTCTTCACTCTGCATCTCATAGTCAACGAAGACATTATAGCAGTTCTTCAAGACATTATAGAAAACGACAAAGCAGTAGTCACCAGTACGCACGTCCTATGAGATCATCTTCAGATTACAAACGAAGGAATGGTCGCATGGGTCAGGACTATTATAAATCCAGAAGACGCAGTTCAAGTTAACAGGAACTTTAAATGTTATTGATGAATGGATAGAGTTTTCAGAATAGATCTGAATTCTATCCATTTCTTTTTGTTCATTACAGCAATTTTCGCAACAACCAAACCCTCTTACCGAGTAAGAGAATATCCTCTTCCAAATCAAGCAAATCATCCTTAATTTGAAATGCAATGCCCACATGATAGGTGAATTTCTTCAGAACAGTGATTTCCGAAGCCTTAACCTGTGCGAGAATGGCAGGCATTGTCCATGAATGTTCCCTGACAGAATCTATATCATTCTAGTATCCATAATGTTGCTTCTGAATTAATATTTTTGTTCCAGTACTGACTAGCTAGAGCATACCAATTTACGCTCTGCTATGCATCACATTCAATTAATTAAGCTTATACTTTACGTTCATTTGATTTTATATAAATTGAGTATATCTTCTCTAATGAATCCGGCAGACTCATACAATCTCAGAGCAATTTCATTACTATAATTAACACATATAGATATCTCCTCAACATGAAGATCAAAAAACAATTCATTTAGTCCACTATATAATAACGAAACTCCAATGCCTTGTTTTCTAAATTCTTCTGCAACTGAAATAAATTCTATATTTCCTTCCTTGAATATCGGGTTACCTTCTATGTAACAAAAACCTGCAATATCTTTATCGTTGACGGGAAATATAACTTGAATTCCTCATTTAACATATCGATAATTTCTTGACCGTTATAGTAAGTATCAGGAAATGTACGTTGATGAAGTTCGATAAAGCTGGCGAAATACTCAGGAGTAATTTCATAAACCGAATGATTTAGCTGAAATGGTAATTCTGGTTTGTAACGTTTCAAAATTATATGCTCGTTCGTTTTATGAGCGCCTAAACTAATCATAAATTTAGTTCCATTAATATTCTCTTGATTGTAAAACCCATGAAACTCTCTTATTTCACCATTTAATTTGTTTACCCCTGCATCCCATAATTGACCAGCTATTAGCGAGTAATCCTCATGGCCATCTACGACATATGGACCCCATATTTCGGCCGTCTTTGTCGTGAAATCAGCATTAAACCCTAGCAGACCAATTAACTTATCCTGATCGTAAGCTAGCGAAAATAACTTGTCCAAGTTGTCCTGACCCGCAAATTCATGTTCAATTGAATCTTTTATTTCATGCTCTTTATCTCCTATATAACCAATATGGTGTTGATTCTGGGAATTGTATTTCGAAATAAAAGATACAATATCATTAATGCATATATTTTTGTTGGAAATATACATTGTCAATCCTCCTGAATTACCTACCACCTTCTACGAACGACTCCAGGGGTAGGACCCTTAACAGCTGCCATGCTAATCGCTGAAATTGGGGATATAAAAAGGTTCCCATCCGTGAAACAGCTAACAGCTTTTGCCGGGCTAGACTCAGCTGTTCACAATCAGGAACCTTCAAATCTAAAAAAATCGAATAACTAAACGGGGATCTTCGTACCTCCGAACAGCTCTTTACCAGGCTACCGTGTGTGCGATTTCAAAGCAAATTTATAGTCCAAGAAATTCGACTCTCTTTCAATTTTATCAGCAAAAACGCAATGAAGGCAAACCGGCAAAAGTCGAAATATTGCTACTTCTCATAAGCTTCTACGCATTGTTTTTGGAATGTGGACGTCTGGTCAAGCTTTTAAATCTGCTTAAGTTCACAATTGAAAATTAACTTCTAAAAAAATCTCCCCTACTGGGTAGGTTTAAATATAATATTAATGTTAGAGTTGACTTTGATTAGCTGGTTTATGTGGAGTCCCGGACTTCATTGAATCACAAGAGGTTATTGTCCGGCTTTATTATTGAAGAATGATATGCTAGAAAATCCTTTTTGATTTTTTTATTGATTCAAAATATATAACAAATTCTTTATCAATACCTTCTCCATTTAGTTCTAGTATTGATCCTTGTCCAAATTTTCTATGTAGAAGAATAGTTCCCTCTGAAAGTGATTCGATATAATTGTCTAAGTGCGTTGTATCTTTATTAGAACTTAAAAACTCTTTATGATTCCTTAGTTCTTCTAAAAATTTTAAATCAAAATATCTGCTTTCGTAAAGTTCACCGTCATCCCCCTGAACTCGTGCTCCAATCCTGTTTGCTATTTCAACTAACAGTCCAATTACTCTTTCATCTGCTCTACTCAATGTAAGACGACCTGCGACAAAAGTAAAAGGAAGTAGTTTAACATATTCTTCAATAAAGTTAATTTCATCACTAGTAATCGGATTTTGAATACTTAAGGTCCAATGTTTAGCTTTCGTTATATGAATATCATAAGCCATAAAAAATTCACCTCTATTTCTTTTAAGAACATTCCGGGATTTCACCTAACGTAACATGTTCACGACGTCCCACCACCCTAAGGACCTTTAGGTCCGGCCGCGATGCGGTTGGGTGGTGCGGATGTGTCCCGGCTTCTACTTCCTCGACTTATCTTCCGGGACCAAGGCGGCTTGTCCGCCGAATCGTGAACACATTGTTATAGGATGTCAGCGACTTCTACGAAATACTTCCAAGTTTCTTCTATCATTTCTTATTAATAAATCTGACTATCTTCTACGATCTCGTTCCAACTGTTCACATAATGTCAACAAACTTTCTTCCACAGTTTGATCAGCTGTGTCGATGACAATATGATCTCGGTCCCATAAATCGTACTGTCGATTCCTGACCTGTTCCCACGTTGGTAGAACAAAGCCGGGAATATCTGCAGCACGCGTTTCGACTCGACGTCTATGTTCGCGATCGTCAGAACAGACCACTTCAATTTCAACATATGGAGTTTCAAGAGATTCCGCCACGTTACGCCAAGCCTGGCGCGTTATTTGGATGGGATTAACTGTATCTGCAATTACGTCTAAACCTAACTGGAGATTCTGCGAAGCAATTGCATAACATACGATGTAACCTTCAGGTCCTTCGATATTTTGGCCAGAATTCCTCATAGCCTGCTCAACGACATCGGCTCGGAGATACGTAGCCTTTAGTTCTCTAGCTAACGCTGATGATAACGTGGTTTTACCGGTGCCTGGTAACCCGCTAAATATATATAGCATTAAATCGACTCCTTTTAATAAAACGATAACCGCCCTTTATCTTAATCTATAAGGACTTACATTTGTTTTTCGTATTTACGCTGATTTCCTATAACGTTCCCGTATCCACGACGTCCCACCGACTTAAGGCTCCGTCATGAGCCGGCCGAGATGCGGTTAGTCGGTGCGGATGTGTCCGCTGAACCCGCTACCCTGCCGATTACTTCTCGCGGACCGAGGAGCCGTCAGGCTCCGAAGCGTGGATATGATGTTATAGGATGTCAGCGGCTCCTTCGAAAGAGCTCTCAAAATTAATCTATTCTCTCAAGTCAATTATCCAAGAAAATTGCTTTTCTATAGCTTTTGCAATACTTATTATCCTCTCTTCAATGCTATAAGTTAATTTATCTGGGATATCAATTTCTAATAGATTTACTTCGTTTATATTATCAAGTGTATCAAAAGCATAGTTTCCATTAGCGTCTGCCAATATAGCTGTTGCCCTAATGTGTTCTCCTTCAATTTCTTTTGAAAACCTCAGTGTACCAGCTTCTATAAAACCTAAGTGTGTAATCAAATAATGTCTAAGTTCAATAGTTCGGATTTTATTACTGTACTTGGCATCAGAGTAGATACTAATATAGTCATACATAATTCTTACCCCTCATGACTTCATACTGTTTGTTGTCATTATTTTATTTACTTTCATCGTCTTACATTTGTTTATGACCTGTTTGTTAAAACTTCAAAATATTCGTTCAAAATTCCACTGAAATCGTCCTCATCTGATATTTTGATATTTTCTCGATGTACTTCCAAAGAATCATCTCTTCTGTCATTATGTTAACTACTTCATATTCCATTTGACCTGATTCCCAAACAATTACTTGACCTAGACAATATTCTGATTCATGAATTACGCCTGTAGCCGGGTTTGGAACAAGACTTTCATCTTTATCATACTTTAAAAATTCTGTACTAATAAATTCTTCATTAAGCTTCACAACATTGCTTTCAGCCCATTGTTTGAATTTATGCCTTTTCATTTAATGGCCTCCTGCAATTGATAAATACAATGATTTCCGCTGATTTCCTATAACGTTCGGCATTCCTGACGTTCAAGCGGCTTAAGGACCGTAGGTCCGGGTGGCTCTGCCACTTAGTCGGTTGGATGTGTCGCCTGAATTCACTTCTACGAAACTTCCTCCTGGTGACCTAGGGAGCATAGCGACCGCTGTGGTAATGCTATGTTGGTATTCTCAGTTCATACCCGACTGGCTCGGGGATGAACTTTTTCTTTATACTGGAGAAAACACTGGGCTGAAAAACGCATGCTTTGTTGGGACATAGATCCCGTCACATAAAGTGTTTTATGCCCTCGCCTTTTGTTCATACCCCGATTCAGCTGGTTGGGCCTTTGAGCCCGTATCACCGTGCCAACCTGTGGAGATCAAAAGTGCTGGCCCCAGTGACATTAAGGAGGTTATATGAATACACCTGTTCTAAGTATCGATGTTGCTAAAGGTAAGAGTGTTGCCGCTGCCTTTCTTTCTTACCATGACTGTATGTACAATCCTTTTCCATTCTCTCATACCCATGACGACCTCAATCATCTCCTATCGATCTTGGAGGAGATGAAGCAAACCACAGGTCAGGAACCCAACGTTGTTTTAGAAGCTACTGGCAATTATTCTAAACCTCTCGTCTTCTCATGGCTATTCTGTCATTGTTCTGAATCCTTTACTTACTCATCAGCTGAAGCAAAAGGCGGTACGAAAGATAAAAACTGACCCTATCGATGCCATTCGCATTGCTCATGTTTTCTACCTGCAATCTCCTGAGCCTCAAGTCGAACTAAGCGATCCCGTCCAACAACTGCGTGTTATCTGTCGTCAATATCAGCATTGGACAGGCCTTTACGGTGAAGCACAACTTCATTTCCGTGCTGTCCTCGATCTTCTTTTCCCGGGATATGACAAGGCCTTTCACAAAGTCTGTAACCGTACTTCTCTTGAATTATTATCTCGTTATTCAACCCCCAAAGAACTCTTAGATAGATGCAGATCATGATGAGATCATTACAGTGCTTCTTTCCAACCGCAAAGGTCGAGCTTGGAATGAATCCAAAAGTTAGGCTCTTTAGAGAATTAATATACGGTGTTAAAAAATTATTATTTATTTTCTTCATAAATGATCCATTTAAATAATTCTTTGTAATTAGTAGTATTGGGAAAATTATTGTTTAAATAATTAATTTGATTCCAAAATTCCTCTTCATTAAATGTAACAAGATTATCAATCATTGAAAGTGCTAGATTATGATGAACGTTGGCTAATTGAAATATTTCTTTACCTGCTTGAACTACATTAACCATACTTTCTGGAAGCTCATCGCTCCCCCATGCTAAATGTCCAGATATTACTCTGATATCAATAAGCGCCTGATATAATAAGGTCTTATAAGCTTTTATTTTCACATCATCCATGAGATACTCCTTCAAAAAAATCGTTATATGTTTTCATGGTATTTCACCTAACGTTGCGCATTTCTGACGTCCGAACGGCTTAAGCACCGTAGGTCCGAGTGGCTCTGCCACTTAGCCGGTTGGATGTGTCGCCTGATTCCACTTCTCCGAAATACCTCTTAGCGACCGAGGAGCGAATGCGACGATGTAGGAATGTTTTGTTAGGTGATGTCCCCCTGCTTCTTGAAATACTATCAGATTCCTACTTTTTTAATACATCTCTTAATTGATTTGCATATTTCATTCGAATTTCGTATCCCTGACTTGAATTTGATTGATCTACTAATAATCCACTCATCGATCTATCTGTTCCTAGGGACAAATGATAATTCTTTGTTGTATTGTTAGAGTTGGTAATTGTCATTTTGTATTCTGCAACGTAATTTAAGATCCCTTCCATTTTTATTGCATTATTAATTGCTTCTTCAAATATCTTAATAGATTGTGCATCATCCAAATACTTACTCTCGCATAATTCATCATTAGTAGTTTTAGGGCAGTCAAGTCCTATAAAAGTAATCGAAACATTTGAATCTGTATTATTGTTACATCCTGTAATAAATACTAAGAGCAGTAAAATGGCTACTAAATGTCTTGTATTAATATTTTTCACCCTTTCCATTATTCTTTAAGGGGATTTCACCTAACGTTCGCGCATTCCTGACGTTCAAGCGGCTTAAGTGACCGAAGGGAACGGGTCGTTAGACTTAGCCGGTTGAATGTGTCGCCTGAATCCACTTCTCCGAACTCCCTCATGGCGACCAAGGAGCGTCAGCGACGCAGCAGAAATGTTTTGTTATCGGATGTCAACGTCATCTTCGAATTACGCTCAAAATTATTAATTTGTCTTTGCATATATATAAGTATCTGTTAGTTCTTTGCCATCTACGGAGGTATCCTCGAATTTTAGAGTTCCTTCTAATAAAAAACCTAATCTTTCTGGAATCGCCTTACTCTTATTGTTTAATGTGTCACATCGAATTTCTAATCTCCGAGCCTTTAATTCGTTAAAAGCATACTCGCAAATTCCTTGTACTGCTTCGGTCATGTATCCATTTCCACTATAACGCGCATCTATCCAATATCCAATTTCAAACTTAGGAATATCCCAATTGGGATTATGTAGACCTGAAGAGCCCATAAATTGATTGGTGTCTTTGTGGAAAATAAGAAGCCTCAGGTCCTCTCGCTTCAAAAATCTCAGGTGAGCTTCTCTCATATTCACTTCAGTGTTTTCTTCTGATTGCTCTTTCTGAGCAAATGGTAACCACTTCTTCAATTCATCAATAGAATTTATTATTGCTTCGTAAACTGCTTTCCCATCTCCTGGCATTGGCATTCTTATTAAGAGTCTATCAGTATTTATTTGACTCGGAAAATCTAATAATATTGGATTCAACAAATACACACTCCTTTAGTTATGCTAATATGATTTCTATCCTTCACGTTGATTTCCGATAACGTACCCGCATTTCTGACGTTCAAGCGGCTTAAGTGACCGTAGGGAACAGGTCGTCAGACTTAGCCGGTTGAATGTGTCGCCTGATTCCACTTCTCTGGTATACCTCTTGGTGACCAAGGAGCGTCAGCGACGACGCAGAAATGTAATGTTATCGGATGCCCTGACTTCATCGAGTATTGCGTAAATTATATTTATACTTATTCACGTTTTATCATTTTTTCTTCTTTTAAATCGTATGTAACGGGTTTGCCTCTTTCTTTAGGATTCCATCCATCTCTTATTGCTTGCTTTATCATTTTTTCTACATCCCTAGGTTTTACAACTTTTAAATTCATTTCATTTACTTCAGGAAATATTAACCAGTAATCATTAATATCTGATGTTATATATACTTGAATTCGCCTTCCCTTTCCGTATTCATGTTCAGCTACAAAAACTAAATATCCACTATCAGGAGATACTGCCCATCTAAATATCTCATTGTCTACAACAATTTCCCTTGAGTCTTTTTTATTAATTGTCATTGCCTTCACTAACCTCCCTTCATTTTTCCAATCTGTTTATAGCACTATTTCAGGGTTTCCGATAACGTTCGCGCATTACCGACGTCCAAACGGCTTAAGGACCATAGGTCCGGGTGGCTCTGCCACTTAGCCGGTTGGATGTGTCACCTGAATTAACTTCTTCGAAATTCCCTCCTGGTGACCAAGGGGACGTAGTGACCGCTGTGGTAATGCAATGTTATCGGATGCCATTGTCTTCATTGAATTTCACATCCAAACCTTAATATCATTTATTTTTAGGGATCAGAAAATCTGGTGTTACACTAATTCTATAATCAGGTGAACGGTAAGGAATATATCTATCAAGACTCTCTATCTTTTTGACTTTCCAATGCCCCTCAGATTCGACAAAATATAGTACTTCATTTATATCCTCACGATTTACATTGTCATAATTCACGCTCACAATTGTAGAAAGAAAAGGCATATTCTCATTCCTATTAAATGATATATCACTTATGGAAACTGATTTAACCCATTGTATACGATAATTAATGTTCTCTTTCAGTTCTTGTAATACAATATTTCTTGTAGCGATATCAATACTATTATCCTCAGTAAAGGCCAAGCTATTAAATGCATCTTGATACCGTTCTTTCATTAAATTCTGATAATACTCCGTTGTAGTGCTAGCAATTAATTCTTTGTCTTCTTCCGACAATTCAAATGTATCGTTGTTTGAGGTTGAACAAGCTACTAACATGTATATACACATCATTATCACTAGGATCTTAGTTGATTTCATCATGCTATTCGCTCCTTTCAACTCCGCTTCTTTCATTAGTTCTATATATTTGTTTAATTTGCAAGGGTTTCCGATAACGTTCGGGTATTCACGACGTCCTATCGACTAAGTGCGTGTCAGCGCACTTAGTCGATTGGATGTGTCCGGCTGATTCCGCTTCCTCGCTACTGAAGATCCATCCCCGAATATACTTCTAACTTCTGCCGGACCGAGGGGCGAATGCCCCGAAGCTTGAATATGGTGTTATCAGATGGATCAGCCTTCTTTGATATTACCCTCAAGATGTTTTGTACAGTTATGCAGTTCACATGTCCATTGATTATCTATTTTCTTTAAAATAGTTATTGATGTATTGCCAAAATCTTTTGTAGGAAAATCAGGAACTAAATTGATAAAGTTAAATTGAATTAAGGCACCATGAGAAACCACCAACACCTTTTCACCTTGGTGCTTCATCATTATTTCTTCTAAAAATTCTTCACCTCTCTTTTGGACTATCTCAATTGGCTCAAGTCCAAGATCTAATTCTATCCAACCTGTTCCCCACTTTTCTATTCGTTCCTCTTCAGTAGTACCTTCAATCAATCCTCCGGACCTTTCCCGAAGACGATCATCAAGGTGAATATCTACTCCGATAGCACTCCCTACAATAAGAGCAGTTTGCTTTGCTCTTGCTAAAGTACTTGAATAAATATGATTCCAATCTTCTGATCTTAATCTCGTTGCTAAAAGTTCTGCTTGATTAATCCCATCCTGATCCAGCGAAATATCAGAGTTACCCTGTGCTCGTCCTTCTTTATTCCAACTGGTGCTACCATGCCTTATCAGTGCTATAGTCGCCATATAGTGCTCCTTCAATGTTTAAAATAGATTTGCTGATCTTTCTGATAACGTTTTGCATTCACGACGCCTCACTGGATTAAGGCCGTTAGGCCGGGTGGCTCCGCCACTTAGCCAGTGCAGGTGTGTCTGCCTGAGTTCACATCTCCGAAATTCCTCGGGCAGACCAAGGATCGCTTGCGATCCGCAGCGCAAATGTGGTGTTATCGGATGTCAGCGACTTCTTCGAAATACTGAAAAATTATCTTGATCTATCTTAATACAATATTTCTTGTTTTTATAAAGTAATCTTTGTAGGGAATGATTTGATAATCCACGAAAACATGAAATCCTAAATTCAATAGTGCATAGATTCTTTGTTCACCAATAGGTATAGCTTTTGTTGCGATACTAGTTGCTTCAAAACAATCATAAAAATGCTCTTCTATCATCTGAAGAATCTCAGTGATAACCTCTTTGGTTTCATATTCTGAAGCAAGATCAATTCGTAATATCCCAATACTGCCGTAAACTTCAAAGGAGTCATTACGTGTAAAAAATTCTATTGTACCGACTGGTTTCGAAATTTTCTTATCTACGATACAAAAGCGTATATAATACTTCTTTTCGTATTCTTGTTGCCAAAACTGGATAAAATGTAACATTCGGTCAACTGTTTCAATTTGAAAACCACTTAAACAGTTATCACTATTAAACAATTGTTGTGCCTTTGGATCAGAGTAACATTCCAAAAGGTCTATTGCATCTTCATCACGAACTAATCGAAAAATAAAATTATCAGTTTCAAAAGTTGGACAGATTTGATATGGATCATTCACGTTATTCAGCCCCCTATGCAAACATATGTTCCTATACATTATAGCATACTCATCACAAATAGCTTGTTATCAAAATATTTTATTTTTTGTAGTTATTTTGACTAATTCCCAATAGGTAATTGATGAACAATATCTTCAAGGTTAATATTTTTCGCTGATTTCCGATAACGTTGCGCATTTCTGACGTTCAAACGGCTTAAGGACCGAAGGTCCGGGTGGCTCTGCCACTTAGCCGGTTGGATGTGTCGCCTGATTCTACTTCTCCGAAATACCTCTTGGTGACCAAGGAGCGTCAGCGACGAAGCAAAAATGCATTGTTATACGCTGCCCCTTCTTCTTCGACTCCACATCCATATATGTCTTGTGTGTTTTATGTATTTGATATGTCTTGATGTGTTTTATCCTTTGGCTCTATCAAATCCGTTTCCGCATAGGAAAGGTTCCCCTTCTCTATCCCTAGTATCTTTGTTCTCAACTGCTTCTTCGGAATCCATCCTTATTCTATTAATTCCTTTATGCTCTTTGTCTACCTTCTATTTCCCTTGATCTAATTGATCCTTTAACCATTATTCATCATTTTTTGTTACGTGTTTTCATGGTTTAACATTCTCAAAGGGGTTGCGTATAACGTTTCCGTGTTCACGACGTACCACCGACTTAAGGCGACGATGTCGCCGGGCGCGATGCGCTTAGTCGGTGCGGATGTGTCCAGCTGATTCCGCTTCCTTACTACTGCCAATTAATTCTTCGAACCTTCATCTAGCTCCTGCCGGATCGAGGGCCGAATGGCCCGAAGCGTGAAAATGTTGTTATGTGGAGTCTCCTACTTCTTTGAATTCACTGCAACTGATCTCAATCTATTTACATTTATTAGTCTCCATAAAATCCCACTTTTACAATTCGATCTTCTCTAAGTTGTTTGATTAATTTATCAATTTTTGTTTGATATTCATATTTAATATGTACTTTATATTGTTCTAAATCATCTGCAAGTCTCTTAACTTCTGTTTTATTAAACTTTGCAACCCCATAGTAGTCCCTTAACTTTCTTAATTGAATATAGCTATTCCAAATTCTATGCTCTTGAAATATTTCGGAATGGAAGGCATCATCAATGGGAAAGTGATAGATTCTTTGATTATTCATGTCTAATAAGTAACCATCAAGTGCCATATGCATTTCTCCGTTCTTTAAGGTTATAATTCAATTCAGGAGATTTCACATAACGTTGTTTTATTCACGACGCCCCACCACCTTAAGTCCCGAAGGGACGGCCGAGATGCGGTTAGGTGGTGCGGGTGTGTCCGGCTGATTAGGCTTCATTGCTACTGCCTATTGCCTCTTCGAATACTCTTCTAACTCCGGTCCGGATCGAGGGCCGAATGGCCCGAAGCGTGAATATGTTGTTATACGAAGGTCTCTCTACACTGAATTAACTTCATCTTGCTTTAATCTATTAATTGAATCAGCTATTCGTTTATATTCACTTATAGGAAAATCCGAACTCCATCTTTTTTTAAACTCTTCTATTCCTAAGGCTTTCATTGTAGTTAGTTCTCTATGTATTATTCTCAACAATCTGATTGTTTTTATCTCTTCTGTTATTAAGAGTGTCCCTTCTTCAATTAACTCCGTACTAAAATTATCATTCATTTCAAATAACTCAAACAAACTATGTGTATTCGAAATCTTTGAAATTTGGAATCGGTATTCACCTGGTTCTGTCTGCATAGTAATAATTACTTCATTTACTTCATTGTTCAAGATGGATACTTTTTGGGCTAGATCATAAATAGCATCTGTCAAAAATGAAACAGGGATTTCAATTTCATTCCCTTCTCTTGAAATAATCACTACATCTAACCATCCATGTGGTTCAAGTCTCATCGAGATTTCCATGATATTATCACCTGTTTTTTTATGACTTTAGAGACTTTCGTATAACGTTGTGCATTCCTGACGTTCAAGCAGCTTAAGTGACCAAAGGGAACGGGTCGTCAGACTTAGCTGGTTGAATGTATCGCATGAATATTCCCCCTGAAAATTCTTCTTGGTGATCAAGGGCGAATGCCCGCAGTAGGAATGCTGTGTTATACATAGTTGCCGACTTCTCTGAAATTGCCTTCAATATTTTATCCTCTTAATCTATAATAGTTTTCGCCGTATATATTGACCATTCCCAAAATTTATCTCCCTGACTGATAATAAATCGATCAAACCATAACTCAAAATTCATATTCAAAGGTCTCGCCTCATGAAAATGGTCTATGTGTCCTTTAACCATCAAGTAATTATTAAGGCCATGGCTATATGCCTTCAGATCAATTATTATATCTGATTGGTAGATGTAGGCGATCTTCAAGAACCCTTCATTTGGTTCCTCATACGTTACCTCATTAATATCCTGCCATTTATGTAAATACGATTCTCCGCCGTATTGCGGATGATCAAATAATGAGCAGCCATTGGTTGTCTTCAAAAAGTTAATATAATCATTTGGGAGTTTATATCCTAACTTCTTTTGGAATTCCACTAAATCACTTTCATTTGCTGGCTCATTAAACTGACAAGTAACTTGAGTTAAGTAACCCTCTCGAAGTTGTAGTTCTAATAATTTATTATTTTCTAACCTCTTCTTTAGTGAGTCTATTGTTTTATTTATTAATTCTCCTTGAATCAATCTTCATCAATCCTTTCGGCAATTTTGTATAACGTTTCCGCATTACCGACGTCCAAACGGCTTAAAGACCGTAGGTCTGGGTGGTCCTGCCACTTAGCCGGTTGGATGTGTCACCTGAATTAACTTCAATGAATCTTCCTCTTGGTGACCAAGAGAGCATAGCGACCACTGTGGTAATGCAATGTTAGGTGATGTACCATGGCATCTTTGATTTACTTATACATTTTTTTAAGTAGTTAGGCTCTTTAGAGAATTAATATACGGTGTTAAAAAATTATTATTTATTTTCTTCATAAATGATCCATTCAAATAATTCTTTGTAATTAGTAGTATTGGGAAAATTATTGTTTAAATAATTAATTTGATTCCAAAATTCCTCTTCATTAAACGTAACAAGATTATCAATCATTGAAAGTGCTAGATTATGATGAACGTTGGCTAATTGAAATATTTCTTTACCTGCTTGAACTACATTAACCATACTTTCTGGAAGCTCATCGCTCCCCCATGCTAAATGTCCAGATATTACTCTGATATCAATAAGCGCCTGATATAATAAGGTCTTATAAGCTTTTATTTTCACATCATCCATGAGATACTCCTTCAAAAAGATCGTTATATGTTTTCATGGTATTTCACCTAACGTTTGGCATTCCTGACGTTCAAGCAGCTTAAGTGACCAAAGGGAACGGGTCGTCAGACTTAGCTGGTTGAATGTATCGCCTGAATAATCTCCTCAGAAATCCTTCTAGGCGATCAAGGGCGAATGCCCGCAGTAGGAATGCGGTGTTACCTGATGTATCTGACTTCTCTGAATTTACTTTCAAATTCCTTATATCATTTAATTTTATTTGGTGTATTTCATGTCTTTGATGTTCTTGATGTTCTTAACGTATTTAATCTCACTTAGTTTTTTTTGATTTTCTTTATGTATTTCTATCTCTTCTTCGAAATGCCTCTATGCTGATTTCAAACCTGTTTTTTAGATCTTTCGCTTTTATTTCTTATGCCTTTACCTTTTATTCATTATTTCTTCCTGATTATCACTATCATCGATTCTTTAATGCCCTTTATATGTCCCTATCCAGATATTTCAGCTAACGTAACGTGTTCACGACGTCCCACCACCCTAAGGACCTTTAGGTCCGGCCGCGATGCGGTTGGGTGGTGCGGATGTGTCCCGGCTTCTACTTCCTCGACTTATCTTCCGGGACCGAGGCGGCTTGTCCGCCGAAGCGTGAACACATTGTTATAGGATGTCAGCGACTTCTACGAAATACTTCCAAGTTTCTTCTATCATTTCTTATTAATAAATCTGACTATCTTCTACGATCTCGTTCCAACTGTTTACATAATGTCAACAAACTTTCTTCCACAGTTTGATCAGCTGTGTCGATGACAATATGATCTCGGTCCCATAAATCGTACTGTCGATTCCTGACCTGTTCCCACGTTGGTAGAACAAAGCCGGGAATATCTGCAGCACGCGTTTCGACTCGACGTCTATGTTCACGATCGTCAGAACAGACCACTTCAATTTCAACATATGGAGTTTCAAGAGATTCCGCCACGTTACGCCAAGCCTGGCGCGTTATTTGGATGGGATTAACTGTATCTGCAATTACGTCTAGACCTAACTGGAGATTCTGCGAAGCAATTGCATAACATACGATGTAACCTTCAGGTCCTTCGATATTTTGGCCAGAATTCCTCATAGCCTGCTCAACGACATCGGCTCGGAGATACGTAGCCTTTAGTTCTCTAGCTAACGCTGATGATAACGTGGTTTTACCGGTGCCTGGTAACCCGCTAAATATATATAGCATTAAATCGACTCCTTTTAATAAAACGATAACCGCCCTTTATCTTAATCTATAAGGACTTACATTTGTTTTTCGTATTTACGCTGATTTCCTATAACGTTTGGCATTCCTGACGTTCAAGCAGCTTAAGTGACCAAAGGGAATGGGTCGTCAGACTTAGTTGCTTGGATGTGTCGCCTGAATTGACTTCTCAGAAACCCCTCTTGGCGACCAAGGAGCGTCAGCGACGAAGCAGAAATGTAATGTTATAGGATGTCAGCACCTGCTTCGAATTACTTTCATAGAGAACTTTATAAATTGAATTTTTCTTTGATCTGCTTTGCAACTTCTTCTGCACTTAAATTTGTGTTATTTATCCTCAAGTAGTTTTCTCTTATAATTTCCCCTTGGTAAGAATTCAGCCTGTGTTTCTCCATGGTGTTCATTAAGTCTTTTTCAGATTGTTCAATATTTCTTTTTGTAGGCTTTTGATCAAGTCTAAAAGGAGTTGAATTTCGTTTTAATCTTTCTTCAATATCCCCTTCTAATTCAACAAAATATATCTCTGCGTCTTTTGATTCAAAAATATCACAGGTTTGTCTTACAAAATCCCAATCTCCCTGAAGATCAAATCCCCATACATAGGTGAAAATAAGACCATATTGATTGCTATTAGAAAATGATTCAAACAACTCTCTTCGTAAGAGATTAGCTAACCTCCATGTTTCACTTCCGAAACCAAAATAAGGATGAAATAACTCAATCGACATGTGATTATGAAACAATTTCAAATCAGTAATCTTCGTTAGTTCATGGCCAACTGTCATCTTTCCAACGGCCTGGGGCCCAAATATTAAAATGAATTTGATTGTAATCACTCCTGCATTTTATAGTTTTGCGCTGATTTCATATAACGTTGCACATTCCTGACGTTCAAGCGGCTTAAGGTGCATAGCACCGGGTCGACAGACTTAGCCGGTTGAATGTGTCGCCTGATTCCACTTCTCTGAAATCCCTCTTGGCGACCAAGGAGCGTCAGCGACGATGTAGGAATGTTATGTTATAAGATGTCCCCGACTTCGAAGAAATTACCAATTAATCACTTGTATATGAATCCTTAATATAATAATTAATTCTGTTCCACTCTCTAGGCACTGAAAGCCAAATTCCAGGAACTAAACATTCTAAATAGTCTTCATCACTTTTGAATTCATGTTGTATATAATTTAAAACTCTTTTGTTTACTTGTGGAATTTCAGAGTTGATGTTACCTAATTTTAGTTCCTCTAAATCTTTCTTTGAAACTTCAAACATTTGAATATGCGCTTCAAAGAAGATTCCCTCATAAAACCTACTTCTAGGTCCTCCAAATCCATGAGGACAACCTAATCTTGATTTGGTTTGTTCGGTACAATGACACCACCATGTTACACCTTCGACGAGTATATTAATTTCTGAAAGACTTTGAATTAAGTCTTCAATATGTTCATTTAGTGTTATTAGATCAATATATCCAGTACCTACTGGTTGGACTTTATACTTCTTTAAAATATCTTCAATCTGTATTTGTTTTTCCTTACCTTGATGAGTAAGTAGTTCTAAATACTTCAAGAATTACACCTCCTAAATCACTTTAAGATGTATTGAATTGTGTTATTTCGGGGATTTCTTATAACGTTTGGCATTCCTGACGTTCAAGCAGCTTAAGTGACCGAAGGGAACGGGTCGTCAGACTTAGCTGGTTGAATGTGTCGCCTGAATAATCTCCTAGAAAATCCTTCTTAGCGATCAAGGGCGAATGCCCGCAGTAGGAATGTGGTGTTACCTGATGTATCTGACTTCTCTGAATCTACTTTCAAATTCCTTGTATCATTTAATTTTATTTGATGTCTTTCATATCTATCATGTC